>CAZWWR010000126.1:0-7393 GCA_964637265.1 uncultured Jannaschia sp.
CGGGGGGGCGGCGGTGGGCGCGCTCGACCGCGCGGTGGGCGCACCGGAGGGCGCGGAGGCGCTGACGGCCGACGTGACCGATGCCGGGGCGGTCCGCGGGGCGGTGGACGGGTTCTGCGCCCGGCACGGCCGGCTCGACGTGCTGGTGAACAACGCGGGCATCGCCTTCGTGGGCGGCGTCGAGGACGGCACCGAGGAGGACTGGCGGCGCGTCTTCGACGTGAACGTGTTCGGGCAGATGCGCGTGACGCGCGCCGCCCTGCCCTGGCTGCGCCGGTCGGAGGCGGCCTCGGTGATCGTGATGTCGTCCTGCTCGGCGCTCAACGGCATCCCCGACCGCGTGCTCTACTCGGCCTCCAAGGGAGCGTGCCAGGCGATGATGCTGGCGCTCTCGGCCGACCTCGTGGGCGAGGGGATCGCGGTGAACGCCATCGCCCCCGGCACGGTCGCGACGCCCTTCATGGAGGAGATCATCGCCGCCGCGCCCGACCCGGACGCGCAGCGCGCGGCCTTCGACGCCCGCCAGCCCACGGGGCGGATGATCGATCCGGCCGAGATCGGCCGCGCCGTCGCCTACCTCGCCGACGCGGGCGCGCGCTCCACCACCGGGGCGACGTTCGAGATCGACGGCGGGATGGGCACGATCCGGCCCAGGAGATGAAGAGGGGGAGACCATGACCACGACCGCCACCATCGCCCGCATGTCGGACCGCCGCCACAGGATCGCGGTGATCGACGGGCCCAACATGTCCAGCTTGGGCAACCGCTCCAGGCAGGTCTACGGCCCGATCGCCTCGCTCGACGACCTCAAGGCGTTCGTGACGGGCTTCGGGACGGATCTGGGCGTGGAGGTGGAGTGCTTCTCGTCGAACTACCAGGGCGCGATCCTGGAGTTCGTCCACGAGAGCGCGCACCGCGTGGACGGCTACGTCATCAACCCCGCGGGCGCGACGACCATCGGAGAGGCCATCCGTCACGCGCTGCAGGATGCCGACCGGCCGGTGATCGAGGTCCACTTCGCCAACATCTCGGCCGCGCCGGCGATGCCCAGGGGCCTGGACTCGGGCGAGCTGAAATCGACCTTCACCCACTCGGCCACGGGGCTCTGCATGGGGATGCGGCAGTACTCCTACACCGCGGCGCTGCTCGCCATGACGCAGGCGCTCGACGACGACACGTTCCTCGGGTCCGCCGGCTGACGGCCCCGCCGCGCCCGCCCGCCCGGCCCCGGGGCGGCGCGCGGAAGGGAGGAGGGGCCGCAACGGGAGGAAGCAAGATGAGACGACGTGCGTTCGGCGCCCTCGCGGCCGCCGCCCTCGCCGCCCTGCCCCTGGCGGGGCCGGCCGCGGCGCAGGCGAAGGAATGGACCTTCCACACGATCATGGTGCCCGACGACCCGATCGCCCAGGGCGCGCGCCTCTTCGCCGAGCGGCTGGAGGAGCTCTCGGGCGGCCGGCTCTCCATGACCGTCTACGACAGCGGACAGCTCTTCCCGCAGGGCGCCAGCGGCGACGCGCTCGCCCGGGGGCAGATCCAGCTCGCCGACACGGGCATGTCCTCCTTCTCCGAGCAGGTGCCCTACTCGGGCATGTTCATCTCGGCCTACATCTTCGAGAGCGTCGAGCATGCCGAGCGCTTCTGGTCCTCGGAGGTGGCGCAGCGCATCTTCGACGAGATCGCCGAGAAGGCGAACGTGCGCATCCTGAACGGCTCGATCTACTACGGCACCCGGCAGCTCAGCCTGACCGGGAACGTCGAGGGCGAGGTGACGGCGCCCGGGGATCTGGCGGGCGTGAAGCTGCGGATGGCGAACTACCCGGCCTGGGTCGCGCTCGGCAAGGCGCTCGGGGCCGATCCGACGCCCGTCGCCTTCAACGAGACCTACCTCGCCATGCAGACCGGCGCCGTGGACGGGCAGGACAACGGGCTGACCACCTCGAAGGCGATGGGCTTCATCGAGCAGACCGAGCAGCTCGTGCTCACCGACCATCTCGTCTGGAACCTCCACTACGCGATCAACGAGCAGGTCTGGCAGTCGCTCACCGAGGAGGAGAAGGGCTGGGTCCAGCAGGCCGCGGACGAGGCCCACGCCTATGCCTCGGGCCTGATCAAGGAGGGCGAGGACACGCTGCTGGCCGAGTTCGAGGCGATGGGCGTCACCATCGTCGAGCCCGACAAGGAGGCGTTCATGCGCCACGCGCGGGAGTACTACGAGAACAACCCCGACATCACCGCCGACTGGGACATGGAGATCTACGAGGCGATCAAGTCGATGGCCGACGGCTGAGGCCGGCCGCTCCCATCCGCGGCCGCGGATGGGAGCGGCGGACGGAGGCGGCGGACGGGGGCCGAGACGGGGGCCGAGACGGGGGCAGATCCGCACGGAGGGTCGAAGCCCGCAGGAGGGAGGCGTGAGCATGGACGACCGGACGCGCCCGCGCTGGCGGGCCCGCGCCGCCTTCGCGCTCGACCTCGTCGAGAAGCACCTGCCGGCGGCGCTGCTGCTCCTCATGGTCTCGGTCTTCCTGCTGCAGATCGTGATGCGCTACTTCTTCGCCGCTCTGCCCTGGCCGGAGGAGCTGGTGGGCTTCCTGTTCCTGTGGCTGGTGTGCTTCGGCGTGGGCTATGCCGAGCGCGAGGAGAAGCTGATCCGCTTCGGCATGGTCGCCGACCTCGCCGGCCCGCGTGCCCGGCGCGTGATGGACCTGGTCGGCCACACGATCCTGGTGGTCGCGCTGGTCGCGCTCGTCTGGCCCTCGATCCAGTACATCGCCTACATGAACTTCCGCTCGTCCTTCGTGCTGCCGATCCGGATGAGCCTGGTCTACGCGCCGTTCCTCGTGCTGCTGGCGGCGCTGATCGCGCGCTACTCCTGGCGCATCCGGCGCGACGTGCGGGCGCTGCGCACGGGCGGCGACGCGGGCGGGGGCGGGGGCAGAGACGGGGGCGGGGGCCCGCACGGCACCGTGGCCTCCGCCGGCGGGGACGGCACCGTCCGCGCGCCCGAGCGGGCGGACGGCTCCCCGGAGCGGGGCCGGTGAGCCTCCCCTTCGCGGTCTTCCTCGCGGTCTTCGTCGTCACCTTCCTCATCCGGATGCCCATCGCCATCGGCATGATGGCGGCCTCGGTCTTCTACTTCATGCTGGAGCCGGGCCCGGTGGCGACCGTCGAGATGGTCACCACCCAGTTCGTGGGCCAGCTCCACGTCAAGTTCGTGATGATCGCGATCCCGCTCTTCATCTTCGCGGCCCGGGTGATGAACGAGGGCGGCGTCACCGACCTGATCTTCAACTGGGCGCTCACGCTCGTCGGGCGCCTCAAGGGCGGGATGGGCCACGTGAACGTGGTCGCCTCGCTGATCTTCTCGGGCATGTCGGGGGCCGCCACGGCCGACGCCGCGGGGCTCGGGCTGATGGAGATCCGCGCGATGCAGAAGCGCGGCTACGACGACGGCTTCGCCTGCGCGATCACCGCGGCCTCGGCCACGATCGGGCCGATCTTCCCGCCCTCGATCCCGATGATCCTCTACGCCACGCTGTCGGGCGCCTCGATCGGCGCGCTCTTTCTCGGCGGGATCGTCCCGGGGCTGATCCTCGCCGCGTTCCTGATGGGCTACGTGGCCGTCGTCGCCCACCGGCGCGGCTACCCCCGCGAGCGCGTGGGCCTGACGCTTCTGGCCTGGCTGCTCCTCACGCTGCGGGCGCTGCCGGCGCTGCTGACGCCGGTGATCCTCCTCACGGGCATCTACACCGGCATCTTCACCCCCACCGAGGGCGGCGCCATCGCCGCGGCCTGGGCGCTCTTCGTGGGCTTCGCCATCTACCGCACGCTGGGCCCGCGGCGGCTCTGGACGGTGCTCGTCGACTCGGCCGAGACCACCGCCGTGGTGGCCGTGAAGATCGGCGCGGCCTTCGCCTTCTCCTTCATCATCTCCTACGAGCAGGTCTCCGCGCATCTCACGGCCTTCCTGATCGAGGTCTCCACCTCGAAGCTGATGCTGCTGCTGATGGTGAACCTGGCCTTCCTGGTGCTGGGCATGGTGGTCGACACGATGGTGCTGCTGATCGTCTTCGTGCCGCTGGTGATCCCGGTGGCGCGGGCCTTCGGGATCGACCTCACGCATTTCGGCGTCGTGCTGATCCTCAACATGATGATCGGGCTCTCGACGCCGCCGGTGGGCGGGCTGCTGTTCATCGTCTCGGCCGTCTCGGGCGTGCCGCTGCACCGGATCATCCCGGAGATGCTCCCGCTGGTGGGCGTGATGATCGCCGTGCTCGTCCTGATCACCCTCGTCCCCGACCTCGTTCTGGCGCTGCCGCGCCTGAGCGCGGGCTGACCGGAGGCCGCCCCGTGAGCCCTGCCGCCCCCACCCTCGCCACCCGCGTCGCGCCCGGCGGGCACAGGCTCGAATACGCCGACGGCCGGCCCTTCTTCTACCTCGCCGACACGGCCTGGACGCTGTTCGGCAGGCTCCGCCCCGACGAGGCGGAGGATCTGTTCCGCGACCGCGCCGCCAAGGGCTTCACCGCGGTGCAGGCCTGCGTCTTCCGCGACCTCTTCGAGCCCAACACGCCGAACGTCGCCGGCATCCGCCCCTTCGAGACGGAGGCCGACATGCGCGCCGTGCGGATGAACCCCGCCTGGCTGGAGCAGGTCGTCGCCACCACCCGGGCGGCGGCGCGGCACGGCCTGGTGATGGCGCTCCTGCCCACCTGGGGCGACAAGTGGAACCCGCATTCGAACTCCGCGGGGCCCGTCATCATGGACGCCGCGTCGGGCCGGGCCTATTGCCGCGCGCTCTCGGACGCGCTCTCGGGCTGCGGGAACGTGATCTGGGTGCTGGGCGGCGACAGCCCGATCCACGAGCAGGCGCAGGCCGACACGATCCGGGCGATGGCCGCGGGGCTGCGCGAGGGCGGCAGCGGCGGCCGCCTCGTCACCTTCTACCCGGTGGGGCTCTCGACCTCCGAGATCTTCCACTCGGAGCCGTGGCTCGACTTCAACGCCCTCCAGACCAGCCACTACAAGCCCAACGTGCCCGGCTACCTGCATGTCGAGCGGCTGCTGCGGACGCTCCCGCCCAAGCCCGTGATCGACATGGAGCCCAACTACGAGGCGGCGCGGATGTTCGTGTTCGGCACCCGCACGCCGCATCACACCTTCACCCGGGGAGACGCGCCCTACCTGCCGCAGTTCGGCGCCTACGACGTGCGCAAGTCCTACTACCGGACGGTGCTCGCGGGCGCGGCGGGCTTCACCTACGGCCACGACTCCATCCGGCAGACGCTCCGCGAGGGCGACCGGCCGCACGCCTGGGACGTGGGCGGGCTCCCCACGTGGCGCGAGGCGCTGGAGGCGCCGGGCGCCTCGCAGCTCGCGCTCCTCAAGGACACGCTGCTCGAGCTCGGACCCGCCGGGCTCGAGCCCGCGCAGGAGGTGCTGCTGCCCTTCCGGCAGGCCGGCGCCTGGCCCGACAGGCTCTCGATCGGCATCGACGCCGCGGGCGCGGGCAATCTCGACCCGGCGGTGCACGCCCGCGTCGCGCGGGACCGGGGCGGCGCCTGGCTCATCGCCTACGCGCCGGTGCGGACGATCCTGGTGTTCGACACCCGCGCTCTGGCGGGCGAGCGGCTGTGCGTCGAGGTGCTCGACCCGGAGAGCGGCCGCGTCGAGAGGCGCTTCGAGCGGCCCCGGGAGGACCGCCTGACGCTGCTGCCCGACCGCGACCTCGACAGCTTCGTGACGGTGCGGGCGGCGTAGCATCCCAGGCGCCGTCTCCTCGATGGATCCCTCCCGCGCGGAGCGCCCGCACCGTCACCTTCCGGCGCCGTTCCGGTCATCGGCGAGGCGCCCCTCCGAGGTGCCGATCGACCGGTCCTCCCGGCGTCGTCCCGTGATGGCGGGTCCGCTCGCCCATGGTCTCCTGCCGCGGCCGGCGGCGGAGCGCCCCGGTGGGGGACCGGGGCGCTCCTTTCCGGCTCGGTGTCCCGGGGCCGGCCCCCCGTGTCGTCCGGGGGACGGGGACACCGGGGGGTCACATGCCCCGCGACGCGGCGAAGCCGGTGACGCCGCCGGTGCCCAGGTCGCCCAGCGGGGTCAGCGCGCCGGAGGCGAGGTCGACGAGGTAGAGGCCGGCGGTGTCCTCGCCCTCGATCTGGAGGACCGCGTAGGCCATGTCCGAGCCTTCGGCCTCCGAGACGATGTCGAAGCCGCCCGCATCGGTCACGTCGACGGCCTCGCCGTCCACCGTGAGCGCGCCCACCGTCGCCAGCTCGCCGGCGTTGTTGGCGAGCGTCACCAGAGCGTCCGTGCCCGCGTCGATCGCGTACTGGGCGGTCGAGGAGGCCGTGCCGCCCGGGATCGCGTTCGTGTAGGCGTTGGCGAAGATCGCCGGCGCGGCGCCGGCATTGGCGTCGCCCTCGGCGTAGAAGGCATCCGTGAAGCGGCGCACCGAGCCCGCGCGCTCGTCGCCGTCGCCGAAGCCCTCGGGGAAGTGGACGAGGTTCGCGCCGTCCGCGCCCACGGCGCGCACCGCGTCGATCCGGTTGTTGAAGTCGAAGGCGACCGCGCCCTCGCCGATCACGGCGTCGTCCGCGAAGGCCGCGCCGAGGTCGGTCAGCGCGCCCGAGGCCGGGTCGACCTCGTAGATCGCGCCGTCGGCATAGCCCAGCAGCCGGCCGGTCACCGGGCGGTGGGCGATGGCGCGCAGCGGCGTCTCGAGCGCATGGGTCCGCGCCTCGCCGGGCGCTGCGATGTCGGCCATCGTCACGAGCGTCGCGCCACCGTCGGTGAGCGCGTAGCCCGTCGTGCCGGCATGGCCCATGGCGTGGGCCGCCGGGGCGGCCAGCGTCAGAAGGGCGGTGGTGGTCAGGATGCGGACGGTCATGGGTCTCTCCTCGTCATGGGCGCGGCAGGTCGGGCCGCGATCGGACGAAGCCACGACGGGCCGCCGGCGAGAGTTTCGCGGCGCGCCGAGAATCTTGCCGGCGCCCCCGCCCCGGCGGTGGACAACGCCGCACCCGTCCCTCCACATCCCGCCATGGCCGCGACGCGAACACCCGAGGAGATCGAGGCGCTGATCGCCCGCTGCGCCCTGGGCGAGCGGGCGGCGATGGAGGCGCTCTACGAGGCGACCTCGGCGAAACTCTTCGGCATCTGCCTGCGTGTCCTCGATGACCGTCCCGCCGCCGAGGACGTGCTTCAGGAGGTCTACGTGAAGGTCTGGCACGCATCCGACCGCTACGCCGCCAACGGGCTCAGCCCGATCACATGGCTGGCCACGATCGCGCGCAACGCGGCGATCGACCGGCTGCGCGCGCAGCGCCGGCGGCGCGAGACGGGCGGCGACGCGCTCCCCGAGCGCGCCGATCGCGGGCCCACGCCGGAGCAGTCG
>CAZWWR010000127.1:0-7261 GCA_964637265.1 uncultured Jannaschia sp.
CGGGGCAGGGGCCGAGGCCATCCGAGGCCGGCGCCGGCCCCCGTCCCCGGGAGCGCGGCGGATTTCGCCGCCGCCGGGCGATGCGCCGGCGGGGCCCCGTCGGCCGGGCGACGCAGGCCCTCCGACGAAGAAGTCCTGTCCTGGCTTTCGGAGGTGCCCGACCCGGAGATCCCGGTCCTGTCGTTGGTCGACCTCGGCGTGATCCGGGGCCTGCGCTGGGAGGGCGGGACGCTCGTCGCCTCCATCACCCCGACCTATTCCGGCTGCCCCGCCACCGCCGTGATCGAGATGCAGGCGCTGGCCGCGCTCACCGCACGCCTCGCGCCCCTCGGCCTCGACGCGGAGGTGGAGCGCTGCCTCTCCCCCCCGTGGACGAGCGACTGGATCGGGGCGGAGGCCCGCGCGAAGCTCGAGGCCTACGGCATCGCCCCGCCCGCCGCGGCGGGACCGAGCCGCTGTCCGCATTGCGGAGGAGAGCGCCTCGAGCGGGTGAGCCAGTTCGGCTCCACGCCCTGCAAGGCGCAGTGGCGCTGCCTCGGCTGCCTCGAGCCCTTCGACCACTTCAAGTGCCACTAGGACGTGCCGTGAACGCCGCCCGCACCGCCTTCTTCCCCCTCTCGGTCGCCGGGCTGCGGCGGACGACGCGCGACGCGGTCGCCCTGACGCTCGAGCCGCCCCCAGGCGCGCCCTTCGACTTCCGGCCCGGCCAGTACCTGACCTTCCGGCGGGACTTCGGCGGCACCGAGATCCGGCGCTCCTACTCGATCTGCTCGGCGGTGGGCGAAGGCGTCCTCCGCGTCGGCATCAAGCGGGTCGATGGGGGCGCCTTCTCCACCTGGGCCAACGACGCGCTCGAGGAGGGCGACGTGCTGGAGGCGATGCCGCCGCAGGGGCGCTTCGGCCCGCCGCTCGACCCGTCGGCGCGGCACCGCTATCTCGGCGTCGCGGGCGGCTCCGGCATCACGCCCGTGCTGTCGATCCTGCGGTCGGTGCTGGACGAGGAGCCGGCGAGCCGCTTCACGCTGCTCTACGCGAACCGCTCGCCGGCCTCCGTCATGTTCCGCGACGAGATCGAGGACCTGAAGAACCGGCACATGGGGCGGTTGCAGGTGATCCACGTCCTCGAGGAGGGCGAGGAGGCGCCGATGTTCTCGGGCCGCCTCGACGCCGATCGGTGCGACGCGCTGTTCGGGCGGCTCGTGGACGTGGGCTCGATGGACGCGGCGTTCCTCTGCGGCCCGGAGCCGATGATGCGGACGGTGGCCGGCGCGCTGGCCGGGCACGGGATGCCGGAGGAGGCGATCCGCTACGAGCTCTTCTCCTCGGACCAGGGGGGGCGCCTGCCGCAGGCCGCCCGCGCGAAGGCCGCGTCCCGCCCCGCGACGCGGCTCACGGCCGTTCTCGACGGCGTGGCCCACGAGGTGGAGGTCTCGCCCGGCCAGACGGTGCTCGAGGCGGCGCTCGCCGGCGGGATCGAGGCGCCGTGGTCCTGCCGCGCGGGCGTCTGCTCGACCTGCCGGTGCCGGGTGCTGGAGGGAACGGTGGAGATGGCGGCCAACCATGCGCTCGAGGACGACGAGGTGGCGGCGGGCTTCGCCCTCTCCTGCCAGGCCCTCCCGACGAGCGAGGCCCTGCGGATCAGCTACGACGCGGCGCACTAGGGGCCGCGGGGTGCAGGCTCCCGGGGCGGGGCGCGGAGGAGGCAGAATGCTGGACGTCGAGAGCTATGCCCGGGGATCCTGGATCGGGCCCGGCGCCGAGGCGCGCGAGATCCGCGAGGCGGCGACCGGCCGGCGCTTCGCGCGGGCGGGCGGCGCCTGGCTCGACATGGCGGCGATGGCCGTCTGGGCCCGCAAGCGCGGCGGCCCGGCGCTCCGGGAGATGACGTTCCACGACCGGGCGCGGATGCTCAAGGCGCTCGCCCTCCACCTGACCGAGCGGAAGGAGGAGCTCTACGAGCTGTCCTACGCCACCGGCGCGACCCGGGCGGACCACGCCTTCGACGTCGACGGGGGCATCGGAACCATGTTCGTCTACGCGTCGAAGGGCCGGCGGGAGATGCCCGACGACACCGTCCTGCCGGACGGCGGCTGGGAGCCGCTCGGCCGCGCCGGGAGCTTCGGGGGGCAGCACGTCTGGACGCCGCTCCGGGGCGTGGCCGTCCACGTCAACGCCTTCAACTTCCCCGTCTGGGGCATGCTCGAGAAGCTGGCGCCGTCGCTGCTGGCCGGGATGCCCTCGATCGTGAAGCCCGCCACGGCCACGTGCTACGTCACCGAGGCCTGCGTCCGGATGATGCTCGCGTCGGGGCTCCTCCCGGAGGGCGCGCTCCAGCTAGTGACTGGCGATCTGGGCGACATGCTCGATCATCTGGGTCCGCAGGACGCCGTGACCTTCACCGGGTCTGCCGCCACGGCCGCCCGTCTGCGGGGCCATCCCGGGCTCCTCGGCGGGGGCGCGCGCTTCACCGCGGAGCAGGATTCCCTGAACGCGACGATCCTCGGCCCCGACGCGGTGCGGGGGACGCCGGAATTCGACCTGCTGGTGCGCGAGGTCGTGCGCGAGATGACCGTGAAGGCGGGGCAGAAATGCACGGCGATCCGACGGGTCCTCGTGCCCGCCGCCCAGGCGGACGCGGTGTGCGAGGCGGTGGGCGCCCGGCTCGCCCGCGTCGTGGTGGGGGATCCGCGCGCCCCCGACACCCGGATGGGCGCGCTCGTGTCGGCCGAGCAACGCGCCGATGTCGGCGCGAAGGCCGCTCGCATCGGCGCCGAGGCGCGCCTCGTCCACGGTCCGGACGCCGGTTGGGCGCCCGCGGGGGATCCGGCCGGCGCGTTCATGGCCCCGCGCCTCTACCACTGCGCCGATCCGGACGGGGCGGAGGCGGTGCACGGCACTGAGGCGTTCGGGCCCGTCGCCACGGTCCTGCCCTGCCGCGATCTCGACCATGCGCTCGCGCTCGCAAACCGGGGCGGGGGGAGCCTCGTCGCCTCCGTCATCACCCACGACCCGGCCGTGGCCCGCCGGGCGGTGGAGCTCGCCGGGGCGTGGCACGGCAGGCTCTACTTCGCCGACCGGGACGGCGCCGGGGAGGCGACCGGCCACGGCGCTCCGATGCCTCACATGGTGCATGGCGGCCCCGGACGCGCGGGCGGCGGCGAGGAGCTGGGCGGCATCCGGGGTGTGACGCACTTCATGCAGCGGACGGCGCTGCAGGGGTCCCCCCGGCTCCTCGGGGCGGCGACGCGCCGCTGGATCCCCGGCGCCCCGCGGCGGGAGGGCCCGCCCCATCCGTTCCGCCGGCGCTGGGGCGAGCTCGAGCCCGGCGTCTCGGTCGTCACGGACTGGCGGGAGGTCACCTCGGAGGACGTCGCCCGTTTCGCCGAGTTCACGGGCGACCGCTTCTACGCCCACATGGACGACGCGGCCGCGGCGCGGAACCCGTTCTTCCCCGGTCGCGTCGCGCATGGCTACCTCCTGTTGTCCTTCGCGGCCGGCCTCTTCGTGGAGCCCGCGGAGGGCCCCGTGCTCGCGAACACCGGTCTTGACGCCCTGCGCTTCCTCAAGCCGGTGGTGCCGGGCGCCCGGATCCGCGCGACGCTCACGGTGATGGGCCGCCACCCGCGGAACGAGGAGTGGGGAGAGGTCCGCTGGCACGTTCGGCTGGAGGACGGGGAGGGGGAGGACGTCGCCACCTACGAGCTGCTGACGATGGTCGCCCGTTGATCGGCCCGGTGGTTGCCGGACGGCCGTGGCCCCGGCTCGGGGGCCGGGGCGGGCGAGGCGGGCGGCGGAGGAGGCGGCGGCGATGACCGGCCCGCTCGACCGGCCCCGCGCGGCGCTGGAGGCGGGGCTCAGAGGCCCGCGTCCGCACCTCGCGGCCGCCCTCGCGAGGATCGGGCCCGACGGGGAGGAGACGTCGTGGCTCTCGGGGCGCGACGGGCCGGACGGACCGGCCGTCGCCGATCCGGGGCTCAGGATGCGCGTGGCCTCGATCTCCAAGGTCGCGACCGCGCGGGCCGTGGTCGGCGCGGCGCTCGACGGGCTGGTCGATCTCGACGCGCCCGCGGACCGCTGGCTGGAGCTTCCGGCGCCGGTTCCGACCGTCCGCCACCTGCTCTCGCACCTCTCGGGCTACTCAGACGCGGCGGGCTACGTGATCCCTCCGCCCGAGGCGCCCGACGCGCATGTCGCCCGCGAGCCGGCCGCGCGCCCCCGGCCCCCCGGCACGTGGTTCGACTACGCCAACATCAACTACGTCCTGCTCGGCGTGCTTCTCGAGCGCCTCGAGGGAGATCGGTTCGACCGCATCCTCGAGTGGAGGGTGCTCGGGCCCGCGGGCATCGGCGGGGGCTTCAACTGGGCCGGCGTCTCCGACCGGGGCCGCCGCCTCGCCCTGTGGCAGCGTCACGGGGAAGATCTCGTCCTGCAGGTGGACGGCGCCGCCGGCGCGTGGGACGCGGACCTGATCTGGCGGAACGGAGAGGGCGTCGACCTCGCGCGCTGGGAGCCGGGCCACGCGGCCTGGTTCTCGCCCCAGGGTGGGCTTCGCGCCAGCGTGGCGGAGGCGGCGCGCCTCGTGCGCTTCGCCACGTCGGGAGAGGCGGGGCGGCTGATGCGCGCCCCGGCCTGGGTCCACGACGGGGCGAACGGGGAATGGTGCGAGGGGCTCTTCCCCGCCTACGGCCTCGGCCTGACGCTCCTGCGTTCGGACCGGCTGGACCGCCCGCTCGTGGGCCATGCCGGCCATGCGCTCGGCTTCACCGGGGGCGCCTGGCTGGACGAGGAGACCGGGGCCGTCTGGGCGCTCGCGCTGACTGGCGCGGAGGACGCGAGCGAGGCCCTCGGCCGGGAGGCGTTCTTCGGGGAGGTCGAGCTGGCGGCGCTGCGCGCCTTGTAGCGGCCGGTAGGGGGTGGTCCCCGCGTCGCGATCCGGGCCTCCCGTGGCGTGCTTCGGCGAAGGTCTCGCGCCGCGTCGGCGCCAGCCGTGCGGGGAGGCGAGCCGATGCCCATCGGCCCCGAGGCGATCTCACCCGCCATGCGCCCCCGGTCGGATCATGCGAGAACCCGGCACTCCCGCAGGGGACCGGCCGCGGACGCGCCGCCGCGCCGCCGTCGCGATCGCCTCACGCCCCCTCCCCGCCGGCGAGGCAGGCCTCCAGCCGGGCGGATCTGCGGCGATCCCAGCCGGCGCCGACGCGGCGCAGCCATGTGCGCAGGAGCAGCAGGTCGGCGAAGGCGCGGACGAGTTCGATGTCCGGCCCCCCGTCGGCGCCGTCGGGCTCCGCACGGGTGCCGAGGCCCGACAGCAGCGCCGCCTCCTCGCGCCGCCGGAGTGCCGCGTCCCGCATGCGGAGCCATCCGGCGGGAGGCCGGGGCAGGGGAAGGCGGCCGACCCGGTTCAGGCGGTGCAGCCGCGCCCAGTTCAGCAGGGTCGCCATCTCGTACTCGCGCGGCATCGGGCCCTGGTCCGGGTTACCGTCGATCCCGACGACGCGGCCCGTGCGGGGGCAGAGGGCGAGGTTCTCGGGCTTCAGGTCGCCGAAGGGCTCGGCACGGCGCAGCGGCCTGCCCGCGTACGGCTTGAGCCCCCGCCGGACCGCCGTCCGGGCGGCCGCTCCCCTGGCCCGCTTCCCCTCGGGCAGGCGCTCGACCGCCCGCCGCAGGGGGGCGGTGACCGAATGGGGGTCGAAGGCCACGGGCTCGGCCGGAACGAGGCGCTGGTAGCCATCGAGCCAAGCCGTGCAGCAGCGGAGCACCGAGGCGACGCCCCCCCCGGCGAGCAGGTCGAGCACGGTGCGGTCCCCGAGATCCTCCAGCGCCAGCACCCCGGGGGCGGGTGCGCAGAACACCGGCCCGACCACCGCCGCGCCCCGCTGCGAGAGCCCCCGGAGCCAGGCGTGGACGTGCTCCGCCCGTTCCCGCCTGTCGTAGACCTTGAGCACGACCCGTGATCCCTCCGGCCCCCGGGCCCGCAGGATCGCGCGTCCGCCCCGGGGGTGCTCCGGGACGTCCCGGAGGACCGTCAGGGCCCAACCTCCCCGAGGCAGTCCGGCGACGCCGGCCTCCGGGCCGGCGAGGGCGCGCCGGGCGCGTTGCAGCCGCTCGTCTGCGCCGTTCATGGCTTCAGGATCCGTCCCTTGTCGCCGCGCAGCGGTCACGGAGGCGTCGCATACCGCTGGCCGGGGGCGGGCTCAACACCGGGGCTCCATGGCCCCCGACGCTGCCGGGATGCGGGCTTGGCCGCGTGGCGGCAAGGCGGTTCGTGCCGCCCGGGGCGCCGCGCGGCCGGCTCCCGGCGCCGTCGCGCGGCCGTTCCTGCACGACGCGGCGGGAAGGGGAACGGCCGCCGCATTCGTGCGGGTGCGCGCCGAACCTACGGGCAAAAGGAGGGCTTTCCCCACGACAACCGCAACCTTCGCTTGCATCCTCGGGCATGTCGGGCATCCTCGGATCATCGACGGGCCGCGCCCGAACGGCCCGCACCCAACGGAGGAGCTTCCCGTCATGCGTCGAACCCTGCTCGCGCTCACGTCCGCGACCATCCTGGCCACCGGCCTCACGCCTGCGCTCGCCGCCGACCCGCAGCCGGGCGAGACGCTGGCCGAGGAGCAGGTGTTCCGCTACCGCCTGCTCGACCAGTTCCCCACGCTCGATCCGCAGCTCAACGAGGAGACGGCCGGATCGCATGTCATCCGGCAGCTCTTCGAGGGGCTGATGAACCAGGATGCCCAGGGCAACCTCGTGCCCGGCGTGGCCACGGGCTTCGAGGCCTCCGAGGGCAACACCGTCTACACCTTCACGCTTCGCGAGGACGCGCGCTGGTCGAACGGCGATCCGGTGACGGCGGGCGATTTCGTCTACGCCTGGCGCCGCGCGGCGGATCCGGCGACGGCCTCGCCCTACCAGTGGTACGTCGAGCTGACCTCGATGGAGAACGCCGCCGAGATCGTGGCCGGCGAGATGGACCCGTCCGAACTCGGCGTCGAGGCGGTGGACGACCGCACGCTCAAGGTCACGCTGACCCAGCCGCTCCCCTACTTCCCGGCGATGACCACCTACGCCACGCTCTTCCCCGCGCATCAGGCGACGATCGAGGAGCATGGCGAGGACTGGACCGACCCGGAGAACATGGTCCACAACGGGGCCTACACCCTCGACAGCATCTCGCTCAACGAGGGCTTCGCCCTGACGAAGAACCCGGAATACTGGGACGCCGAGAACGTCATCATCGAGCGCGTCGAGGGCTACGTCATCAACG
>CAZWWR010000128.1:0-7241 GCA_964637265.1 uncultured Jannaschia sp.
CGCAGACGCGCCGCCCGACCGGCCGCCGGACCCCGCGGCGCTCCGCCACCTGGATGCCCTCGATCCTCGCCGCCGCCGTCGCGACGCCACGCGGCACCACGGGACGGCCGCCCTGGCCCCCTCGCGTGGCCCGGCTCGCACCATCGACCGCCCTGGGGGGCGGTGCCGCCGCATCGCCACCGCCGGTAACGCCCCGGACGTCCTCCGCCGGACCGCCATCGCGGGCCGGGCCCCTCCTTCCGCGATCGAGAACGGCGCTCCCTGAAACAGGGGTCGATGGCGCGTTCCGGTACATCCTCGGGCAGAAGCGTCGAACCACAGGCGACCGGAACCCCGCTCGCCGTCCGGGCCGGACGCAGGCGCGGCCTTGCGAGCCCGGCCCCGCCTTTACGCATAATGCTATGACGCTAGACTTCCATTGACATGCTGGGAGGCATCAAATGGCTGAGAAGAGAAAGAAGATCTCGAACAAGGCCTACGAGGAGGAGCTGGCCCGGCTGCAGATCGAGCTGGTCAAGCTCCAGGAGTGGGTGAAGGAGACGGGCCACCGGACGGTCATCGTCTTCGAGGGGCGCGACGCGGCCGGCAAGGGCGGGACCATCAAGCGCATCACCGAGGCGCTGAACCCGCGCATCTGCCAGGTCGTGGCGCTCCCCGCCCCGACCGAGCGCGAGAAGACGCAGTGGTACTTCCAGCGCTACGTGGCGCACCTCCCGTCGGCGGGCGAGATCGTGATCTTCGACCGGTCCTGGTACAACCGCGCGGGCGTCGAGCGGGTGATGGGGTTCTGCACCGACGAGGAGTACCGCGAGTTCATGCGCTCCTGCCCCGAGTTCGAGCGGATGCTGGTGCGCTCGGGGATCCAGCTCATCAAGTACTGGTTCTCGGTCAGCGACGAGGAGCAGGAACGCCGGTTCCAGAAGCGCCTCAACGACCCCACGAAGCAGTGGAAGCTGAGCCCCATGGACCTGGAGAGCCGGAAGCGCTGGGTCGACTACTCCAAGGCCAAGGACGACATGTTCGCCCATACGGACATCGAGCAGGCGCCCTGGTACGTGGTCGAGTCGGACGTCAAGAAGCACGCCCGGCTCAACTGCATCAACCACCTGCTCTCGCTGATCGACTACGAGGAGGTCGAGCAGCCCGAGGTGGAGCTCGAGGAGCGGCCCGAGCAGCGCGGCTACGAGCGGCCGCCGATCCACGACCAGACCTTCGTGCCCGATCACCACATCGAAGTCGCCTGACGGTCCGCCCGTCGCCGCGCGCCGGGCCGGCCGCCTGAGCCCCCTTCAAACGCAAAACGCCCCCGCGAGCGGGGGCGTCGATGCGCGGCGCGGAGCTCAGCGGCGGATGCCGAGCCGCTCGATCAGGCTCCGGTAGCGGGCCTCGTCCTTCGCGCGGGTGTAGTCTAGGAGCTTCCTCCGCTGGGCCACGAGCTTGAGCAGCCCGCGCCGGGAGTGGTTGTCCTTCTTGTGCGTCTTGAAGTGCTCGGTCAGCGTGGTGATCCGGCTGGTCAGGATCGCGACCTGCACCTCCGGAGAGCCGGTGTCGCCCTCCTTCGTCGCGTATTCCTTCATCAGGCGCTGCTTCTCTTCGACCGTTATCGACATCGGGGCCTCCTTGGCTGTGCGTGATGGCAGCGGCCGGGATGTCGTCCAGCGCGCGCCCGTGGAGAAGGCCGCCGCCTACACGTCCGGGACCGGCTTGAAAAGGGGGCGCGCGCACGGCCCCGGCCCGCCCGTTGCACCGCCCGTCGCACCGCCCGTCGCCCTGCCCGTGACCTCGCCCGGATCCCTGCCCGTCGCCCCGAACGTCACGACCCACGTCACGACCTGCGTCACGACGCGGATCACGACCCCAGGGACCGCAGGAGGGCCTCGCCCACCGGCCCCGGCGCCTCCTCCATCGCGAAGTGCCCGGAGGGGAGCGAATGCCCCTCCACCCGTTCCGCCCAGCCCCGCCACACGCCCAGCGGATCGCCCGACCGGGCGGGGAAGCCCCCCTCCCCCCAGAGAAACAGAACAGGCGCCGCGATCCGCCGCCCCGCCTCCCTGTCGGCCGCGTCGAGCGCCCGGTCCACGTGCCATCCGGCCCGGTAATCCGCGCACATCGCCGCCACCCGCGCGGGCTCCCGCGCCTGCGCCCGGTAGCTCTCGAGCGCCTCGGCGGCGAAGGGCTCGAGCGTGCCGGAACGGGTCCAGCTCGCGAGCGTCCAGTCGACATAGGCGGCCGGATGCGCGCCGATCATCCGCTCCGGCAGGGGCGCCGGCTGGGCGAGGAAAGTCCAGTGGTAGGCCTTCATCGCGAGATCGGCCGTCCACGCGTCCCAGAAGGCCGCGGTCGGGATCACGTCGAGGATCGCCAGCCGGTCCACCCGCCCGGGCAGGTCCAGCGCCAGCCGGTAGGCCACCCGCGCGCCCCGGTCGTGCCCCGCCACGGAGGCGCGGGCCACCCCCTCGGCGTCGAGCACCGCGGCCACGTCCCGCGCCATGACCCGCTTGGAGTAGACCGCATGGTCCGCGTCGTCGGCGGGCGCGTCGCTGTCGCCGTAGCCTCGCAGATCCGGCAGCAGGCAGCGGAACCGCGCGGCCAGGGCGGGCAGCACCGGGAGCCAGCAGCGGTGGTTCTGCGGGTAGCCGTGGAGGAGCACGAGCGGCGGCCCCTCGCCTGCCAAGCGATAGGCGATGCGGGTCCCGTCGGGGGCGGTGGCGTGGCGGGTCTCCATCAGGGCTCCCACGGCCGGGGCTGGCGCTCGTAGGGGATGTAGAGCGGGTGGACGGGGTGGCCGGCCTTGCTGAGCCCCAGGCAGCTCAGACGGTGCCCGGCCCCTCGCAGCAGCCGCTCCACGGCGGCCCCCCTCCCCGCATGAGCCCCGTGCGTGCCCCATGCGCACACGACCGGCCCTCCCGCCTCCGCGGCCCAGCCCGCGGCCTCGAGGATGGCGGCGTCGTTGAGCGGGCCGACCGGGTCCGGCTCGGCCCGCATCGCCCTCGGGTCGGTGGCGCGGTAGGCGAAGATGTTCGTCACGCGGAAGGCGCCGAACCCCAGCGCCCGCGCCCGGCGCTCGCACCGCTCCACGGTGGGGTCGTTCTGCACTTCCGTCGCGGTCGAGGGGTTGAGCATGAGGAAGTTGGCCCGGCCTCCAGCCCCGTCCCACACGCGCAGGAGGTCGTATCGGAACCGTTCGCATGGCGAGTAGGTCGCCACCGAGGGCGCATCCCCCTTCACGTGGCGCCGCACGATGACCGGCCCGTTCACCGGACGAAGACCCGCGAGGGGTGGAGCATCCCGCCGAGGTAGCGCCCCACGGCCACCGCCTCGCCCCCGAGGGAGGCCCAGGCCTCCGTACCCGGAGCGGCGCCGGCCAGCACCTCCGCCGGGTTGCCGTTGCGCAGCCTCCGGGCGGCCACCTCGGCGCAGGCGAGCTCGGGCAGGTCCGCGAGCCCCGCCTCGAGGGGGAGCAGGCGCGCCTCCAGCTCGGGAGTCCGGGCCAGGCGCTCGACCTCCTCCCAGGGGAGCCCTTCGCCGGCCATAAATGGCCCGGACCACTCCCGCCGCAGCCATTCCACATGACCGAGGCAGCCGAGGTCCCGGCCGAGATCGCGGGCGATGCTCCGGACGTAGCCGCCCTTGCCGCACACCATCCGGAGGGTCGCGCCGTGGGCGTCGGCCTCCAGAAGGTCGAGCGACCCGACATGGAGCGGGCGGGGGGCGAGTTCCACTTCCTCCCCGGCGCGGGCGAGATCGTAGGCGCGCGCGCCATCGACCTTCACGGCCGAGACCGCCGGGGGGACCTGCTCGATGTCGCCGCGGTAGGCGTCAAGCGCACGCTCGACTGCGTCCGCGTCGGGCCGTGCCGACGCCTCCCGCAGCACCGCGCCGGAGGCGTCGTCGGTCGCCGTCTCGGCGCCCCAGCGGACGCGGAAGAGGTAGCCCTTCCTCGCGTCGGCGACGAAGGGCACCGTCTTGGTCGCTTCGCCCAGGGCCACGGCGAGGACGCCGGTCGCGTCCGGATCGAGCGTGCCCGCATGGCCCGCCTTGCGCGCCTCGAGCGCCCAGCGCACCTTGTTCACCACCGCCGCCGATGTCGGACCTGCCGGCTTGTCGACGACCAGCCAGCCATGCACGTCCCGGCCCCTGCGCCGCCTCCCCATCAGCCGTCCCCGCCCTGCGGCGGAGCCCGCGGCACGACGTAGAGGATCGGGCCCATCATCCGCCCGCCATCCGAGCGGCCGTCGACGTGCAGCCGCGAGATGGCCCCGTCCAGGTAGAGCGCGTCCCGCGCCCCGAGCACGTCACGGAACAGCGTGGCGAGTTCGTCGAACGTGACGGGCTCGTCGGAGATGGCGAGGTGGAGGAGCCTTCCGTCCGGCGAGGCCGCCGCCCCGTTCCGGACGTTGCGGTACGTGCTGTCGGGGATGAAACGCGGGTGGACGGCCCCGTCGATCAGCAGCATCGGCCCCGACTGCGTGGCATGGGCGCAGCGGGGCGCCGCCGCGGCGAAGGCGCGCGACTCGACCACCGCCGCGCGCCCCGGGGCGAGGCAGAGCACGCCGTTGGGGAGCATCCCGAAATTGCCCGGGCCGGCGGAGGTCACCACGCCCCGGAGCATCTCGCCGCTCTCGACGTAGTGGCCTACGGGGCTCCGGTCGGGGTGATACATGCCGGCATTGGTCGCCAGGAGGAGCGGCCCCTCGCCCCGGGCCTCCACCTCGGCCGCGAGGCGGCGGAAGTCCCCCACCGGCCTGCCGTCGGACGCGGTGAGCGCGAGGCGGGCATCCGCCACCGACAGGTCGACGGTGCAGACGGTGAAGGCGCGCTCGCGATGCTCCACCGGGCGGCAGATGTCTGCCGCCGCCGGCAGCGCAGGCAGGAGGGCGAGCAGAGCCGCGAGGCGGATCATGCGCCGTCGTCCTCCGCCTCCCCGCGCGGCCCGGCACGGTCGTCCGCCGCGACGTCCCTCGCGACGCGGGAGTCGGAGAACAGCCGCCGGGCCTCGTCCATCCGGTCGAAGGTCTCGTCGACGCGGAACCGCAGCTCGGGCGCGAACTTCAGGTTCAGGCCGCGGCTGACGAGGCGCCTCAGCTCGCCCGCGTGGCGCGCCAGCAGGGCCACGGCCTCCGCCTCGTTGCCTCCGCCCAGCGGCATGACCCAAGCGGTCGCGACCCGCAGGTCCGGCGAGATGGTGACTTCGCCCACGGTGATCGAGAGGCGGTTCAGGTCGGGATCGTGGACCTCGCCCTGCAGCAGCACCTCCGAGAGGCGCCGGCGGAGCAGCTCGCCTACGCGGAGCTGGCGGTGGCTCGGTCCTGGTCCGTCATGTCGGGGTCTGGCCATGCATCCTCCTCGGGGGACACCCTCCCCGGAGCACCGGTCCCTAGTCCTGCCCCGGCCCCCGCGCAAGCGCCACCCCCGCGCCGGCTTGCCCTCGCGGCCGGCCCGCGGCACAGACCGCCCCACGGGGCCCGGCTGCGCGCGGGGCGGTGGCACAGGAGGCGATCGGATGACGGACCTGCCGGGCGTGGTGGTGGCGGGGGCGTCGGGGCGCATGGGTCGGACCATCGCCGCGCTCCTGCGCGAACGGGACGACCTCGCCCTCATCGGCGCGACCGAGGCGGAGGGCCACCCGTGGGTGGGGGAGGATCTCGGCGAGGCGCTCGGCGGCCCGGCCTGGAACGTGCCGGTGGCGGCGGACCCGCTGGCGCTCGTCGCGGGCGCGCGGGCGGTGATCGACTTCACGACGCCGGCGGCGAGCGTCGCGATGTCGGAGCTCGCAGCGCAGGCCCGCATCGTCCACGTGATCGGGACGACCGGCTTTTCGGAGGCCGAATTCGAGAGCCTCGGTTGGGCGGCGAACCACGCGACGATCGTCCGCGCCGGGAACATGAGCCTCGGCGTCAACCTCCTGCTCGGCCTGACGCGCCGGGTCGCGCAAGCCTTGGGGCCGGACTACGACGTCGAGATCGTCGAGGCGCATCACCGCATGAAGGTCGACGCGCCCTCGGGAACCGCGCTGATGCTCGGCGAGGCGGCCGCCGAGGGGCGGGGCGTGTCCCTCGCGGAGGTGGAGGATCGCGGCCGCGACGGCATCACGGGGGCGCGGCGGCCGGGGGCGATCGGCTTCCACGCCGTGCGGGGCGGCGACGTGATCGGGGAGCACGACGTGATCTTCGCGGGCCCCGGGGAGCGGGTGATCCTCCGCCATTCGGCGTCCGACCGGACGGTCTTCGCCCGCGGCGCCATCCGCGCGGCGCTCTGGGGGCTGGATCACGGGCCGGGACAGTTCGACATGACGGACGTGCTCGGGCTGCGCGACGATTAGCGACCCGGGTGCCGCGTCCGCGCGCCCGTAGGATGGCGTGCGGACCGGGGCCGGTCTTGAGGCGGCTTGGTCAGTGCCGAATGGGCGGGATCACAGACGAAAGCGATCCCGAATCGGTTTCACGCTCCAGCCATACCAGCCGGTGCCATGCCATCGCCCACGCCTCGGCCCTGTGAGGCGTCAGTTCCTACGAACCTGTATCCGTAGGATGAAAGACCAGGGGCTCGGGTCATCCTCCGTGCACCCTGCCCCACGACCGGTTGGCAATCCGCTTGCCGGGCCCGCCGGCGGTGGGGTCCGGACCATATCCTGTCACCGCCCGGTCGAGGGCGCCCTTCAGAAGTCGATCGCGATGCCCTTTAGCTCCCAGTCGCCGTAGCGGACGGGCTCCGGGCCGTCGCGCCCGCCGAGTTCCGGCGGGAGGTCGGGACCGGCGGCTGCGGCCCGCCGCGCTTCCGCCTCCTCGAGGGCGCGCCGCGCGACGTCTGGAAGCGCCGCCCGCCGCGCCGCCTCGGCCTCCTGCTCGAGGGGCGGCACCGTCGGCGCCGCGGGGCGCTCGGTCGGACAGGTGGGGCCGGCGTCCGCAAGCGTGACGGCATCCGGATCGACGGTCATGCGCGGCGGCTGGCTCATCGGGCCTCTCCTTGTCGGGTGGTCGCCTCTCATATACGGGCCCGCCGATGCCCGACAAGCGGACCCACCCCGATCGCGACCGCACGTCCCGCCCGCCGAGCCCACGTGGCGCGGCCCTGCGTCTGCTGCGCGCCGTGACGGAGGAAGGACAGATGCTCTCCGAAGCCCGCTCGGGCCTCGACGGCGCGGGGGACGCGCGGGCCCGCAGGCTCGCGGCGCTCGCTCTTCGACATGCGGGGCGGGCCGACGCCGTCGTCGCCGGACGGGTGCGGCAGGCGCCCGACCC
>CAZWWR010000129.1:0-7060 GCA_964637265.1 uncultured Jannaschia sp.
CACGGGGGCCGGCGGCTCCGGCGCGGCCGGCGTGGGCGCTTCGGGCGTGTCGGGCATGGGCGGGTCCGCCGGCGCGGACGGCTGGGGCCGCATCTCCGCGACCGCATCGGCGTCCCGGGGTTCGGCGGGCTCTGCCTCGTCGACGGTCTCGTCTGCCGCCTCCGCCGCTTCCGCGGGCTCCTCGTCGGGGACAGGCTTGAGCGTCCACTCGCTCGGCGCGATTTCGCCGGCTGCCTCGGCATCTCGCTCCGAGGCGACCGCTTCCTCCGCATCTCCGGCGAGCGCCGCATCCGCCGCCGGCGCGCTCTCCTCGGGCGTCTCCTGCTCCGGCTCGGATCCGGAGGGCACGGGCGCGCCGCCGCCCCGGCGGGTGAAGGCGAGGACAGTGCCGCCCGTCTCTCCGCCGGAGGAGGCTTCCGCCGGGGCGGGCACAGGCGCCTCGCGCCCATCGTCCGCCGTCGTCCCCGGCGATGCCTCGTCGGCGTCCGTCGGCGCCTCGTCCGCGCCCGCTTCGGCGGACGTATCCTCCACGGGGATCGGCTCGTCCTCCGGGGGCGGCGGAGCACCGTCGTCGGCGGCCTCCGTCGGCGCCTCGGACTCGGGTGGCTCGGGGGCTGGCGGCACGGGGGAGGGCGCCGCCTTCGGCCTGCTCTCGTCGGTGCCCTTGCGGATGACCTTGCGGGTGCGCGGCGCGGCGTCCGCCTTCGCCGCCGCGTCCGGAGAGCGGGTGCGGACCGCCGCCACCCCGTCCTCGTCGATGATCTTCTGCACGCCCCGGATCGTCATGCCCTCGTCGTGGAGCAGGACCTTGATCCCCCCGAGCAGGGCCATGTCCTCGGGACGGTAGTAGCGCCTTCCGCCGGACCCCTTCGTCGGCTGGATGGCATCGAACTTCGATTCCCAGAAGCGCAGGACGTGCGTGGGCACGCCGAGCCAGTCCGCGACCTCGCGGATCGTCCGGAACGCCCCGTCCGATTTGCCTCCTGCCGCCAAGCTCAGCTCGCGTCGCCCGCGTTACCGGCCGCCACCCGGTCCTTCAGCAGGTGGGAGGGACGGAAGCTGATCACGCGCCGGGGCGGGATCGGCGCCTCCTCGCCGGTCTTCGGGTTGCGCCCCACGCGGGCCGCCTTGTCCCGGGTGGTGAATGTGCCGAACGAGGAGATCTTCACCTGCTCGCCGTCCACCAGCGCGTCGGAGACGTGGTTCAGGACCGAGGCGACGAGCTGCGAGCTCTCGTTCCGGCTGAGGCCCACCTCGCGGAACACGGCCTCGCTCAACTCCATGCGCGTCAATGTCTTACCGGCCATCATGCCTCCCCACGTTGCATGCGCGCGGCCCGACGGCCGCGGATGCCGAAAGATGGCCGCGGGGATGCCGGGAGTCAACGCGATGCGCCGCCGGCACCGCCCGGCTCGGCGGGAAGCAGGCGGGTGATCCCGACCGCGCCCGCCCGCGCGAGCTCCGGGTCGAGCGTCATCGGGATGTACTCCCCCCGCCGCCAGAGCTCGCCCAAATCGTCGTAATGCGGACTGAGGGGATGGCCCGACTGGCCGGTGGAGATGACGAAGAGCGAGGCCTCCGGGTCCGCGAAGTCGTAGACGCCGCGATAGGTGGCCGCGTGGACGTTGGCGAAGGGCGCGTCCGGGGCGCCCGACGTCTGCGCCCGGCGGAGCGTGTGGTCGCCACCCGAGGTGCTCTGCCGGATGTTCACGAGGGCCCCGAGCAGGGGCACCTCCCCGAGCACCGGATGGTCGTGCCGGGCCTCGTGCATGTCTCCCCAGCGCCAGCCCTCGGGCCCGCCGCCGAGCCGGTCCGCCAGCGCCTGCAACGCGTCGTCGAGGGCGAGCCGGGCGATCTCCGCGCATGTCTCGACCCGACTCGACTGGACGACGTCGCACCAGGCGTCGGCGCCGTCCTCGCCGAGGAACACCCGGCCGAGGAAGACGGGGCGCAGCGTGGTGAACTCCTCCGCGAGCGGACCCAGCTCGTCGCGGATCAGGCGGTCCTGCAGCGCCCGCATCCACGCGGCGTAGATCAGGGGCTCCGGCAGGTGCTCGCTCATCTCGCCGTTCCAGGCCGCGAGGAGCCGCAGCGCGTCCTGCCGCCGCCGGTCGGGCGTGCCCGGCTCCGCCGCGCCGTCGGCGAACCACAAGTCCTGGGCCACGAGCGGCAGGAGCCGGCGCGCGCCTTCGGACACCACGTCGAGCTGCGCCTCCATCAGGCTCTCGCGGGTGTGCACCTCCCGGTCCGTCATCAGCCGTTCGAGCCGCCGGACCCGCAGCGCATCGCCCCAGCGATGGGTGATGTGGGCGGGGAAGGGCCTGTCGATGACCTTGTTGTTCGTGTTCCCGAGGATGCCGCCCTCCGGGTCCTGCCAGACGGGGTTCGCCTCCGGCGGGAGCAGCCCGCGCCAGCGGTTCTCCTCGATCCAGCCGGGGGCGGGGATACGCCCCTCCGACTGGTGGTCCGGGTGGCGGTCCGGCTGGCGGCCCATCACCGTCATCGCGATGCCGTCGCGGTCGGCAAGCATCAGGTTCTGCGCCGGGGCGACGTGATGGCGTGCCGCCTCAAGCGCCCCGTCCACCGAGCCCGCGCGCATGAGCTCGAGCCCCGCCCTGAGCGAGCGGTCCTCGGGCGCGAGCGCCGTCCAGGACAGCGCCGCGACGTGGCCCGCCGGCGTCACGTCGCCGACGTCGTACATCGAGCCCGTGAGCACGGGGCCGTTCTCCGTCCGGCGCAGCGTGAGCGTCAGCGGGTCCCCGCCCGCCACCTCGACCACGGAGCGCTCCGTCTCGAACTCCGCCCAGCCGTCGGGCGTCTCGTAGCGCGACGGGTCGTCGGGATGCAGGCGCTCGATGAGGATGTCCTGGTCGTCGAGATAGGTCGTGGTGATGCCCCATCCGAGCCGGTCGGAGCGTCCCATCAGGACGAGGGGGATGCCCGGGATCGTCCCGCCGATCACCGCGCCGGTCTCGAGCTCGAGCCGCGCGAGGTAGATCGGGGCGGGGGCCGACAGCGCCATGTGGGGGTCGTGCGCCAGCAGCGGCGCGCCCGATGCCGCGCGGGCCGAGGCGACCGCGAAGGCGTTCGACGCCCCCTCCCGTCCCGGCGGCGGGGACGGCCAGAGCGGGGGGGGCTCCGCCTGTGCGTGGGAGCGCGGCGCGAGCGTCGGGAACAGATCCCGCGCCGCGGCGAGGCGCACCGTTCCGGGCCCGGGCGGCTCCGCGTACAGCTCGGCCAGGCGTTCGGGCGGCAGCACGAGCGAGGCGCGCGCCCGCAGCACCTCGTCGGCGGCGTGCCCGGTGATCTGAAGCGCCATCAGCTTGGCCAGCGCGATCGTGTCGGCGGGCTGCCAGGGCGCGATCTCGGGCGGGAACAGGAAGAACTCGGGCGCGCCCCGCCCGGCGGCGTCCTCGTTGATGATGTCGATGCGGGCGTTCACCCCCGCCGCATAGGCCCGCAGCATCTCCGCCGTGGCCTCGTCCTGCGCTGCGACCGAGGCCACCGCCGCGCGGTAGAGCCCCAGCCGGCGGAGAAGCTCGTCGGTCGGCAGCGTGCGCGGCCCGAAGACCTCCGAGAGCCGCCCCTGCGCCGCGCGCCGCGCCAGCATCATCTGCCACAGCCTGTCCTGCGCGTGGACGTAGCCCAGCCCGAAGAAGACGTCGGCGTCCCGCTCCCCGAAGACGTGCGGGACGTTGTGCGTGTTCCGCACGATCTCGACCGGCCCGCCGAGCCCGCGCACCCGCTCGGTGCGGTCGTAGCTGGGCAGCGAGCGGGAGGCGAGCCACAGCGCGAGCAGGGCCAGCGCCCCGCCCAGCAGCAGCAGGGCGACCACCGCCCGAAACGTCCAGCGGAAGAGCCGCTCCATGCTGCGCGCGCGCCCCGTGCGAAGGATCCGCCGCCGGTCTGTTGACCCGGCCGGCCGCGGCTGTCTAACCGCGGGGCGACCCGATGCAAGGGGAGGGGACGATGGCGAAGGTGGCGTTTCTCGGACTGGGCGTGATGGGGGGCCCGATGGCGGGGCATCTGTCGCAGGCGGGCCACGAGGTCTCGGTCTACAACCGCACGTCTGCCAAGGCGGAGGCCTGGGTGGAGCGGCACGGCGGACGCGCCGGGGCGACCCCGGCCGAGGCGTCCGAGGGCGCCGAGATCGTGCTGGCCTGCGTCGGCAACGACGACGACCTGCGCGCCGTCTGCACCGGCGAGGCCGGGGCCTTCGCCGGTATGGCGACCGGCGCGCTCTTCGTCGACCACACGACCGTAAGCGCGGGCGTCACCCGCGAGCTCGGCGCCATCGCCGCGGAGCGGGATCTGGGCTTCGTCGACGCGCCGGTGAGCGGCGGGCAGGCGGGCGCGGAGAACGGACAGCTCGTCGTCATGTGCGGCGGCCCGCAGGATCAGTTCGACCGGGCCGAGCCGGTGATCGACGCCTACGCCAAGGCCTGCCGCCGCATGGGCGATCTCGGCGCGGGCCAGCTCACGAAGATGGTGAACCAGATTTGTATCGCCGGGCTCCTGCAGGGGCTCTCCGAGGGGCTGCGCTTCGGCGAGATGGCCGGGCTCGACGGGCGCGCGGTCGTCGAGGTGATCGCGGGCGGCGCCGCCGGCTCTTGGCAGATGGCGAACCGGCACGAGACGATGCTCGACGGGGAGTTCGAGCACGGCTTCGCGGTGGACTGGATGCGCAAGGACCTGGGGATCTGCCTCGCCGAGGGCGACGCGATCGGTGCCCCGCTCCCCGGCACGGCCCTCGTGGACCAGTTCTACAAGGACGTGCAGGCGATGGGCGGCGCCCGCTGGGACACCTCGAGCCTCGTCGCGCGGCTCCGGAAGCTCTCGGGCGACTAGGCGGGGAGGTCAGACGGAGCGCGTGTCGCCGCCGTCGAGCATCTGGTCCGAGCCGTCGGGGGCCGCGGCGCTCGCGGAGGGGGCGGGCGGGCCGCTCCGGAACCGCCGTCCATCCGCGCACCGGCAAGGGGATGTCCGGCGCCGACCGGCCTTCGGCGCGCCCGCGCCTGTCCAAACCGGGGCCGGTCAGGCTCTAGCCTGCCGTCGCTCGCACGGCCGGGCGGCGATCCCTCGACCGCCCGGCGCGGCCCTTTGGGCCCGCCGGGCGGGATGGTTTCGCCGGCGCCCTCAGACGAGCGTCGGCCAGCGGCGGTCCGCCTCGGCGATGAAGCCCGCGGGATCGGCGAGCCAGCGCTGCTGGACGGAGGCGTTGGCGTTCAGGTAGAGCCGTCCGTCGCGGATCGTCCACTGCTCGGGCTCGGTCGGCGCGAGGTAGCCCTCCGCCACCGCCCAGGCGCACCATCCGCCGTATTGCGGCGCGTAGCGGAGCGGGTCGGCGGCGAAGGCGTCGCGGTTGGCGGCCGAGGAGAACCGCCACGTGCTGCCGCCCCAGCGGGCGCTGTGATCCGACGAACCCCGCACGGGCCGCGATTCCGTGAAGTAGGCGACGACGTCGGTGCCGTCGACGGCCACGCCGCGACGCGTGTCGTAGACGCTGGCGGGCGCCTGGTTCCGCGGCACGAAGGCGAGGGCGGGGGCGGCCAGCGCGGCGCCGCCGGCGGCGACGAGGAAGGAACGGCGGGTGGGCATGTCGGTCTCCTGGGGTGCGGGGCGTCGATGCACGTGGGGGTGGCACGGCCCTCCGCTCCGCTCAAATCAGGGGTGTGTGAGCCGCCCGTGAGCATCGCCCGCTCGCGCAGGTTGCCGGGCCGGGACAGCGCCGCTCCGCCCGCCTCCTCGGACCGGGCTAGGGGAGGTCGGCGGATGCGGGCCTGCCTTAGGAGCTGGCCCCCCGACGACCGGCTCTCCGACGTCTGCGGCCGGCGGGGACGGTGGCATCCCCGGCCGGCCGGTCGGTCAGGCGATCTCCGCCAGCCGGGCGAGCGCGGCGCGCACCGCATCGGCCTCGGCCTCGCGGGCGGCGAGGTTGGCTCGGGTCTCCTCGACCACGTGGGCCGGGGCGGAGGCGGCGAAGTTGGGGTTCCTCGCCCGCCCGGCGAGGCCCTTCACCTCCTTCTCGAGCTTGCCGAGCTGCTTCTCCAGCCGCCCGCGCTCCTTGCCCACGTCGATCACCCCCGCGAGCGGGAGGGCGAAGCGGTCCGCTCCGACGCTGACGGCCACGGAGCCCTTCGGCGCCTCGGCCGCGTCCGCGACGGGCTCGATCCGGGCGAGTCGCTCGATGAGGGCGGCGTTCGCGGCATGGGCCGCGCGCCCCGCGTCGGAGCATTCGATCCGCAGCAGCGGCACGGTCAGCCCGGCCGGGACGTGCATCTGCGCGCGGGCCGAGCGGACCGCCTCGATCAGCCCGATGGCCCAGCGCATCTCGGCCTCGGCGGCGGCGTGGACCTCCGCCTCCCCGAGCGCCTCGGGCCATTCGGCATGGGCGAGCATGCCCTCCCGCGTGGCGGTCAGGCTCCAGAGCTCCTCGGTGACGAAGGGCATGAACGGGTGCAGCATCGCCATGCAGCGGTCGAGGACCCAGCCCATCGTCTCCCGCGTCTCGTCGCGCGCCGCGGCGTCCCCGCCCTGCAGGAGGGGCTTCGAGAACTCGACGTACCAGTCGCAGACCACGCCCCAGACGAAGCGGTAGAGCGCCGCCGCCGCGTCGTCGAAGCGGTAGGCCCCGAGCGCCGCGTCGACCTCGAGGCGGGCCCGCGCCGTCTCGCCGACGATCCAGCGGTTGACGGTCTCCCGCGGCGCGGGGCGGGCGGCGCCGAACCGGGCCTCGTTCATCTGCGCGAAGCGGCAGGCGTTCCAGAGCTTCGTGCCGAAGTTGCGGTAGCCCTTGATGCGATCGACCGACAGCTTGAGGTCGCGCCCCATGGCGGCCATCGCGGCCAACGTGAAGCGGACGGCGTCGGCGCCGTACTCGTCGACGAGATCGAGGGGATCGAGGACGTTGCCGAGGCTCTTCGACATCTTCTGGCCCTTCCCGTCGCGGACGAGGGCGTGGACGTAGACGTCGCGGAAGGGCACCCGCTCCTCCAGGGGCCGGCTGTCGGGCAGGACGGCCGTCTGCATCATCATCATCCGGGCGACCCAGAAGAACAGG
>CAZWWR010000130.1:0-7003 GCA_964637265.1 uncultured Jannaschia sp.
CGTCGGCCGGGGCATCGCCCCGCGGGGCGCGGTTCGCCTCGGCCCGGTCCAGCCCGGCCTCGATGCGCCGCCAGAGGCCCTCGGAGGGCGCGAGGGGAGGGCAGCCCTCGTCGAGCGCCAGGAAGCGGTCGCGGGCGGCGCCGACGAGGGCGGCGAGCTCCGGATCGCGCGCGAGCCGCGCCTCCATCTCCCGGCGCTCGCCGCCGTCGAGCAGGCCCAGCACGTACTCGTCGGCGAGCTCGGCCGGATCGCGTCCTTCCACGCTCATCGCATGCACTCCCGCAGCCAGAGGAGTCCGCGGCGCACCAGTGCCTTGCACGTCCCGAGCGGCAGCCCCGTCCGTCCGGCGATCTCGCCGTGCGTGTATCCCAGCACGTGCGACATCAGCACGAGGCGCCGCTTGGCCGGATCGAGCCGGGCCAGGCACTGGCGCAGCGCGCTCCGCTCGTCGAGGCCCGTCCAGGCCTCGGCCAACGCCGCCTCGACGTGGGTCTCGGCCATCTCCGGCGCAACGGGCACCTCGCGCGCGGAACGCCGCAGGAGGCCGAGCGCGCTGTTCCGCAGCACGGCGTAGAGCCAGCCCCGGCCGGAGCCTCTGGTGCGGTCGAACTGGTTCGCGTTCCGCCACACCGACAGGAATGCCTCCTGCACCGCGTCCTCGGCGAGCGCCCGGTCCCGCAGGAGGCGCATCGCCACGCCGAGCATCCGCGGCGCTTCCGCCTCGAAGAGCAGACGCAGCGCATCCCGGTCGCCCGCCGCGCACGCCTCGATCAGGTCACTCGGGTCCGCCACACCGTCCCACCCTTGGTACCCCTCCCGGCAGGGGAGATCGCTGCCTCGTGCGGTAGAAGCCCGGCTGCGCTGGCGCAACAGCCGATCTCGGCCGGGCGGCGATGCCGGAGAGGCGACCGAGCGCGCCGGGCGACGCCGATCCGCGTCTCATGGAGTCCGGCGGCACGAGCTCGTGGCGGACGGGATGGGCCGGGGCCCGCGCCGGGCCCGTGGAGCGGCCTCCCCCTGTCGACGGCGGGCCGGGCGGCCGCGGGGACGCGCCGGCTCGTCCGGCTCGGACCCCGCGCGTGGCGATCGGGCCTGATCGCGCCTCTCGCGCCGAGCGCCGGTGGGAGGGCGCCGCGCATCGGCCCGTCGGGGCAGAGGGAGTGCGGCGACGGGACGGGCGATCCCCCGCAGCGTCCCGACAGGTGGGCCGCGCGCCGTCGCCGGCTCGCCGGTGCCGCATCAGTCGAGCAGCCCGCGTGGCAGCCACATGGCGATGGCCGGGAAGGCGATCACGAGGCCGAGCGCGAGAAGCTGGAGGAGCACGAAGGGGACGATCCCGCGATAGATCTGCTGGAGGCGCACGCCCTCGGGGGCCACGGCCTTGAGGAAGAAGAGCGCGAAGCCGAAGGGCGGGGTCAGGAACGAGGTCTGGAGATTCATCGCGATCAGGATGGCCAGCCAGTAGACCACGTCCCGCGAGGCGATGTGCTCGCCGAAGTCCATCTGCGCGATCACCGGCGCGAAGACCGGAAGCACGATCAGCGTGATCTCGATCCAGTCGAAGAAGAAGCCCAGCACGAAGACGATTCCCAGCAGGAGGAGCAGGAGCCCCCAGCTCCCGAGCCCGAGCGCGTCCACGAAGCCGATGATGAGCGCGTCGCCCCCCAGGGCCCGGAAGATGTAGGAGAAGAGGGTCGCGCCGACGAAGATGCCGAAGATCATCGCGTTGGTGAGGATGGAATTGTCGATCACCTGCGCGAAGGTGCGTGCGAAGAGGCGCAGGCGGCCGCGGGCGGCGGGCGGGGCGATCGCCCCCGGCGGCCCGGCCGACGCGGGTGCCGCGGGGGCTGCGGCTGCTGCGGGGGCCCCCTGCCCCATCTCCGGCCCCGGCACCACGGACGGGCTGGCCGATGCGAACGCACCGGACGCCTCCGCCCGCCTCGGCGCCCCGTCCGCCCCGTCCGAGCTGTCTCCGAGTTCGACGCCATGGATGCCGAGCGCGGGCAGTACGACGAGGTTGAGGAAGGCGAGCAGCGTGGCGCCGAGCGCGCCGACGCCCGCGGCCTCGGTCGGGGTGGCCAGCCCGAAGATGATCGAGCCCAGCACCATGAAGATCAGGACGACCGGCGGGATGAAGCTGCGCAGCACCATCCGCGCCATGGGCCAGAGCCCGCGCGGGCCGACATCGTCCGGGAGCCGCGGGGCCAGCGCGGGGTTCAGCCCGCAGCGCACGAGGATGTAGGCGGCGTAGAGCCCGGCCAGCAGCAGGCCCGGCAGGACCGCGGCGACGAAGAGCGTGCCGACCGAGCGCGACAGCAGGTCGGCCATGATCACCAGCATGATCGAGGGCGGGATCAGGATGCCGAGGCAGCCCGAGGCGGCGATCGTCCCGGTCGCGAGCTCGGGGCTGTAGCGCCGGTCGAGCATCACCGGCAGCGCCAGCAAGGTCATCATCACCACCGAGGCGCCGATGATGCCGGTCGTGGCGGCGAGCACGGTGCCCATCGCCGTGACCGCCAGCGCCAGCCCGCCCGGCACCCGGCGCAGCAGCACGGTGAGGCAGTTGAGCAGGTCGCGGGCCACCCCCGACTTCTCGAGCATCATGCCCATGAACACGAAGGTGGGCACGGCCGTCAGGATCAGGCTCTCCATGATGCCGCCGTAGATGCGCGAGGGCAGCGTCGAGAACTGGATGAACATGAACTCGCCCGCGGCGATGCCGACGAGGCCGAAGGCGAGGCCGACGCCGCCCAGCACCCAGGCGACGGGAAAGCCCGAGAAGAGGAGCACGGCGAGCGCCAGGAACATCAGCGCGGGCAGCAGCTCAGCCATCGATGGCCTCCGGACGCATCTCCTCGGGCAGGCGGCCCCTGAGGCCCGCCACCGCCTTGATGAGCACCGAGAGCCCCGCGAGCCCGATCAGCGCGAACAGCACGACGAGGCCGGACTTCAGCAGCCAGACCTGGTCGATGCCGTTCTGCGAGCGGGAGGTCTCGCCGATGGCGAAGGAGCGCGCGACGTAGGGGTAGGAGAGCCACACGCCGAGCGCGGCGTAGGGGATGAGCAGCACCGCGCAGCCCACCGCCTCGATCCAGTAGCGCGTGCGCAGCGACAGCCGCTCGCGCAGGAGGTCGATGCGGACGTGGCGCTGCCGGACATAGGCGTAGCCCACGCAGAGCACGATCGCGTAGCTGTGCAGCCAGAACTGGCCTTCCTGCAGGATCGTCGAGGTGAGGCCCAGCACCTTCGGCACGCCGAAGTAGCGCGTGACCACGTCGTAGCAGACGACGAGCATCAGGGCGACGACGCAGAGGCCGCCGAGGGCCGCCGCGGCGCCCAGGAGGCGGTCGATGAGCCGGGCGAGCCGGAGGGCGGCGGTCATGCGGGTCGGCCCCGGGGCAGCCCGCGCGGGGGCCCCGCCCGGTGGCCGCCGGACGTCATGTCGGGCGGCGGGCCGGGCGGGGCCGCGCGCGGCTCAGTCGAGATAGCCGTACTCGGCCCAGGTGGCGTAGTCCTCGCGGAACTGCGACAGGCTCTCCCAGGCGCGGGCGAAGTCCTCGGAGGCCTCGATCTCCTCGGCCAGCACCTCCTCCCACTTCTCGCGGAAGGTGGCGAGCTGCTCGTCGGTCCACTTGTGGAGCGTGACGCCCTCCTCCTGCATCTGCTGGAGCGCCTCGAACTGGATCGCCTCGCCCTGGGCGAACTCGATCGCCGTGATCGCGTCGCAGGTCGTCTGCAGGATGCCCCGCTGCTGCTCGTTCAGCCCGTTCCACACGTCGAGGTTGACGATCAGGTCGTGCGGCGTGGCCTGCTGGTGCCAGCCGGGGAAGTAGTAGTGCTTGGCGATCTGGTAGAGGCCGGCGCCCTGGTCGATGGCGGGCATCGAGAACTCGGTCGCGTCGATCGTGCCGCGCTCGAGCGCGGGGTAGATGTCGCCCCCGGCGAGGAGCTGCACCTCGACGCCCAGCTTCTCCATGACCTTCCCGCCGAGGCCGAAGAAGCGCATCTTCATTCCCTCGAGCTGCGCCAGGTCGGTGATCTCCTCGCGGAACCAGCCCGACGCCTCGGGCGCGATGATCCCGCAGGTGATCCCGTGCACGCCGAGCGGGTTGTAGATCTCGTTGCGCATCTCCTCGCCGCCGCCGTAGCGCAGCCAGGCCAGGTACTCGCCCGCCGCGGGGCCGAAGGGGAACGCGTTCCAGAGCACGAGCGCGGGGTTCTTCGAGGCCCAGAGCCCCGAGGAGGCGTGGCCCATGTCGATCGAGCCGGTGGCCACCGCGTCGAAGATCTCGAGCGAGGGCACCAGCGCGCCGGGCTCGAAGAAGTTGAGCTGGATCGAGCCCTGGCCGATCAGGTTCACCGTGTCGGCGAAGAGCTTCGCGCCCTCGCCGAGCTGGGTGAGGGTCGAGGGGTAGAAGCCCGCGAGGTTGAGCTCGACCTCCTCCTGCGCCGCCGCTCCGCCGCCCGCGACTGCGAGTGCGAGCGCGATGCCCGCCGCCGCGGCCGGGGCCCCGAGTGAGTGCCGTCCCGACATGTGCGTCCTCCCTGATCCACCATGTCCGTCGCCCGTCCGGCGGCCGTCTGCGGGACGCCAGCGGAGCCGTTGGCCGAACGCTAGCTTGACGGGCGAAATTCTGTCAACGAGAATGGAATGATGTTCCATTGAGCGGAACGGAGGATGCGATGGCCGATGTCGGGGGGCGCGACCAGCGGGCGGGGTCGCCCGCAGCCGGGGACGGCGCCCCGTCCGGGGCGCGGGGAGCGGACCTCCCGGAGCCCCTGGCCGACCTCGCGCCCGAGGCCGGGGGCCCCGGGGCCGGGGGCGACGTGGTGCTGCGCGACGGCGCGGTGATGCTGCGGGGCGCGCGCTCGGCCTCCTCGGGCGTCGAGGCGTTCCCCGCGCGGGAGACCTGCCCGGAGACGGGCGCGGCGGACATGGCGCCCGCGCTCTTCGGCCCCGACGCGGTGCTCTACAGCTTCTCGACCGTCCACGTCTCGGCGCGCCGGGAGGTGCCCTACACGGTAGGCTACATCGACTTCCCCTCCGGTCTGCGCGCCTTCGCCCATGTCCGCGCGGCACCGGAGGCGCTCCGCTGCGACATGGCGGTGCGGCTGCGGGCCGGGGACGGGGCGTGGTGGGTCGAGCCGGCGGAGGGCGTCGCGTGAGCGGGCTGGGCACCATCGTCGGCGCCGGCATGATCCCGATGGGGCGGCACCGCGCGTCGAGCTATCCGGGCCTCGCCGTGCCGGCGGTGCGGGAGGCGCTCCGTTCGGCCGGGCTCGCCGCCTCGGAGGTGGGCACCGTCACCTGCGGCCACGCCTTCGGCGGAATGCTGGCCGGGCAGCGCATCGTGAAGGAGCTGGGCATCGGCGGCGTGCCGGTGCTCAACGTCGACAACGCCTGCTCGGGCGGGGCCTCCGCCCTCCACCTCGCCGCGCGCGACGTGGCCGAGGGGCGCACGGACGTGGCGCTGGCCATCGGGGTGGACAAGCTCACCCAGTTCGGCGGCGGCACGCTGCCGCTGGTGGAGGAGGATCCGGAGGTCGCCCGCGGCATGGTGATGCCCGCGCTCTACGCGATGCGGGCGCGGCGCTACCTCCACGAGCGCGGCGAGGGGCCGGAGCTGCTGGCGGAGGTGTCGGTGAAGGCGCGGCGCGCGGGCGCGGCCAACCCCTTCGCGCAGTACCGCGAGGAGACGACCGTCGAGGAGGTGCTGGCCTCGCGGCCCATCGCCGATCCGCTGACGCTGCTGCAGTGCTGCCCCACGGGCGACGGCGCGGCCGCGGTGGTGATCGTGAGCGAGCGCAGGCGGCGGGAGATGGGCGCGGCGGGCGCGCGCATCCGCGCCTCGGTGCTCCATTCGGGCAAGGCCACGACGGGCTTCCGCGACATGCTCACGCCCGAGATCACCTTCCACTCGGCCGCCGAGGCCTACGAGCGGGCCGGCATGGGGGCCGACGCGCTCGACCTCGTGGAGCTGCACGACGCCTTCTCCATCGCCGAGCTGATCTACTACGAGGCGCTCGGCCTGTGCGAGCGGGGCGGGAGCGCGGCGCTCCTGCGCGACGGCGCGACGGGGCCCGGCGGGCGCGTCGCGGTGAACCCCTCGGGCGGGCTGCTGGCGAAGGGCCATCCCGTCGGCGCGTCGGGCGCGGCGCAGGCGGTCGAGGCGTTCTGGCACCTCACGGGCCGAGCCGGCGCGCGGCAGGTCGAGGGCGCGCGGCGGGCGCTCATCCACGTCACGGGGGGCGGGATCTCGGGGATGGACCACGGGGCCTGCACGATCCACGTCCTGGAGGCCGTCTCGTGAGGGACGAGGCGCGCGCCGGGCCGGGCACGGCGCAGCGCGTCATGACGCTCCTGACGGCGCTCGCGGACGCGGACGGGCCCGTCGCCGTCCGGCAGGTCGCCGAGGCGGTCGGCCTGCCGCCCTCGACCACGCACAGGATGCTGAACCTGCTGGTCGAGAGCGGGTTCGCCAGCTACGAGCCGGGGGCCGCGACCTACGGGGTGGGCCCGGAATACTACCGCGTCGCCCACCGCATCGCCACGCGGACCAGTCCCGCGCGGGTGGCCCGCGGCGTCATCGCGGACCTGGCCCGGCGCTACGACGAGACGGTGCTCTTCGGGCTGCTGCTGCGGCCGGCAGGGCGCATCGCCTTCGTGGAGCGCGCGGACGGGCAGAAGAAGCTCCTCTACAGGGTCGAGATGAACGCGCCGCTCAGCCTCGTCTGGGGGGCCTCGGGCAAGGCGGCGCTGGCCTTCCTCCCCGAGGGCGAGGTGACGCGCATCCTCGCCGGCGAGGGGGCCTCGCCCGCCACCGGGGCGGCGGCGCCCGAGGCGCGGGCGCTGGCCGGCGAGCTGGAGCGGATCCGCCGGGTGGGCTTCGGCATCAGCCACGGCGAGAAGCTGCCCGGCGCGCTCGGCATCGCGGCGCCCGTGTTCGGGCCCGAGGGCGTGCTGGGGACGATCTGCATGACGATGCCGCAGGACCGCGCGCCG
>CAZWWR010000131.1:0-6969 GCA_964637265.1 uncultured Jannaschia sp.
TGTCGGCGGACGAGATCCTCGAGATCCTGCACCTCCGTCGCCTGCTCGAGGGGGAGGCCGCGCGGCGGGCCTGCGGCGGGCCCGGGCGCGACGCGCTGCTCTCGCTGCGGCGGACCATCGCGGGCTTCCTCACCGGCGCGCGCCCCGACGCGGCCACCCACATGGCGGTGGACGACGCGCTGCACGGCACGCTCGCGCGGATGGCCCGCTCGCCCGTGCTCGCCGAGCTGGTGGCGAACCTGCGGCTGCGGACCCGCATGTTCGACAAGGCGCTGCTGCCCGACCGCTTCGCCCCCGGCTGCCGGGAGCATGTCGCGCTGATCGACGCGGTTCTCGACGGCGACCCGGACGCGGCGGAGGCGGCGATGCGGCTCCATCTCGGGAACGCCGCGGAGAGCATCCTCGACCACCTCAAGCGGCGCGGTTGAGGGGCGGGACGCGGGCGCGCGGCGGCCCGCTTTCGCGGGATGGCCGCCCCCGTAGCGCCGGCGGACCCACGGCTGTTCACCCGGAGCACTCGGCGCTCGCAGGGACGGACTGGGGGACGCCTCCGCGGCCGGAGCTCGTGCACCTTCCGGCTAGGGCGGGACGGGCACCGCGAGCCGCAAACTCGTCCCCACCCGAGGACGGAGGGGTTCTCTTGCGGGAGCGTTCCGGCGAGGGACGAGGGCGGCGCGGGATCCCGCGCCCTCGGACGGACCGCGCCCCCGCGCGGGTCAGCGGAGCGCCCTGCCCTTCACGATGATGCCGTCCCCGAACCGGGCCCTGAGCGCGTCGGCCGCCCGTTCGGCCCCGGCCCGGGCCGCGGCGGCGGGGTCGAGCAGGTCGGCTGCCCGGTCCGCGCCGCCGGACGCCACGAGATCGGCCAGCCCGACGCCCACGAGGCGCCAGGGCCCGGGCTCCGCGGCGAGGGCCGCCTCCATCAGCGGGCGGGCGCGGCGGTAGAGCCGGTCGGCGATCTGGGTGGGCTCGCCGAGCCCGGCGCGCCGGGTCAACAGGCGGAAGCGGCTGTCCTTGAGCTTGACCGTGACGGTGCCCCCGGCGAGGCCGAGCGCCTTGGCCCGGTCGGAGACCTGCTCCGACAGGCGCCAGAGGTGGCCGTCGAGCAGGGCCGGGTCGGACACGTCCTCCGACAGGGTCGTTTCCTTGCTGATCGACTTGCGCGCGCGGTCGGGGCGCACCTCGCGCCGGTCGATCCCGCGCGAGAGGTGCCACAGCCGGTCCCCGTTCGAGCCGAACCGCTCGATCAGGGCCTTGCGGTCCCAGCGGAGCAGGTCGCCGACGCGGCGGATCCCCGCCCGCTCCAGCGCCCGGCCCCCGGCCGCGCCGACGCCCCAGATGGCCCCGATGGGCAGCGGGGACAGGAAGGCCTGCGTCTCCGCCTCGCCGATCACCGCGAAGCCCTGCGGCTTGTCGAGGTCGGACGCCATCTTGGCGAGGAACTTGTTGTGGCTCAGCCCAACCGACACGGTGACGCTGACCTCCTCCGCGATGCGGGCCTGCAGCCGCGCGAGCGTGGCGGCCGGCGGCGCGCCGTGAAGGCGCTCGGTGCCGCGCAGGTCGAGGAACGCCTCGTCGAGGCTCAGCGGCTCCACCGCGGGCGTCAGCTCCTCCATCATCGCGCGGATGCGGCGGCTGGCGGCGGCGTAGACGTCCATCCGCCCCTTCAGCACCACCGCGTCGGGGCAGAGCTCGAGCGCCCTGAACATGGGCATCGCCGAGCGCACGCCCCGGAGCCGCGCGACGTAGCAGGCAGTGGACACGACGCCGCGCCGCCCGCCGCCGATGATCACCGGGAGATGCGCGAGTTCGGGCCGGTCGCGCTTCTCGATCGAGGCGTAGAACGCGTCCGCGTCGACATGCGCGACGCCGAGGCGCATCAGCTCGGGGTGGGAGAGCAGGCGCGGCGATCCGCAGGCCGCGCACCGCGCCGCCGTGTCGTCCCGGATGCGCAGGCAGGCGCGGCAGAGCGACGGGGATTCGGCGGTCGGGGACATACGCGAAGTCTAGCCGAGGCGGGGAGCGTCCGGAACGGCGGGGGGAACACGGCCCGCATCTGGCGTGTTGAACAGGAGAAGTGACGAAATTGCCTTAGGAGACGACCGAAATGGCCGACCGCAAGGATCCCAACGTGCGCGGCAGCGCGACCGATTCTGCCGCCCCCCGCGCCGGTGACCCCTACGCCGACCCCGCGACCGACCCGGCCGCGCGCCGCGACGCCGCCCATTCGCCGTCGGGCAGCGCCCGCGCCGGCGTCGAGGCGCCGAAGAAGCGTTCGGGCGGCATGCTCTGGGGCGCTCTCGCCGCCGTGCTGGCGGTTCTGGCGCTGGTCTGGCTGCTCGGCCTGGGCAGCGACGATGTCGCCGAGGGCGAGGTGATCGAGGGCGAGGTCGTCGAGGAGGAGGTCGCGGTCGAGGAGGCGCCCGTCGTGACCACCGACGAGGATCTGATCGAGACGGAGGAGGCCGAGGTCACGCCGATCGAGACCGAGGAGACGACGACCGAGGTCGCCGTCGAGGAGGCCCCCGCGCTCGAGGGCGCGGTCGAGGAAGAGACCATCGCCGAGACGGCGGGCGAGCTCGAGACCGAGGCCGATGCGACGGCCGCGGAGGTCGAGGCCACCGAAGGCGAGCTGATCCCCGAGGGCGAGGGCACCGAGGTTCCGGTCGAGCCGATCGACTGACACCTCGAACCCCGTTCGAGCGAGCCATGACGGGCGGCCCTTCGCGGCCGCCCGTTCCGCGTTGGCGGGCCCCGCAGTGACGGCGAGGCGCCGCGCCGCGTTCGACGGCGCCAAGGTCGCGGTGATCCGCGGGGGGTGCCTGCTCGCGCTGCTGCGCGACGACCGGCCCGACATCCCCTTCCCCGGGCATTGGGATCTGCCCGGAGGCGGGCGCGAGCCCGGCGAGAGCCCCGCCGCCTGCGCGCTGAGGGAGCTACGCGAGGAGCTGAACCTCCGGCTGCCGGAGGGCGCGGTGATCGCGGGGCGGGGATGGCCCGCCCGTCGACTCTCCCGGGCACGGCCCGTGGACGAGGCCGGCGCGGTCTGGCTGCTCCTCGCCCGGCCGCGCAACCTCCCCCTGCGGGAGATCCGCCTGGGCTCCGAGGGACAGCGCTGGACATGGATGCCGCTCCGCCGCTTCGCCTCCCACCCCGGCGCGGTGCCGCATCTCCGGCGGCGGCTCCTCGCGATGCTCGCGGCCCGGAAGGTGCGCCCGGCCTCCTCCGCCGTCCCCCGCGCGCCCCGCGGCGGCCGGACGGAGCGCCCTACGCCGCGTCCTCGATGCGGCCCCGCAGGCGCTCGAGTTCCTCCCGCGCCCCCGCGTCCCACGACGCGGCGCGGGAGCGGTAGAGCGTCGCCTGGCTGCGGTGGACCACCGCGTCCGAGAGCACCTTGAGGCGGTTGTCGCGCAGCGTGTCGCCCGTCGAGGTGATGTCGGCGATGGCCTCGGCCGTCTCGTTGCGGACGACGCCCTCGGTGGCGCCCTGCGAGTCGACCAGCCGGTAGTCGGCCACCCCGTGCTCGCGCAGGAACTCCCGCACCAGCCGGTGGTACTTCGTGGCGATGCGGAGCCGGAACCCGTGGGTGCGGCGGAACTGGTGGGCGACGGCGTCGAGGTCGTCGAGGTCGTCCACGTCGGCCCAGGCCTCTGGCACCGCGAGCACGAGGTCGGCCTGGCCGAACCCCATCCGGGCCAGAACCTCCACCCGGTCCTCCCAGCGGGCGAGGCGCTCGCGCACGAGGTCGGAGCCCGTCACGCCCAGATGGATCCGCCCCGCCCCCAGCTCGCGCGGGATCTCGCCCGCCGAGAGCAGCACCAGCACCACCCCGGCGCCCTCGACGCGGCCCGCGTATTCCCGCGCGCCGCCCGTCCGCTCGAGCCGCAGGCCGTGGCGGGAGAACCATTCGAAGGTCTTGTCCATCAGCCGCCCCTTCGACGGCACCCCGAGCCTGAGCATCACGCCGCCTCCAGCGAGGCGAGCACGCCCGGCCGGGCGACCCCGCCGACCGCGGGCACGGGCCCGCCCAGCGCCTCGGTGAGCGCGTCGTAGCGCCCCCCCGTGGCGACGAGGGGCAGGTCGGGGCGCCCGGCGGCCATGAAGCCGAAGACGAAGCCGTCGTAGTACTCCATCCCGGTGCGGTTCCACGCCGCCTCGAAGGCGAGCCCGCCCGGGTCGAGCCCGTGCCGGGCCAGCGCCCCGGACCGCGCCGCCAGCCTGTCGGCGGCCGGCCCCAGCGCCGGGAGGTCCACGGCCATGTCTCGGAGCGAGGCCACGGCGGAGCCGAGCGTGCCGCGCAGGCCGAGGATCGCCTCGACCACCTCGGCCTGGACGTGCGGCAGGGGCGGCTCGTCCGCCTCCGCGAGCAGGAGCGAAATCCGCGCCGAGATCTCCCCCGCGCCGCGCAGGCCGGGCGGATCCTCGGGCACGATCCGGTCGACCCCCTCCTCGCGGGCCCGACGAAGCAGCGCGGCGCGGGCCGGGGGAACCGGCGCGCGGGCGGTGAAGCGGTCCATCAGGCGGCGGAAGCGGCGCGGCCGGGAGACGTGGCGGCGCAGGGCGGCGCGGCGGGCGGGCGAGAGCGAGAGGCCCTCGATCGCCGCGATCAGCACGCCCAGGTCGCCCGTCACCGCCCGGAGCCCCCAGGGCGCGAGCGCGCGGGAGAAGAGCGCGAACACCTCCGCGTCGGCCTCCGCCGGGTCGGCAGCCCCGAGGAGCTCGTAGCCCGCCTGGAGGTACTCGCGCGCGCGATCCTCGCGCACCTCCTGCCGGCGGAACACCTCGCCCGCGTAGCAGTAGCGCGCCGCCTCGCCGCCCTCGGCCACATGGGCCTGCACCACCGGCACGGTGAAGTCCGGCCGCAGCATCGCCTCGCCCCGCAGCGGGTCGAGCGTGGTGAACGCGCGGGCGCGGATGTCCTCTCCGTAGAGGTCGAGCAGCGCCTCCGCGTCGAGCAGGATCGGCAGGGAGACGGGGCGCGCGCCCGCCTCCTCGAAGGCGGCGAGGAGGGAGGCGGCGAGGCGGCGCTCCCTGGCCCCGATCATGGCGCGAGGAGGCGGCACAGGTGCTCCGCCAGCCCGTCGAGCGGCACCTCCTGCTGCGCCGGGCGGGCCGCCCACTCCTCGCGGCTGGCGTCCTGCGCGATGCGGGCGCCGAGCAGCAGGTCCTTGACCTGCACGACCCCGCGCGCGGCCTCCTCCGAGCCCTGGATGACCGCCGCGGGCGCACCGCGCCGGTCGGCGTACTTGAGCTGGTTGCCGAAGTTGCGGGGGTTGCCGAGATAGACCTCCGCGGCGATGCCCGCCTCGCGCAGCCGCGCCGCCATGCCGAGGTAGTCGGCCATGCGCTCCCGGTCCATCACCGTGACGACGACGGGGCCCCGAGGGTCGGGGCGGGCGCCGCGGGCCTCGAGCGCCGCGAGCAGGCGGTCGACACCGATGGAGACGCCCGTCGCAGGCACCTCCTGCCCGGTGAACCGCTTCACGAGGTCGTCGTAGCGCCCGCCCCCGGCGACCGAGCCGAACTGCCGCGGGCGCCCCTTCTCGTCGGCGATCTCGAAGGTCAGCTCGGCCTCGAAGACGGGGCCGGTGTAGTAGCCCAGCCCGCGGACGACGGACGGGTCGATCCGGATCCGGTCGGGGCCGTAGCCCTGCGCCCCGAGCAGATCCGCGATGTCGGTGAGCTCGCGGAGCCCCTCCTCGCCGGCCCTCGTGTCGCCCACAAGCCGGGCGAGGTGCTCCATCGCGGCCCGGGTCCAGGCCCGCCCCGCGCGCTCCGTCCTCTCCCGCGCCTCCGCGATGTCGATACCGCCCGCCGGCTCCCGGTCCCCGCCGCGGCGGTCGGCCCCGTCCAGATCCTCCCGGATGAGGCGGTCCGAGTCCGCGAAGCGCATGATCACCTCGGCCTGCGCGTCCCGCAGGCCCGCGCCCTGCGTGTAGTCGCCGCTCTCGTCCTTCCTGCCCTCGCCGAGCAACGCCCGGACGCCCTCGGGGCCGAGCCTGTCCATCTTGTCGATGGCCCGCAGGACGATCCCCCGGCGCCGGTCGTCCTCCGGGGCCAGATCGGCGGCCTCCATCACGGCGTTGAGGATCTTGCGGTTGTTCACCCGCACCACGTAGTCGCCCCGCGCGATGCCCACCCGCTCCAGCACGTCGGCCAGCATCGCGCACATCTCCGCGTCAGCCGCCGGGGAGGCGCTGCCCACGGTGTCGGCGTCGCACTGCGTGAACTGGCGGAAGCGGCCCGGGCCCGGCTTCTCGTTGCGCCAGACGGGCCCCATCGCGTAGCGGCGGTAGGGGGTCGGCAGGTCGTTGCGGTGCTGGGCGTAGACGCGGGCCAGCGGCGCGGTCAGGTCGTAGCGCAGCGCCAGCCAGTCGGCCGCGCCCTCCCCCTCCTGCCAGGCGAACACGCCCTCGTTGGGGCGGTCCACGTCGGGAAGGAACTTGCCCAGCGCCTCGACCGTCTCCACGGCGGGGCTGTCGAGCGGCTCGAAGCCGTGGAGCTCGTAGACCCCGGCGATGGCGTCGAGCATCTCCTTGCGCCGCGCGACCTCGGCGCCGAGATAGTCGCGGAAGCCCTTGGCCGTCTCGGCGCGCGGGCGGCGCTGCTTGGTCCTGGCCATCTCCGCCCCTCGCTGGCTTGGCTGCGACGTCGGGCGCGCCTCTATCGAAGGGCCGGGATGGGAGCAACACGGGAGCGGGCGATGGACAGGGCGGCGGAGGAGCGGATCGCTCATCTCGAGAGGGCGCTGGACGAGGTGTCCGGTGTCGTGGCGAGGCAGGGCGCGCGGATCGACGTTCTGGAGCGGCGCGTGGCCCTGCTGCTCGAGCGGGCGGCGGAGGCAGAGGCGGAGCGGGGCGGCGGGATCGTGCTCGGGGACGAGCGCCCGCCCCACTGGTGAGCGGCCGGTCGCGCGCACCGTCGCGGGCGATCGGTCGCCCGGATCGCACGCCTCCGGGACCGGCGGCC
>CAZWWR010000132.1:0-6872 GCA_964637265.1 uncultured Jannaschia sp.
CCGGGACCCGGCGTCGCCGCGCTGCTCCGGGAGGTGGCCCGCGCCCGCCTCCTCGAGGCGGTCGGCCGTCACGCGGCGGCGCTCGGACGGCGCCCCGGCCGCGTCACGCTGCGCGACGCGCGGACGCGCTGGGGATCGTGCACCGTGCGGGGGGATCTGATGTTCTCGTGGCGGATCGCAATGGCGCCCGAACGCGTGCTCGACTACCTCGCCGCGCACGAGGTGGCGCATCTGGCGCACATGGATCACTCGCCGCGCTTCTGGGCCCGGGTCGCCACCCTGGTGGACGATCACGAGGCAAGCCGACGCTGGCTCCGCAAGAACGGCGCGGCGCTCCAGGCCTGGGACTTTTCGGACAATTGAACCCCCGCGCGGGGACGGGGATCATGCCCGCATGCTGCTCAATCCGCTTCCCGACGGCGCCGGCGCCGCCCATGACAGGCTCTACCGCACGCTCCGGACGCGCATCATGCATGGAGAGATGGTGCCGGGCCAGGCGATGACCCTCAGGGGCATCGCGCGGGACTACGGCATCTCGATGACGCCGGTGCGCGAAGCCCTCCGGCGGCTCGTCGCGGAGGGGGCGCTCTCGCTCTCCTCCTCGGGCAGGGTGACGACGCCGCACCTCACGGGCGAGCGGATCGAGGAGCTGGCCGCGCTGCGCGCCCTGCTCGAGACGGAGCTCTCGGCGCGGGCCCTGCCGCGGGCGCACCTGGCCCTGATCGACCGGATGGAGGCCATCGACCGCAGCATCGCCGAGCAGATCGCGCGGGGCGACGCCTCGGGCTACATCCGCGCCAACCTCGAGTTCCACCGCACGCTCTACCTCCGGGCGCAGGCCCCGGCGATGCTGGCCATCGCCGAGACGGTCTGGCTCCAGCTCGGGCCCACGATGCGGGCGCTCTACGGCCGCCTGAACCGCACCGAGGCGCCGCGCCACCACCGCCTGATCGTCGCCGCCCTCCGCGCCGGTGACGAACCCGGCCTCCGGCTCGCCGTCCGGGCGGACGTGACCCAGGGGCTTCGGCTCCTCGCCCGCTGAGGCGGCCTCAGGGCCAGGACTTGCCGTCGAACGCCTTGAGGAGGCCGATCACGGAGACGATCGCGAGATACGCGAGGGCCGCCAGGATGACGACGAACCCGACCACGATGAGCGCGAGGGCGTAGCCGATGGCGAGCGCGATGGCGGTGATCCAGAACGCCCTGATCTGCCGGGCGAAGTGGGAGGTCGCGAAGGCGTCTCCGGCGGCGTCGCCTCGCCAGACATAGGCCATGACCACGCCGATGACGGCCACGAGCCCGCCCGTGAAGAGCGACGCGAGATAGACGCCCCAGACGATCTGAACCTTGCGCGGCATCGTCAGGCCGCCGCTCGCGGGTCGGGGGTCGGTCTGCGTCATGGAAAGCTCCCGGTCGAATGTGCGGCGGCAGTGTCGGGCAGGCTCTGACGCCAAGTCAACGTTCGGTTCGAAAGCCGGATCCGCCGCGAGCGGTCTCCGGTCGACACATGCGCAGCGACCGCGCGGCCTCGCTTCTGCCCCGGACGCGGAGGCGCGCGCCTCGGTCGGGGCCGCGAGTGGAGGAGCATCCCATGCCGACCCCGAGGCCGCGCGGTCGGGTGCAGCCGGTCCGCCGGTCAGAATCGCCTGCACCGTCCTTGCCAGGGAACGGCCGGTCCGGCGGAAGACCAGCGGTCCGGCACAGGCCGTGCCGTCCCGGTGGGACGCGTTCGCCCCTCGGGGCGCATCGTCCCCGGCCCGGCGGAATAGGCGCTGCGGCAGACGACGGCCTGGGCGGCGCGACTACCCGGACTTGCGGGTGAATACCCGGTGCGGCGGCCCGAAGGACGCCGCCGAACGTCTAACGTCCGAGCACCCGCCGGGCCGCCTGTGGTCCGGCACGCGCGCCCGCCCGGGCGGGCGTGCGCCTCCGAGGACGCGTCGATGCACCGTCGCGGCGGCGCCCTCGCGATCCTCAGGCGTGGATGGCGCCATCCCCGCAGGCGAGGGCCGCCTCGCGCATCGCCTCCGAGTAGGTCGGATGGGCGTGGCACGTCCGCGCCAGATCCTCAGCCGCCGCGCCGAACTCCATCGCCACGCAGACCTCGTGGATCAGGTCCCCGGCCATGGGGCCGATGACGTGGCAGCCGAGGATCCGGTCCGTCTCCGCGTCCGCCAGCAGCTTCACGAAGCCGTCGGCGGCGAAGTTGGCCTTGGCCCGCCCGTTGCCCATGAAGGAGAACTTGCCGGTCTTGTACTTGCGGCCCTCCTCCTTGAGCATCTCCTCGGTGGCGCCGACGCTGGCGACCTCGGGGTGGGTATAGATCACGCCCGGGATCACGCCGTAGTTCACGTGCCCCGCCTTGCCGGCGATCACCTCGGCCACGGCCATGCCCTCGTCCTCGGCCTTGTGGGCGAGCATCGGCCCCGCGATCACGTCGCCGATGGCGTAGATGCCCGACTCGTGGGCCTTGTAGTGCTCGTCCACGCGGATCTGGCCGCGGTTGCTCAGCTGGATGCCGAGATCGCCGAGGCCCAGCCCGTCGGTGAAGGGCTTGCGGCCCGTGGCGACGAGCACGGTGTCTGCCTCGACGGTGTGCTCGCTGTCGTCCTTGCGGAGCGCGTAGGAGACGGTGGCCCTGCCGTCCGCGGCCTCCACCTTCGAGACGGCGGCGCCCATGACGAACTTCAGCCCCTGCTTGCCCAGCAGCTTCTGGAACTGCTTGGCGACCTCCATGTCCTGGCCGGGGGTGATGTGGTCGAGGAACTCGATCACCGTCACCTCGGCGCCGAGGCGGGCGTAGACGGAGCCCAGCTCCAACCCGATCACCCCGCCGCCCACCACGACCATGCTGCCGGGGATCTTCTCGAGCTCCAGCGCGCCGGTCGAGGTGACGACCGTCTTCTCGTCGATGGTCACGTCCGCGCCGGGGATGGAGGCCGCTTCCGATCCGCTGGCGATGACGATGTTCCTGGCCTCGTGGGTCTCGTCGCCGACCTTGACCTTGCCCGCCTCGGGGATCGACGCCCAGCCCTTCAGCCAGTCGACCTTGTTCTTCTTGAACAGGAACTCGATGCCCTTGGTGTTCTGCCCGATCGTGTCGCGCTTGTACTCGAGCATCTTCTGCCAGTCGACGTTCGGGGCGGGCACCTCAATGCCCATCTTGGCGAAGGTGTGCTGCGCGGCGTGGAGCTCCTCGGTCGCGTGGAGCAGGGCCTTCGAGGGGATGCAGCCGACGTTGAGGCAGGTGCCGCCCAACGTCTCGCGCCCCTCGACGCAGGCCGTCTTGAGGCCCAGCTGCGCGCAGCGGATCGCGCAGACGTAGCCTCCGGGGCCGGAGCCGATGACGATGACGTCGTATTGGGCCATGGGGTCGTGTTCCTTATGGTCGGTCGCCGGGGGCGCCGCCCCCGGACCCCCGAGGTGTTCCGCCCCGGCGGGGACGGGTCAGAGGAGGGTCGAGATGACCATCACTATGGTGGCACCGGCACCGATCATCCATAGGACGGACCGCCACGGGCGCAGGCCCATCGCGTAGGCCGGCACGTAGAGCACGCGGGCGGCGAGGTAGATCCAGGCGCAGGCCGCGGTGAGGGCCGTCGAGCCTCCGCCCAGGGTGACGAGGACGACCGCCGCGGTGAACACGATGAGCCCCTCGAAATGGTTGCCCACCGCGCGCTGCAGCCGCCCCGAGCGCTCCGAGAGCGGCCGGGACGGGGGCCGGTCGCGGGCGGACATCGAGTAGCCCAGTCCGACGTCGAGATTGGCGGAGACCGAGTAGAGCGCGATCTGGACCGCCTGGAGCAGGACGGCCAGGGCGAGGACGGTGAGCTCGGGCGTCATTCCTCCCATTCGTAGGAGACCTCGCTCAGGCGGTCGCCGGGGAAGGTGGTGAGCAGGCGCAGGCCCTCCTCGCCGGCCTGCCAGCCGTGCGGGAGGCCCGCGGGGATGAACAGCATGTCACCCGGCTCGACCACCTTGTCGTCCCCCTTGAGCTTGAGCGTCCCCCCGCCGTCGAGGACGAAGGCCGTCTCGGGGCGGTCGTGGCTGTGCATCCCCTCATGATCGGAGGGGGCGAACTCGGCCAGGCCCTGCACCACGCCCGAGGAGGGGCCGCCATCGGCGTCGACGAGCGTGCGGAGCACGACGGAGCCCTGCTTGCGGCTGTCGGGCCAGCGCCGCTCGCGGGTGTCGGCGCTGCGGATTCGGAGGGCGGGGGTCGTCATGGGCGGACTCCTTCTGGGTGGGGACGGACGTCGTGACGCGGGTCGTGACGGACGTCGTGACCTCGGTCGTGACGTTCGGGCGCGAGGCGGGCCGGGGTCAAGGGCGGCGCTCAGGCCGTCTCGAGGAAGCGGGCGTCGAGCGCGGGGCCGGTGGCGGACTCGCGCTCGACCCAGGCCTGTGCGCGCTTCCGGTCGTTGGCCTCGAACAGCGCGGTCACACCCGCGCCGCCGGCCTCCCTCCAGAGCTGGAGGAGGGTCAGGCCGGCCTGCATCCGCGCCTCCGCATTCGCGTCGAAATCCGCCTTCCAGGCGTCGTAGTCGGGCGGGGTGAGGTGGACGAGGAGTTGCATGGGGCGGGATCCGGATTGGGCGTGCGGGAGGTCAACCCGGTGGGGCGGGGGCGGGTTTCGTCGGCGCGCCGGATTGCCCGCCGTCTCCGGCGGGGAGCGACGGGCCCGGCCGGGGGGCGGCCGCGCGGCCAGCGCGCGTCAGGGCCCGGAGCGGCGGATCAGCACGATCGTGGTGACGAGGGAGAGGGCGGCGTATCCGGCCCAGAGCCACCAGAGCACCGGGTCGGGCCCCTGCCAGGCCCGCAGGGCGAGCACGAGGAGGCCGGCAATGGCGACGCGGAGGAGCCAGAAGGCGAGGGCGCGGGTGGTGGGGGTCATGGGGTGATCGTCACGATTTGGCACGGTCCGGATCTCGACTGGGCGTCGGGCGGTTGTTGACGCTCGACCAGCCAAATAAATATCGCTCCTGATTATGGGTCTGATCTATCATCCGAAGCGCGGCACCATCTTGCTGGCGGACTTTTCCCAAGGCTTTCGTGAGCCGGAGATGGTCAAGCGAAGGCTCTGCGTGGTTGTGTCTCCACCAATCGAGGCGCGTGTCGGCCTCTGTACTGTGGTGCCTCTCAGTCAGACTGCCCCGAAGAAGACTATGCCATATCACTACCAGCTTGAGATACCCTTTCAGATGCCCTCCTCATGGGGTGGTGGCTCCCGTTGGGTGAAAGGGGATATGGTCTGCGCTGTGGGGTTCCACCGGCTCAACCTACTTCGCCTCGGCAGGGGCCGTGACGGCAAAAGGCGCTATCAGACGAACGCCCTTTCTGCAGATCACATGCGTCGAATTGACGATTGTCTGCGGGCCGGCCTGGGGCTTCCACCTTTGACAAGCTGATCGTCCGACCTTATCTGCGGATGTGTGGCGGCACTGCTTTGGCATCCGTGTTTAAGACCCTGAGAAGGGCCACTGGTCTTTCGAACGATACGCAAGTTCCGGACCAGTGCCGTAAGGCCCCGCTTTGGCGGGGCCTTCACGTTTGCGACCGTCACAAATCCATCAGCAGCCGCCGCGGATCCTCCAGGGCCTCCTTGACGCGCACGAGGAACGTCACGGCGCCTTTCCCGTCCACGATGCGGTGGTCGTAGCTCAGGGCGAGGTACATCATCGGGCGGATCACGATCTCGCCTCCGACGACCATCGGCCGGTCCTGGATCTTGTGCATCCCCAGGATGCCCGACTGGGGCGGGTTGAGGATGGGCGAAGACATCAGCGAGCCGTAGACGCCGCCGTTCGAGATGGTGAAGGTGCCGCCCTGCATGTCGGCCATCGAGAGCTTGCCGTCGCGCGCGGCGCGGCCCTTCTCGGCGATGGCCTTCTCGATGCCCGCGAAGGACATCGAGTCGGCGTCGCGGATCACCGGCACGACGAGGCCCGTGGGCGTGCCGGTGGCGATGCCCATGTGCACGAAGTTCTTGTAGACGATGTCCTGCCCGTCGATCTCGGCGTTGACCTCGGGCACCTCCTTGAGCGCGTGGCAGCAGGCCTTGGTGAAGAAGGACATGAAGCCCAGCCGCACGCCGTGCTTCTTCTCGAACAGGTCCTTGTACTCCTTCCGGAGCGCCATGACCTCGCCCATGTCCACCTCGTTGTAGGTGGTGAGCATGGCGGCGGTGTTCTGCGCGTCCTTCAGGCGGCGGGCGATCGTCTGGCGCAGGCGCGTCATGCGCACGCGCTCCTCGCGGCCGGCGTCGTCGGAGGAGACGGGCGCGCGGGGGGCCTGCGCGGGTTCGGGCGCCTTCGCGGGCTGCTGGAGGGCGCGGAGCACGTCCTCCTTCATGATCCGGCCGTCGCGGCCCGTGCCCTCGACCTGCGCGGGCTCGAGCCCCTTCTCCGCCATGAGCTTCTTGGCCGAGGGCGCGTCCTCGACGTCCGTCCGGCCGGAGCCCGACGGGGCCGGGTCGGATCCGGCGGCGGGCGCCTCGGCGGCCTTCTCCGGCGCCTTGGCGGCGCCGCCGCCCGCGCCCTCGGTGATCACCGCGAGCTTGGCGGAGGCGTCGACGGTGGTGCCCTCGGCGGCCACGATCTCCTTCAGCGTGCCCGCGGCGGGGGCGGGCACCTCGACCGAGACCTTGTCCGTCTCGAGCTCGCACAGCATCTCGTCGGCCGCGACCTGATCGCCCGGCTGCTTGAACCAGGTGGCCACGGTCGCCTCGGTGACCGACTCGCCCAGCGCCGGGACCATCACGTCGACCTCGGCGCCGCCGGAGCCGCCGCCGGAGCCGCCGTCCGAGCCGCCGCCCGATCCGCCGTCCTGGCCGCCGTCGCCGCCGTCGCTCCCGCCCTCGGGGGCCGGCACGT
>CAZWWR010000133.1:0-6861 GCA_964637265.1 uncultured Jannaschia sp.
GTCGGGGCGCCACGGGGGCCGCCCCGCCCCGGCCCCGGGTCACGCCAGCAGCGCGGGCTCGGTCTCGAGGCGCTCGAACTCCACCGCCGCGACCTGGAAGCGGAACTCGTCCGCCGCCGAGACGCGGAGCTCGTCGAAGCCCGCGTCGCCGGCCGGCGCGTAGGCCACGCCGCCCTCCGTGACGCCGAGCGACACCTCCTCCACCAGCGCGCCGTCGTCGAGGAAGGCGAGCCGCACGCCGCCCTCGCCTGCCGTATCCACCAGCTCCAGCGCGACCGAGGTCGCGTCCCCGGCGCCGTCGGACTCGGCAAGGCGGAAGATCAGCTCCTCCGCCCCGTCGACCTGACGGGCGTCGTCGCGCAGGAGCCTGTCGGAGAAGAGCGAGCGCACGCCCACACCCTCGCCGCGCGTCGTCACCCATTCGGGCAGGCGCGTCCCGTCCTCCGCGTCGACCGAGATGCCCGAACCGGCCAGCTCCGTCTCCTTGCGGAGGAACGGCTTGAGGCGGGCTGAGCCCTGCTCCTCCCCGTCGAGCGTGTAGGTGACGAAGCTCTTGCGCCCCAAGTCGGCGAACTCGAGCCGGGCCGTCAGCGTCGGCGCGTCGAGGTCGAGGCCCACGATGATCGGGTCGTGGTCGGAGGCGGCGTAGAAGTCGTCGTTGTAGAAGGCCGCATCCGTGAAGCGGGAGCTGTAGCCCAGCAGGTCGGGCTCGTCGGCGTTGATGTGCCACTCCGCGACGCCGGTGACGTCGTCGAGCAGCGCCCCGGAGGCCAGCGCGTAGTCGAGCGTGCCCCGCTGGCCGTCGAAGACGAAGCTGTAGGCCTCCTCGCCGATGAACGCCTGCGCGAGATCGGTGTAGCCCGCCACCTCCAGCGCCTCGACCGGATCCTCCTGCGCGTAGGCGTTGAGGTCGCCCAGCACGAGCACCTCGCCGCCCTCCTCGGCGCCCGTCGGGTCGGTCGCCAGCCACGCGGCGAGCTCCGCCCCGGCATCCGCGCGCACGGCGTTCCAGAAGCCCTGGCCGTCGCCCTGGTCGTAGTTCGGATCCGCCAGCAGCGCCTCGATCAGCTCCGGCGAGGCGCCGCGCGCGGCGGCGTCCTCGGCCACGTCCTCGAGCCCGCTGTCCCCCTTCGACTTGAAGTGGTTCGACACCACCGTGAGGTCGGCGCCGTTCTCCGTCTCGAAGGTGGCCGCGAGCGCGGGGCGGTTGCGCTGGAAGTCCCCGAAGCCGAGGTCGCCCACCTCGGCCTCGATCTGCGCGACGATCCCCGCGGTGACGTCGGCCGAGGGTTCGGCGAAGACGAGCGCCGCCGTCCCGGTCACGGTCACCTCGGCGGGCTTGTAGAGGATCCCCGTGGTGATCGCGTCGGTGCCCAGCGGCCCGGTGCCCGGATCGACGAAGGCCCACGTTCCCGCGCCCGCCTCGGCGTTGAGCGCGTCGGTCAGGGCGGCGATGGCGCTGTCGGGGCCGAAGCCGTTGTTCTCCAGCTCCTGCAGCGCCACGATCCCTGCGTCGATCTCGAGGAGCGCCGCGACGAGCTTCTCGGTCTGGCGCTCGAGATCCTCCGCCGTGGTGGCGCCCCGCTCGCCCAGCGTCGTGAAGTAGTTGAGGACGTTGAACCCGGCCACCTGCAGGTCGCCGCCCACCTCGGGCGCGGCCTCGGGGCGGGCGCCGGAATTGGTGCCCTCGACCGTGTCGAGCGGCCCGTCGGCGCGCACGCGCCACTCCCCGAAGGAGAAGTCGAGCACGCCGCCGATGCCGGCCGCCTCGATCTCCGCGCCGAGCCGCAGCGTCGGACCCTCCGCCGTGATCGGATCGCCGGCCGTCAGGGGCGTGCCGTCGCCCGAATCCACGAGGAGGTAGGTGTCGGGGTTCTGCGCGGATGAGAAGTCGTCCACGGCGATCCGGTTCGCCTGGTTCGCCGCCGCGAGCGCGGCCACGGCCTCCGCCTCGGTGTCCGGGTCGAGGAGCTGCGTGGGCTGGTACTGGACGCCCTCCGACACGGTGACCTGTCCGAACCGGTCGAGGTTGAAGTTCTCGATCACGGTGAGCGGGTCGGCCCCCTCCCGCGAGACGAGCGTCACGCGCATCCCCTCGAGCGCCTCGAGCCCGTCGTCGCCCAGCCCGAGGGTGATCTGCGTGGCCGTGGGAAGCGGCACGCCCGTCTCGAGGAGCTCGGTCGCCGACACGTTCCCGATCTGCGTGGTGCCGCGGAACTCGTCCACCTCGCCCGTCACCCGGACGCGGTCGCCCACCGACACGGTGGCGTCGCGGTCGAACACGTAGATGCCCTCGGAGGTCGCCGCGTCGCCGTCGGCGTCCGCGTCCTCCTCCTGCAGGAAGTAGCCGGTGACGCCCGAGGCGCTCGTGGTGACGCCGGTGACCACCGCCTCCACCGTCACCTCCCGGCCGACCAGCGGGGAGGTCTCGCCCGCGCCCTGGATCTCCGAGATGCGCGAGAGCGTCACGTCGTCGTCGGCCACGTCCGCCGTCAGCGAGGCGAGGGCGAGCCCGTCGTAGTCGGGATCCGCGCTCGCCACCGTGAAGGAGAGGATGCCCGGATGCGGGTCGGCCTCGTCCACGTCGTCGTCCACGGCCCGCACGAGCACCGTCGCCTCGTCGGTCCCGTCGAGCACCACGTCCGCGGTCGGCCCGAAGCTCGCGCCGTCGGCGCTCACCACCGTCTGTCCGTCGCCGAAGACGGTCACCGTCACCGGCGCGGCGGGCACGGTGGCCAGCCGGAGCGTCAGCGCGTCGGTCGCGTCGCTCCCCTCGGCCACGTCGATGCCGTCGCCGGCGGAGGCGATCACCGCGGGCTGCGCGACCCCGCCGGACGATCCGACCACGCGGAAGTCGTCCACCGCGAAGTCTTCGTCGCCCGCGTCGAGGCTGACCTCGAGCGTCAGGTCGAGCGTGGAGCCGGCGCCGGGGATGGCCGCCGCGAAGCTCTGGAGCGCGTCGCCCAGAGCGGCGCCGTCGCCCGTGCCGTCGCCGTCCGTGTCGAGCCGCAGCACGCCGTTGAAGGGGCCGGAGCCCGAGGAGAAGTCGGCGCCGCGGAACTCCAGCAGCGTCGTGGGCGCGCCGCCGTCGATGCGGGCGGTGACGCGGATGAAGTCGCTCCCGTCGATGTCGCCGGGGTCGTCGAAGAACTCCGCGAAGCCGCCCGAGAAGGCGAGGTCGGTGAGCCCCGCGATGTCGAGCCCCGCCCACGTGATCGTGCGCGTGGCCGGGCCGCCCTCGCCGTCGAGATCCATCCCCGTGAGGTAGGCGCCGGTGGTGCCGCCGTAGGGCTTGAGGAGCGAGGGCGCCGCGCCGCCGCCGAACCCGTCCGCCGCGCCGGCGAGGCCGAGATAGTCGCCGAACCCGTCGGAGAAGAAGCCGCCGCCGCTCACCGTGAAGCCCGACGCGTCGTCGAAGCCCTCCGCGAGGACCAGCGTCTCGGACGAGGCGGCGGTGCCGGTCACGGCGAGGGCGTCGAAGGAGATGTCCTCGTCGCCCGCGTCGAGATTGGCGAGCAGGAGGCGCAGGTCGAGCGTGGTGCCGGTGCCCGCGATGGCGGCGCCGAAGCTCTGGAACTGGGAGGTGAGGGCCAGGCCGTCGGCCACGCCGTCGAAATCCGTGTCGAGGCCGGGCTCGGTGTTCGTGGACCCCTGGGAGGCGAACTGGAGCACGGGCGTCCAGGCGCCGCCGTCGAGCCGCGCCTCCAGCGTGACGCGGGTGTCGGCGTCCCAGTCCTCGCTGGTGCCGTCATCGTCCTCCGCGAACAGGCCGGACACCGCGAGGTCGCCGAAGCCCGCCACGTCGATCCCCTCGATGGTGAGCGTGGCCGAGGCCGCGCCGCCCTCGCCGTCGAGATCCATCGCCGCGAACCAGGACGCCCCCTCGGGGCCCGACACCTGGTAGAAGGATCCGACGGTCGAGCCGTCCGTCCGGGTGAGGAAGTCGCCGAACCCGTCCGTGAAGGCCGGGCGGTCGAGCGTGTAGGCGGGCGTGCCCGCGTCCTCGAAGCCCTCGAAGAAGATCCGTGTCATGTCCCAGTCGTCCCCCTGATTCGCCGCCGTCGCGCGCCGGTCGCGGCATGGAATCACAAGATGGGGAGAGGGGTATGTCTTACGCTACGACAGCGGCGGCGACCGGCGGAATCATGGGCGGGGTTCCGCAGGGTCACCTGACCGGAGTATCACCGGCGGCGGCGCCCCGACAGTGGGTAGAAGGGCGGCGGCGCCCCGTCAGCGCTCGTGGACCCAAGGCTCCGAGCGCAAGGGTCGCCCGGATGCATCAGGCACCGCGTGCCCCGCGCCTCGGTCGCGCCACAGTCCCCCGGTCCGGCACGCCCCGGCAAGGCGTTTCGCGTGGAGGCCCCCCGCTCCTTCAATCTTCGAGGGCCGGGTCCGGGCAGACGAGCGTCCGCAGTCCGGTGGGAGCGCCCGCGGCTTCCGGTCGGACCCACGGTGGCGGCCCCGCCGGTACGGGAGGCGCGCTCTCGGATCACCGTCCGTGCCCCCGTCCGGCGCCTGGAGGCGGCGTCGCACAGCTTCGGCCGCGCGATGAACATTTGCAGCGATGTCGGGGGGGCGGGCGGGGGAGGACCGTGGTGCCCAGGAGAAGACTCGAACTTCCACTCCCTTGCGAGAACTGGCACCTGAAGCCAGCGCGTCTACCAATTCCGCCACCTGGGCGCCCACGGTGAGCGGGCGGGTATCGCGGGCTCCCGGCGGTGTCAAGCGACCGGGCGGGGGTGGCGCGCGGCGCGCCACGGGGGCGTCCCGCAGCCGCCTCGGGCCGCCGGACGTTCCCCCCGCGGCGCCCCGGGCGGGGGCCGCTCCCGGACGTTCCTACTGCGCCGCCGAGCGCATCGAGAGCACCTCGTGCAAGAACTCCTCCAGCTCGCCGCTGAGGTCGTCCCGCGCGAGGCCGAAGGCCACCGTCGCCTGCAGGAAGCCGGCCTTGGAGCCGCAGTCGTAGCGCTGCCCATTGAAGCGGAAGCCGTGCACCGGCGCGCCGGCCTCGATCTCGCGGGCGATCGCGTCGGTCAGCTGCAGCTCGCCGCCGGCGCCGCGGTCGATCCCCTCGAGATGCTCCATCACCGCAGGCGACAGGATGTAGCGCCCGATCACGGCGAGGTTCGAGGGCGCGTCCTCGGGCTTGGGCTTCTCGACCATGGCGCGCACGCGCAGCGACTGGCTGCCGCCGTCCTCGACGTCGAGGATGCCGTAGGAGGAGGACTTCGAGGGCGGCACCTCCATCGCGGCGACGATGGATCCGCCGGTCTGCCCGTAGGCCTCGACCATCTGCGCGAGGCACGAGGGCTCGGCCGCGATCACGTCGTCCGGCAGGATCACCGCGAAGGGCTCGTCGCCGATCAGATGGCGGGCGCACCACACCGCGTGGCCGAGGCCGAGCGGCTGGTGCTGGCGCATGTAGGCGACGCGCCCGTCCTCCATGTAGGTCTTCTTGAGCTCGCGCAGCAGGGCGTCCTTGCCCTTCGCCTCGAGCGCGGATTCGAGTTCCGGCGCATGGTCGAAGTAATCCTCGAGCGCGGTCTTGCCCCGCGAGGTGACGAAGATGAAGTCCTCGATCCCCGCCTCGCGGGCCTCGTCGACCGCGTACTGGATCAGCGGCCGGTCGACGAGCGTCATGATCTCCTTCGGCACCGACTTCGTCGCCGGAAGGAACCGCGTTCCCAGCCCCGCGACCGGAAAGATCGCCTTCCTGACAGTCCTAGTCATTTCAACCTCCTCGCGTCGCGCGCTCCGCAGCGGCGTTCGCCTGTCCGATTGTAGAGACCCCGCGGCCGGCCCGCAAACCCGGGGGGCCCCCCCGGCCGACGGGGCCGCGGGGGGGCCGTCAGGCGGCCCGCAGGGGGATGCCCGGCGCATGGGCGATGAAGTAGCCGTTGGCGAAGCCCGGCTTGCCGTAGCCGAACTCGCCGTGGTCCTCGAAGCGGACCATGCGGCCGCCCGCCGCCCGCAGCACCGCGTCGCCCGCGGCCGTGTCCCACTCCATCGTCCGGCCGAGGCGCGGGTAGATGTCGGCCTCTCCGGTGGCCACGAGGCAGAACTTCAGCGACGAGCCGGCCGAGCGCATGTCGGCCACGCTGTACTTGGAGATGTAGGCGTCGGTCTCCGGGCTCCGGTGGGACTTCGAGGCCACCACCATGAGCGCGGCCTCGTCGGGATCGCGCACCGCGATGGGCCGCGCCTCGCCGGGGGCCGAGCGGTCGAACGGCCCCGTCTCCTCGACCGCGCCGCCGCCCGGCACGGTGCGGAACAGGCGGCCCTTGGCGGGGGCGTAGACGACCCCGAGCACGGGCACGCCGTCCTCGACCAGGGCGATGTTCACGGTGAAGTCGCCGCGGCGCTGGACGAACTCCTTCGTGCCGTCGAGGGGGTCGACGATCAGGAAGGTGGAGGCCGACTCGTCATGCGTGGCGGCCTGCTCCTCGGTGACGAGGGCGAGGTCGGGGAAGGCCTCGCGGAGCCCCGCGGAGATCAGCGCGTCGGCGGCCTCGTCGGCCTCGGTCACCGGGCTCGCGTCCGACTTCGAGCGCACCTCGAAATCGTCGGCGTCGTAGATCTCCATGATGCGCGCGCCGGCGTCGATCGCCAGTCCGCGCATCACCGTCATCAGGTGGTCGTAATCCATCGGCTGCTCCGCGTTCGGTCCCGGGGCGGCTGCGATGCAGCGGGAGTGGCCCCGTCGGGCGGCCTTATGTCCGCACCGTTTGCGGAGCGGCAAGGAGAATGCCGCCATGCCCGGGGGGATTCGCCCCGATCGTGTCGTATATGTGCGGCGGCGCGGGGCTTCCCGGCCGGGCCGGAACGGGGCGCGGGCGGGGGCGGGGCCGGCGGCGGGCGGTG
>CAZWWR010000134.1:0-6821 GCA_964637265.1 uncultured Jannaschia sp.
GGGGGCGCCACGGCCGTCTCGGGGGCGAGCGCCTCCGGCGCCTCGACGGCGGCCGGCGGGGCCGGTGCGTCGGGTGCCGCGGAGGTGCTCGGCGCCTGGGAGGGGGCGGGCGCGAACATCGCCTCGAACTCGGCCGCGGAGAGGACCGAGACCTCGGCCACCGCCATCACGGGGGCGTTCGGCGTCGTGTCGAACAGACCGGCGAGCAGCGCCCAGCCGATCACGCCGGCGTGCACGCCCCCCGAGATGCCCAGCGCCCGACGAAGCTCCAACGCATCACTCCCCGTCCGCCGGGGTGCCCGTGCCGGACTCCGCCGCGTCGTCGAGCCTGGGGCCTCCCGTTTCGGTCACGAGACCGATGTCGCGGAAGCCGCCGGCGTTCAGCGCCCCCATCACCTCGGCCACGCGCGCGTAGGGGACGCTGCCGTCGGCGCGCAGGAACACGCGGGCGGAGTCCCGTTCCGCCGCCACGGACTGCAGGCGGGTCACGAGCTCCCCCGGGGGGACCTCCGCGCTCATGAGGAACACGCGGCCGTCCGCCGCCACCGTGACGGCGAGCGGCTCCTCGACATCCGTCGGGAGCGGCTCGGCCGCCGTCTCCGGCAGCTCCACGGGAACGCCCGCCGTGAGCAGGGGCGCGGCCACCATGAAGATGATCAGGAGCACCAGCATCACGTCCACGAAGGGCGTGACGTTGATCTCCGACATCGGCGCCGTGCGGCCCCGACGGCGGCGCCTGCGCGGCTGTCCGCCTCCGGGCTGGAGGAGCGCGCCGGCCATCTCAGGACCCGCCCGTCATGCCGCGTCCAGCTGACGCGAGAGGATCGTCGCGAACTCGTCCGCGAAGGCCTCGTAGTTGGAGGCGATGCGGTCGGCGTCGCGCGACAGCTTGTTGTAGAACACCACCGCCGGGATCGCCGCGAGCAGACCGAGCCCGGTCGCCAGCAGCGCCTCGGCGATGCCCGGCGCGACCACCGCGAGGTTGGTGTTGCCCTGCAGCGCGATCTCCTCGAAGGCGTGCTTGATCCCCCAGACGGTGCCGAAGAGGCCGACGAACGGACCCGTCGAGCCCACCGTGGCGAGGAAGGTCAGGCCGGAGGTGAGCCGGTCGCGCTCCCGACCGATGGCCACGTCCATGGAGCGGTCGATGCGGGACTGGGCCCCGGCGATCAGGCCGCCATCGTCCCGGTGCGAGCGCGACCACTCCGCCATGGCCGAGGCGAAGATGCGCTCGGACGCGGTGCCGGGGCGCTCCGCGAGCGTCTCGTAGAGCTCGTCGAGCGGCTCGCCCGACCAGAACGCGGCGTCGAACCGGGCCGCGTCGGCGCGGGCCCGGCGGAACTGCGCCAGCTTCTGGATGAGCACGGCCCAGACCCAGACCGAGGCGACCAGAAGGAGGATCATGACGATCTTGACCACCAGCGTGGCCCGCCAGAACAGCGCCCAGAGCGAAAAATCCATCTCGCTCGCCGCCGCGAGGACTTCGGTTTCCATGTGAGCTGCCCGCCCGATGCCAGAGGGCCGTTCGCCGGCCACGTTCTGGGGGCGAGGATAGCAGATGGCCGCGCCGGGCGCCATCAGGTCCGTCCGGCGTCACTCGCGCTCGGCGTCGGCGGCGGGCGGAGGCCCTTCGAAGACGGGCGGGCAGAGCACGGTCCGGGTATCCCGTCCTGCCCCTCGCGCCATCCTCGCGTTTCCGTCCCGCGCGACGGGTCGTAAGGCAGATGGTATCGGGAGCCCCCTCCAGTGGGAGAAGCATCGGCGAGGGCGTCTCGCCAAGGTCGCGTGCCACGTTCGAGCGATCCCTCCCCGGGCCGACGGAGGTCTGCGGACCCTGAAACAGGATGCCGCCCGTCACGACGGCTGCGCCTGCGTCTTGAGGCGGTCAGGCATCCTGCGACGCCGCAGGCCTCCGCGCGCCTGCGGTCGGCACGTCCATCGGCACGGGAACACGGCTACCTCCCCGGGTGACCGAGCGGACGTGTCCCGAGGCTCTGTGGCGTCGAATTGTTGTCAACCGACGCATAGTTCTTCCCCCTCATTTGGGTAAGCCTTTGATAAGTAAAGCCCGGGCTTCATGCATGCGGAGCATTCCTACCTCTTGCGGCACCGAGAATTACCTCGCCGAGTCCCATACCGCCGGATAGGCTGAACGCTCTGCCAAGTGGGCACCGCGCTGATGTCCAAGAAACCAAGAGAGGCACGACGCCAGGCCGCCAGGCAAAAGTATCCTAGGGGAGCAAGACGAGGCGCGATTACGGTCAATAGCTACAACGCTCGGACCAAATCTATCGCCTGGAGCATCAAGTGTCTGGCTGTGCTCTGCATCTTGTGCGGACTGGCCGGTCTCCTGCCCACACACGGCTTCTTTACGTCAGGATCGGTCGCGCTCCTGGGCACCGGCGGAGTTCTTCACATACTGGCCTCGTTGTCGTCGGACGGCTAAAGAGGGACATCTGAACTCAGAAGCTCACGGCTCGGCTCATTTCGGGGTGTCCAGGGTGTATTGTTGGCTGCTCTGGGGATGAGCGTCCAGTATGTTGCGACAAGCCGTCAGGTCGCGCACCTGATGCTCTTGGCGGTTCTCTTCGCCGAAGGGTTCCGTATGGGCTTAGACCGGCCCCATGGGGCGTCCGCATCCGTTGAGCGACCCGTGCAAACGGAAGCAGCGTTCCAGAACTCCGTGCCGTAGTAGCGCACCCTTCTAGCGCGAGCATGTCCAAACTCGTACGATCGGTGCGGTACGAAGGAGGAGGGACGTAGTGAACGGCCTCGTGGTCGGTGGAACGGGCTTTCTGGGCGGCGCCATTATGGATGCCCTCGTCGCCCGTGGAGACCGCGTGGCCGTGCTGTCGCGCGGCGCCACTATGCGGGCTCTACCCGCAGGCGTGGAGGTCATCCGGGCGGACCGGCACGGCGACCTAGGCGCGCTCGACGGCCGGTCCTTCGATTGGGCGTTCGACACCTGCGCCTACGCCCCGGATGCCGTTCACGCGCTGCTGGCTGCCCTGGACGGCCGGATCGGGCGCTACGTTCTGGCCTCCTCGCTCTCCGTCTACGGACGTTTTGATGCGCCGGGGCTCACCGAGGCGCAGGAGGTGCCGGATGCGGGGCCCGCGGATTTCGCGCGCGCCGCCGAGGTGCTGCCCGAAGAGCGCGCCTCGGCCATGGCGTACGGGCCGTCCTATGGTCCCCTGAAGCGCGCCTGCGAGCGGGCGGCCGAAGAGCGACTGGGGAATCTCGCGACGGCCCTCCGGATCGGGCTCATCGTCGGCGCGGGGGACTACACCGACCGCCTGACGTGGTGGGTGCGCCGCTTCGACGAGGCCGGCGGCACCAAGGGGCGCCTCGTGCCCGCGCCCGCGCCGCCCGAGCGGCCCGTGCAGGTGCTCGACGTGCGTGACGCCGCCCTCTTCGCAGTGCGCTGCGCCGAGCAGGACCTGGGCGGGGTGTGGAACGTCACCGGGCGTCCAATGCCCTTGCGAGACCTCCTAAGCGCGATCCGTGCCGCGACCGGCTCGGCGGGGAAGGTTCGCTGGATGCCCGCCGCCGCCTTCAAAGCTGCCGGCGCCGCGCCCTGGACCGACGTGCCGCTGATGGCCCCGGACGTACCCGCCTTCCGCCATTTTCTCGAAGTCGATGCGGGCCGGGCTCGTGCTACGGGGCTGACTGCGAGGCCTCTTGCCGACACGCTCGGGCCCTTGGTGGAATGGGACCGCGGCCGGCGCGACGAGGATCTGGCCTATGGCATGAGCGCGGAGCAGGAGAACCAAGTGCTCAGAGGTGAAGCGCGGGCGTGAGACGGCCCAAGAGTATGCCCCAGCAGAATGCTCGTTGACCTGCTCCGATCACGTCGACCTGCGATCATGATCGACCTCCGGCTGCTCCCGCCGCTGATCTCGGATACCCCTTCTTTACAGAATGCGCGTTGTGTAAAGAGTGTCGACGGCACGCGTGCCGGAGATCAGCGATTTGAGTGGTGAACCGACGGAATGACCAACCGGCAAAGTGTCGAGAGTTGCGGGAACGAGGCCGCCGACATCTATGTCCGGCCCCGGGACTATCTAGGTCAGAAGGACATCGATTGGCTTCTCGCAGCGGCGAAGAAGGGTCGCCATGGCGTCCGCGACCACCTCCTGATCTTGATGATGTTCCGCCACGGCCTCCGCGTATCCGAGGCGATTGGGTTGCGCCTTCGCGACGTGGACCTCGGCCAGTCGCGGCTCTGGGTTACGCTGCGGAAGAACGGTCGCAGCGTCGAACAGCCTATCGCCGGGGACGAGCTTCGGGCAATCAAGCGCTGGCTGGCGCGCCGGGAGGATACCCTGCCCTGGCTCTTCGTCTCCGAACGCCAGCAACCGCTTACCCGACAGGCCGTGAACTACATCATCGCACGCGCTGGTGAGCGCGCGCGCCTGGACCGGGTCCACCCCCACACGCTCCGCCACTCCTGCGGCTTCGCCTTGGCGAACAAAGGACGCGATCTCCGTTTGATTCAGGATTGCCTTGGCCACAGAGACCCGCGTCACACGGCCCACTACACCCGAACAGCAGCGCGTCGGTTCGACGATCTGTGGTAGGGATTTGGAACAATGGCGGAAAGTGGTCGTTCGCTGCAGTTTGACCAAACGGCCGGGATGGGGCTGATAAAAAGCGCAGGAGGACAGTGACAAAGCACGGCCTCAATAGACCTGACCATACTACCCGGATTGCCGCGACGCTGTAGACAAGCGCCCAGTCATCAGCCTGTCGCATGACTTGAAGGGAAACGGCCGTTGCTTTGTCCACGACGACGCGCGAAGAGAGATCGATGCATCACAAGGACAAAATTCTCGATCAACTGGCCACGCGAGGGAACGTGGCGCAGTTTGTTGGGTTCCGGCCAGAAGGCGGCGCGCCGAGGCAGAGTTACTCCCGCGTGCGCGGGCACGGGCCAAACGGGAGGTTTCTCAGCGCGCAGGAAGCACTCGAGACCCTGCTATCCTCAAGCGCCGATAGGATGATAAACATCCGCAGCTACTTGCCAAGCGATCCCCAAAGCCGAGAGTTCGTATATGGCCTGACCGACTCCGACGAGGCGCTAGCGACGCTGCTTCGTTTAACGAGCGAGGGTCTGCATACGATCGTCAACGAAACCGTCGACATTTCCGACGGAGGCGTCTCCGGAGTTTTGCAAGGAAGGATTATTAAGTTCGCTCCTGACGATACGCCCCGTTGTGTCGAGAAGCCGGGAGTTGCTTCCATGGATTTCGAGTTCGGTATGGGGCTGCTCGAGGTGGTTTACGGGTTCAGACCAGACATCGAGGCAATCGCCGGAGAGAGAACTGAGTTCAGCATCCATCCACGTCCTCGCGGGTGGAAGGATAGTCACACACTTTTATGGGAGCACGAAGATGCTGCAGATCAAGAAGCGAGGATTGAACCGCGCTGGCCGAACCGCTTCAGCCGGCATGTCGGGGACAAAGTATTTGGGCTTCTTGTCGCTTCGCTCGCCGGGGCTCCGGTACCTGAAACACTCGTGATACCGAGGAGGGTTGCGCCGTTCCGCTTCGGCAAGCCTACGGGCGACAACGAGATATGGACACGGACCTGTCCAACCGAGCAGCAGCCTGGCCTCTTCACGACCTTAAAGGGCTGGACTGATCCTTATGCCCTCCTCGCGCTCGAGGATCCAGAGGGCAACCGGATCGCCTCGGTAATCGTACAGAACGCCATTCACGCGGCCTACTCCGGAGCCGCGATTACTTCGGCCGGTGGCGACCTCGTGATAGAGGGCGTAAGCGGAGAAGGGGACGGTTTCATGCTCGGCGAGAGGGTTGCCGGATCGCTTCCTGAACCCGTTCTGCTGGATATTAAGGCGCTGAACCGGCGGCTGCAAAGCGCGCTTGGTCCGGTCAGATTCGAATGGGTTCACGATGGTGCCCAAGCCTGGTGCGTTCAACTCCATGTGGGCGCAAGCGCCAGCGATGGAGACATCCTCTTTCCCGGAGATGTGCTTGATTGGGCAGAGTTCGACGCCAGCGATGGGATCGCCGCCTTGCGGGAGCTGATCGCACGCGTCGGTGGCGGTCAGGGCATCGTGGTAAACGGCGACGTCGGACTTACAAGTCACATTGCAGACCTGCTACGGAAGGCGAGAATCGCATCCAGAATCTCGAGAAAGGCCGCGATCGCCCGCTGAAGCTTTGCGTTCCCACTTTAGGGGTGATCCGCGTCCGTCGCTTCTGGAGAACGCCAAATTTCTCCAATGATTTCGCCCGCTTTCACCCGATGCACAGCCAGAACATAGTCAGCGACGTTCGGGACAGAGTGATCTACTAGCAATTCGACAACATTCTGAGGCGGCTTTCTTTTTTCTTTCTCGCGCTCGCTGAAAGGGAAGTCTTCGATGCGCTTGAAAGTGTCGGGTCCTCGATCCTGCGGAATGTACAGCGCCGCACCGCTATTGATGGGGCTCAGCGAAATGTCGTTCTTATGTGCCGCGACCAGCGGCCCCGTCTGGAGCGTAATAACGGTTTGCGGCTCCTTCCTGTATGCACGTGCTTTAGTCAGCCCACGCACGCGTTCCGCCGAGAGCCAGAAGAATATATGTCCGTTCAGAAGGCGGTACCAGTCCTCGGGCGTCATGCCGCCCTGCAGGCACTTGAGGAGAGCCCTATCCGTCATAGGTTTCTGGTCACGGAGGACCGCGCCAGGAAGTCCGGGCGCAGCCAGCAACTCGTTGACGGGGCGGCGGGATCCGAGCAGACGATCACGGTCTGCAGGGTGACCTGAGCCCCGACTTTCCTCCGGCTGTGGGGAGAGTCCTGGGGGTGATGTTT
>CAZWWR010000135.1:0-6795 GCA_964637265.1 uncultured Jannaschia sp.
GGCGCGAGCCGCCCGCCGCGGCCGCGGCGCCGGCTCCCACGAGGACGGTCCCCTCCCGGGCCAACGTGGCGCGCGCCGCGACCGAGCAGAACGCCATCGCGCTCAACCGCATCAGCCTCATCGGCGTCTACGGCACCCCCCAGAACCGTCGCGCGCTCGTCCGCCTGAGCAACGGCCGCTACGTGAGGGTGGAGGTGGGGGACAGGCTCGACCGAGGCCGGGTGACGGCCATCGGCGACGACGCGCTCCGCTACCAGCGCGGGAGCCGGAACATCGAGTTGCGGCTACCCCGCGTCTGAGGCCGGCCGCCCGACCGGCCCGCGCCCATCGGAGCGGAGAGTAAGGCGTCCGCTCCCGACCCAGACCCATCCGCCGCCATCGCCGGCCATCCTGCCCTGCGCCGTGGCCCGGCCCTCCGGGTGCGCGCTTGCCCCTCCGCATCCGCGGGGCTATCGCGAGCGGCGCGCCGGATGGGCGCACTGCCCGGAGGCCCCGAATGCGCCTGAGCCGCTACTTCCTGCCCGTCCTCAAGGAGACGCCCGCCGAGGCGCAGATCGCCTCGCACCGGCTGATGCTCCGGGCGGGCATGATCAAGCAGCAGGCAGCGGGGATCTATTCGTGGCTGCCTCTGGGCTACAAGGTGCTCCGGAAGGTCGAACGGATCGTCCACGAGGAGCAGCAGCGCGCCGGCCACCTGCCGATGCTCATGCCGACGCTCCAGCCGGCCGACCTGTGGCGCGAGTCGGGCCGCTACGACGCCTACGGCCCCGAGATGCTCCGGATCCGCGACCGGGGCGACCGGGACATGCTCTACGGCCCGACCAACGAGGAGATGATCACCGACATCTTCCGCGGGCACGTGGCGAGCTACCGCGACCTTCCGCTCACCCTCTACCACATCCAGTGGAAGTTCCGCGACGAGGTGCGCCCGCGCTTCGGCGTCATGCGGGGACGCGAGTTCCTCATGAAGGACGGCTACAACTTCGACCTCGACGAGGCCGCCGCGCGGCATGCCTACAACCGTCATCTCGTCAGCTACCTGCGCACATACGAGCGCATGGGCCTGCAGGCGATCCCGATGCGGGCCGACTCGGGCCCGATCGGCGGCGACGACACGCACGAGTTCCTCGTCTTGGCCGACACGGGCGAGTCGGAGGTCTTCTACGACAGCGCCGTGACCGACATCCGGCTCGGCGCGCGAGAGATCGACTACGACGACGTGGCCCAGTGCCAGGGCGTGCTCGAGGAGTTCACGGCCCTCTACGCCCGCACCGACGAGACCCATGACGAGGCGGCCTTCGCGAAGGTCCCCGAGGCGCGGCGGCGGTCGGCGCGCGGGATCGAGGTGGGGCAGATCTTCTACTTCGGCACGAAGTACTCCGAACCGATGGGCGCGACCGTCCAGGGTCCGGACGGGAAGGCCGTCCCGGTGCACATGGGCTCCCACGGGATCGGGGTCTCCCGCCTCGTGGGCGCCATCATCGAGGCCAGCCACGACGAGCGGGGCATCGTGTGGCCCGAGGGGGTGACGCCGTTCCATGTCGGGCTGGTGAACGTGCGCCAAGGGGACCCGTCGACCGGGGCCGCCTGCGAGGGAATCTACCGCGAGCTCGCCGGCATGGGCCTCGAGGCCCTCTACGACGACCGGGACGAACGGCCGGGCGCCAAGTTCGCGACGATGGACCTCGTCGGCCTTCCCTGGCGGATCACGGTGGGGCCGCGCGGCCTCCAGCAGGGCAAGGTGGAGCTGACCGAACGGCGCAGCGGAGAGAGCGAGGAGCTTTCGCCCGAGGCGGCGCTGGCACGATTGCGCGAGGTCTACTCGGACCGGTGAGCACCGCGGGGCGCGAGATGACCGGGGCCGCGCTCGGATCGCCCGACTGGTCCTCCCTGCCCCGGCCGGAGGACGACGGCGCCGCCCGGCACCTCGAGGGCGCGCGGCATCCCGCGCTCGAGCTTCCCTCGAGCGACGGGTCAACGGTCGATCTGGCGGCGCTGCCCGGCAGCGTCGTCCTGTTCCTCTACCCGATGACCGGGACGCCGGGCCGCGCGCTCCCCGACGGGTGGGACGCGATCCCCGGCGCGCGGGGCTGCACGTCGCAGGCCTGTGCCTTCCGCGACCTCGCCGGGGAGCTGCGCAGGCTGGGCGCGAGCCGGATCCTCGGGGTGTCCTCTCAGCCGGCCGAGGAGCAGCGGGAGGCGGTCGCGCGGCTGCGCCTGCCCTATCCCCTCCTCTCGGACGAGGCAGGAGCCCTCAGGGCGGCGCTCGACCTGCCGACCTTCGAGGCGGGCGGTCGCATCCTGCTCCGGCGGATGAGCTGGATCGTCGAGGACGGGCACATCGCAAAGGTGTTCCATCCCGTCTTCCCGCCGGACGAGGCGGCGCGGGACGTGGCCGAATGGCTGTCGGCCCACCGGACCGGGGGCCCGGTCTGACGGGACGCGCCCGCCCTCGCCCGGCTTGACCTCCCCGCTCCGCTGGGCCTCCCTGCGCCCCGCAGGAGGCCCCCATGTTCCAGAGCTTCGAAGTCACCGCCCGCCCTCAGGACGCCCCGCCGCGGGTCGCTGCGCTCCGGGCGTGGATGGAGGAGCGTGGGCTCGATGCCGTGATCGTTCCGCGTGCCGACGCCTATGGCGGAGAGAGCCTCGCCCCCTGCGACGAGCGCCTCGCCTGGATCAGCGGGTTCACCGGTTCGGCGGGGCTGGCGGTGATCGGGCGGGAGCGGGCGGTGGTGATGACCGACGGCCGCTATGCCGTCCAGGTGAAGGCGCAGACCGACCCCGGCACGTTCGAGACGCGGCAGGTTCCCGAGGCGAAGCTGTCCGACTGGTTGCTCGAGGCGCTCCCCCCGGGTGGGCGCGTGGGCTACGACCCCCGGCTCCACACCGTCTCGGAGACGCGGCGCCTGCGAGAGGCGCTGGAGGGGCGCCTGGAACTCCTGCCGGAGCCCGGCGGGGTCGACGCGGTGTGGGAGGACCGGCCGCCGCCGCCCGACGCGCCGATGTCGGCGTGGCCGCTCGAGTATGCGGGGCGGCCGCACGAGCAGAAGCGCGCCGAGATCGCGGACGCCCTGCGCGAGGCAGGCGCCGCCTGCTTCGTGACCACGCAGCCCGACGAGGTGGCGTGGCTGCTCAACCTCCGCGGTGCGGACGTCGCACGCACCCCCCTGGCGCAGGCCTACGCGGTTGTGCACGCGGACGGGCGCGTCGATCTCGTCTGCCCGCCCGCGAAGGCCGAACCGGTGGCGGACCACCTCGGGACGGAAGTCCGCGTGGTGCCGCCGGCGCAGCTGGACGACCATCTCGCCTCCCTGCCCGGCCCCGCCGGCTTCGATCCGGCGGCGACCCCCGAGGCGGTCGCCGAACGGCTCGGCGAGACGAAAGAGATGCGCTCGCCGCTCGCCCTGCCCAAGGCCTGCAAGTCCGATGCGGAGATCGCCGCCACGCGCGAGGCGCATCTGCGCGACGGGGCGGCGATGGTCCGGTTCCTCCACTGGCTCGACGGGGAGGACGCGGGCGGGCTGACCGAGATCGCGGTGGCCCGCGCGCTCGAGGGGTTCCGCCGCGACACGAACCGCCTCCACGACATCTCGTTCGAGTCGATCGTGGGCTCCGGCCCGCACGGCGCCATCGTCCACTACCGCGTCACCGAGGAGACCGACCGCCCCCTCGACCGCGACGCGCTGCTCCTCGTCGACTCCGGCGGCCAGTACCTCGACGGGACGACGGACGTCACGCGGACCGTTCCCCTCGGAGACCCGCCGGAGCACCAGCGGCGCACCTTCACCCGCGTCCTCCAGGGGATGATCGCGGTGAGCCGGGCCCGCTTCCCCCGCGGGGTGGCCGGCTGCCACCTCGACGCGCTCGCCCGCGCGCCGCTCTGGGCCGAGGGGAAGGACTACGACCACGGCACGGGGCACGGCGTCGGCGTGTTCCTCGGCGTCCACGAGGGGCCCCAACGCCTAAGCCGGGTGTCGGACATCGCGCTGCGGCCCGGGATGATCCTGTCGAACGAGCCCGGCCACTACCGAGAGGGAGAGTACGGGATCCGCATCGAGAACCTGCTCGTCGTGGTCGAGCCCGATCCGCTGCCGGGCGGGGACGAGCGCGACATGATCGGCTTCGAGACCCTGACCTGGGTGCCGATCGACCGGCGCCTCGTGGTCGCGGAGATGCTGTCGCCCGACGAGCGGGCGTGGCTCGACGCGTATCACCGCGCCGTCGCCGAACGGTTGGGGCCCCGCCTCGAGGGCACCGCGCGGGAGTGGCTGCTCGCCATGTGCGCCCCGCTGGACGGCGCACCCGCCGAGGGATAGCTGTGCGCCGAGCCCGCCGCGGCGCCGAGAGGGAGACCCACATGGCCCATATCGAGATCAGCCCCGCGGGGGGCGTCTGGAGCGTGCGCACCGGCGACGCCGTGCTCGTGGAAAGCCGCGCGGCCAAGGCGCTCCGCGAGGGCGGGATGGATCCGGTGATCTACTTCCCGCGCGACGACGTCGCGACGGCGCTGCTCGAGCGCTCCGACACCAGCTCGGTATGCCCCCACAAGGGGACGGCGACCTACTGGTCCTATGTCGGCCCCGGGGGGACGGTGGCCGACGTGGCCTGGTCCTACGAGGAGCCGAAGGACGGCGTGGAGGAGATCCGCGGCCACCTCGCGTTCCACGCCTCCAAGGTGACCGTGGAGCAGCTTTAGAGCCCGCCACCGCGCCGGATCGGGGCGGCGGCGGAGGCCTTGCACCGCACCCCGCCCGCGGCTATGTCGCGCCGCACGGGTGATTAGCTCAGTGGTAGAGCGCTTCGTTCACATCGAAGATGTCGGGAGTTCGAATCTCTCATCACCCACCATCCCCGCCCGGCCGCGAACGATCCGCCAGATGACGGACGCCCTGCCCGAGCTGTGGATCCTCCGTCACGGCGAGACGGAGTGGAACCGCGAGGGGCGCTGGCAGGGGCGGCTCGACTCCCCCCTGACGGAGCGCGGCGAGGCCCAGGCGCGGGCGCTCGGCGCGATGCTGCGCCGCCTCCGGGTCGGCCCGCCCCGCCACCTCCTTCTCGTCAGCCCCCAGGGCCGCGCCATGCGCACGGCCGAACTCGCCTTCGGGCCCGGCGCGGCCCGGCCCGAGCCCGGGCTGCGCGAGATCGACGTGGGCGAATGGTCCGGCCGCCTGATGGAGGACATCCGGGCCGATCCCCGGACCCGGCCGGAGGCCGACCTGCGCGCGCTGTACGACGCACCACCAGGGGGCGAGGGCCTTCTCGCTCTGGAGCGGCGGTGCCGGGCGCTCCTCGACACCCTCGACCGGCCCACGGTCCTGGTCGGCCACGGGATGACCGGGCGGATGCTCCGCACGCTCGCCCTCGGATGCGGGCCGGAGGCGTTGGACGACCTGCCGAGCGGCCAAGGCGCCGCGTTCCGCATCTCGCATGGCCGGGAGGAGGCGTTCTGGCCGGAGCCGGAGGACGCGTCGCCGCCCCCCGCTTGAGGTGGGAGCCGGGGCTGCGCTAGGACGCGACCCGGGGGTGGTTAGCTCAGCTGGTAGAGCGTCTCGTTTACACCGAGGATGTCGGGGGTTCGAGCCCCTCACCACCCACCACGCCCCGCTCCCTTCCCCGAACCCGATGTTCGCGCTATGTTCACGACTGTGGCACGGCGGCCGATTCCCTGTGGATCGTTCGCCGCGCGTCGGTGACTCGGGCGGGGGCTCTGTTAGATGTTGGACATGGCGCAGGACCCGAGCCAGGATCTCTCCTCTGCACTGGGCGGTCGCCGCTTCGGATGCGTGTTGGCGGACCCGCCATGGCGGTTCTCGAACCGGACCGGAAAGATGGCGCCGGAGCACCGCCGCCTGTCCCGCTACGGGACCATGACGCTCGATGACATCTGCGCGCTCCCGGTCTCCGGCCACCTCGACGAGCGGGCGCATTGCTATCTCTGGGTTCCCAACGCGCTCCTGCCCGAGGGGCTGAAGGTGCTCGGCGCATGGGGCTTCGAGTACAAGTCGAACATCGTCTGGCACAAGATCCGCAAGGACGGCGGGTCCGACGGGAGGGGCGTCGGCTTCTACTTCCGCAACGTGACCGAGGTCCTCCTGTTCGGCGTACGGGGCAAGGACGCGAGGACGCTGCCGCCCGGGCGCCGGCAGGTGAACATGATCCAGTCCCGCAAGCGCGAGCATTCCCGCAAGCCGGACGAGCAGTACGACCTGATCGAGGGGTGCTCCTGGGGCCCCTATCTCGAGCTCTTCTCCCGCGGGACGCGCCCGGGCTGGACGGTGTGGGGCAACCAGGCCGACGGGGACTACAGGCCGGACTGGAAGACCTACGCCTACAACTCGGCGGCCGAGTAGGCTTGGCGCGCCGGGTCGACGACGCCGTCCTCGACCGCGTCACGGCGGCGGAGGTGCTGGGCCCGGACCTCGCCTCCCGCTACAGCGTCACCAGCTTCCGCAGCGCCGCGACGATCCTCGAGCGCCGGGCGCCGGGCGAGCTCGAGGCGATCCGCTCCGTCCTCCGCGCCTTCCGCGTCACGCGGGACGAGATCCGCATGCCCGGCGGCAACGAGATGCCGGCCACGCGGCGCTTCGGCGAGCTCGCGGCGGCGGCGGGGTTCCACAGCCAGGTCCGCATCGAGGCCGACCTCCACGTCCGGCTCCGGGCCGGGAAGGGCGAGGGCGCACCGGAGATCGACCGGGTCCTCCGCACGGACTACATCCACAACCACTTCGTGGATTTCTGGCGCGGCCGGGTGGCCTTCGACTACGAGTGGAACTCGAAGGACCAGACCTACGACCG
>CAZWWR010000136.1:0-227 GCA_964637265.1 uncultured Jannaschia sp.
CACGCAGCTTGGCTGCGGTCACCAAGCCGGCGAAGCCGCCGCCGATGAACGCGAACGTCACTTCGTCGGTGAGCGGATCCCGCTCCGTCGCCTCGACGTGCCCGAGCCCCACCCCCTGCTGGCGGAGCGGCTGCTGGGCGGCCTCGGGCGGGCGGCCTACCTCCTGCGCCCCGACCAGCACGTCGCCGCGCGCTGGCCCGAGGCGCGCGCGGAATCGTTGGCGGCGG
>CAZWWR010000136.1:322-6784 GCA_964637265.1 uncultured Jannaschia sp.
GGATGAGCCCCGAGCGCAGCGCCGCCCTCAACGCCCGCCTCGTGCTGCTGCTCGCCAACCACGTGGGCGACCGCGCGGTGCTGAGCGAGGCGCTGCGCCGGGCGGCCGGGCGGCCGGAGCCCGGGCGCGGAAGCCCCTGAGCCTGCTTCACCGCCCCGGCCGGACGGCCCGCCTCAACCGGTTCGCCCGAGCCCGTGGCGACTGGCCCCGGGCCCGATGGGTCGACGGCCCCTCCTTTCGGATCGCAAGGGCCCGGGCGCCCGCTTCCCGGGCAGGTCGGGCCGCGCCCGGCCGTGGGCGCGTCGTGCTCCAACCCCAAGGTTGCCCGGAGGTTAACGACTTCCTATGGTCGAGGCGTGACAAGGCCCGCCCACGCAGGCGGGGCCGCTCAGTCAGGGAGACCCGCATGACTTTCGCCAAGAACATGCTCGCCGCCGCCGGCGCGCTCGCCGTCGGGGCGCTCGCCGCACCGGCGACGGCGCAGGACCAGACCTTCATCTCCATCGGCACGGGCGGCGTGACCGGCGTGTACTACCCCACCGGCGGCGCGATCTGCCGTCTGGTGAACCGCGGCCGCTCCGAGCACGGGATCCGCTGCGGCGTGGAGTCGACCGGCGGTTCGGTGTTCAACATCAACGCCATCCGCTCGGGCGAGCTGGAGTTCGGCGTGGCCCAGTCGGACTGGCAGTACCACGCCTATAACGGCACCTCGCAGTTCGAGGAGCAGGGCCCGATGGAGGAGCTGCGCTCCGTCTTCTCCGTCCACCCCGAGCCCTTCACGCTGGTGGCCCGCGCCGGCGCCGGCATCGAGAGCTTCGACGACCTCCAGGGCAAGCGCGTCAACGTCGGCAACCCCGGCTCCGGCCAGCGCGGCACCATGGAGATCCTCATGGAGGCCAAGGGCTGGTCCATGAGCGACTTCGCCGTGGCCTCCGAGCTGCAGGCGGCCGAGCAGTCCCAGGCGCTGTGCGACAACAACATCGACGCGATGATCTACACGGTGGGCCACCCCTCCGGCTCGATCCAGGAGGCGACCACCGCCTGCGACAGCGTGCTCGTGGACGTGACGGGCGCCGAGGTCGAGCAGCTGGTGGAGGAGAACCCCTTCTACCGCGTGGCGACCATCCCGGGCGGCATGTACCGCGGCACCGACGAGGACGTGACGACCTTCGGCGTCGGCGCGACCTTCGTGTCCTCTACGGACGTGTCGGAGGACGTGGTCTACGAGGTGGTCAAGGCGGTGTTCGAGAACATCGACCAGTTCCGCGGCCTGCACCCGGCCTTCGCCAACCTCGACCCCGCCGAGATGGCGCAGGCGGGCCTGTCGGCGCCGCTGCATCCGGGGGCGGAGCGCTATTTCCGGGAAGCCGGCCTGATGGAGTGATCCGGCCGGTTCCGCCCCAATCCGGGGCAACCCTGGCGGGGGCGGATCCCCGAATGTGAAAAATGGGGCGGGCCCGCGGCGGGGCCGCCCCGCACCGGAAGAGGCCCCCGGGAGGGGCCGCACCCAGGGGACGCTGGCCATGACCGATCCGACCGCCGACGGCACGGACCCGCACCGACCGGACGCCCGCCGCCCCGGGGACGCGACGCCCCGCGAGGAGGTGGTCCAGGGGCAGCGCTCGGAAGGCACCCGCCAGATGAGCGACGAGGAGCTCCAGGATCTCGTCGCCTCCACCGACAGCGGCGCGCGCGCGCCCTCCTCGCGCGCCGTCGCCCTGCTGATCTCGGGCATCGCGCTCGCCTGGTCGCTGTTCCAGCTCTGGATCGCGCAGCCGCAGCTCTGGTTCGCGCAGTACCTCCCGGCGCTGAACTCCTCGCAGACGCGGCCCATCCACCTGACCTTCGCGATCGTCCTGGCCTTCCTCGCCTACCCCGCGCTGAAGTCCTCGCCGCGCAGCCGCATCCCGATCACCGACTGGATCCTCGCCGCCGTCGGCGGGGCCTGCGCCTTCTACGTGTTCCTGTTCTCCGACACGCTGGCCTTCACCGCGCGCTCGGGCCTGCCCACCACCGCGCAGATCGTGATCGGCGCCGTGGGGCTCGTGGTGCTGCTCGAGGCCAGCCGCCGGGCGCTGGGCCCCGCGCTCGCCATCGTCGGCTCGCTGTTCCTGGCCTACGCCTATTTCGGCACCGGCTGGCTCATCCCGGAGCTGATCGAGCACGAGGGCCTCTCGCTCACCGCGCTGATCAACGCGCAGTGGCTCGACACCGCGGGCGTGTTCGGCATCCCGCTGGGCGTCTCCACGGCCTTCGTGTTCCTGTTCGTCCTGTTCGGATCGCTGCTCGACAAGGCGGGCGCCGGCAACTACTTCATCCAGCTCGCCTTCGCCGGGCTGGGGCACCTGAGGGGCGGGCCGGCCAAGGCCGCCGTGGTGGGCTCGGCCATGACCGGGCTCATCTCCGGCTCCTCCATCGCCAACGTCGTCACCACCGGCACCTTCACCATCCCGCTGATGAAGCGGGTGGGCTTCACCAAGGAGCAGGCGGGCTCGGTCGAGGTGGCCTCCTCGGTCAACGGTCAGATCATGCCGCCCGTCATGGGGGCCGCGGCCTTCCTGATGGTCGAGTTCATCGGCATCCCGTATCTCGACGTCATCAAGCACGCCTTCATCCCGGCGGTGATCTCCTACATCGCGCTGATCTACATCGTGCATCTCGAGGCCCTGAAGAAGGGCATGCCTGCGCTGGGCGAGTCGAAGTCCTTCGCCCTAATGATCGGCAAGTTCCTCCTCGGCTTCGTCGTGGCCGGCGTGGCCTTCACCGCGCTGATCTACCTGTTCGGGGCGATCGAATCGGCGCTGCCGGCGCTGATCGGGCCGATCGCGATGCTGCTCCTGCTGGGCGTGTACCTCGGGCTCGTCTGGGTCGCGGCCCAGCGGCCCGACCTCGGGCTGGACGATCCGAACGACCCCGAGATCAAGCTGCCGCAGGTCAAGGACGTCTACGCCACCGGGCTCTACTACGTGCTGCCCATCGTGGTGCTGGTCTGGTTCCTCATGGTGGAGCGGCAGAGCCCCGCCAAGTCGGCCTTCTACGCCACCTCGCTGATGCTCTTCATCATCCTGACGCAGCGCCCCCTCAAGGCGCTGTTCCGGGGCCGCGGCTCGGAGATGGGCGCGGAGGCGAAGGGCGGCTGGGACGACCTGCTCGAGGGACTGATCGCGGGCGCGCGCAACATGATCGGCATCGGCGTGGCCACGGCCGCCGCCGGGATCATCGTCGCCACCGTCACCAAGACGCCCATCGGCACCGAGCTCGCGGGCCTCGTCGAGCAGCTCTCGGGCGGGATCCTGTTCCTGATGCTGGTCTTCGTGGGGCTGTTCTCGCTGATCCTCGGGATGGGGCTGCCGACGACGGCGAACTACATCGTCGTCTCCTCGCTGATGGCCTCGGTCGTGGTCTCCCTCGGCGCGCAGGAGGGGCTGGTGGTGCCGCTGATCGCGGCGCACCTCTTCGTGTTCTACTTCGGGATCATGGCCGACGTGACGCCGCCCGTGGGGCTCGCCTCCTTCGCGGCGGCGGCCGTCTCGGGGGGCGACCCGATCAAGACGGGCTTCACGGCCTTCTTCTACAGCCTGCGCACCGTCGCCCTGCCCTTCCTGTTCATCTTCAACCCGACGCTGATCCTCTACGGCGTCGATCTGGGGACGTGGGCGGGGATGATGCAGGCGGTGTTCGTGTTCATCGTGGCGACCTTCGCGATGCTGCTCTTCGCGGCGGCCACGCAGGGCTACTTCCTCGCCAAGTCGCGCATCCACGAGAGCCTCGCGCTGCTGCTCGTGGCGTTCACGCTCTTCGTCCCGAACGTCTGGATGGACATGGTGGCGTCGCCCTTCCGCAGCGTGGAGCCCGCGGGCTTCGAGCAGGCGCTGGGCGAGGCCTCCGACGGCGACCGGCTGAGGCTCAGGATCGAGGGGCCGGACTTCAACACCGGCGAGATGGCCGAGACGACGCTCGTGCTCCCGGTGGAGGGCGACGGCGGCGTCGAGGAGCGGATCGCGGCCTCGGGGCTGATGCTTTTCCCCGAGGGCGACGTGGTGCGCCTCGACGAGCCGATGTTCGGCACCGAGACGGCCGAGAAGCTCGCCAACTTCGACTTCTACGCCGACACGCCGGTGCAGCTCGCCGCCGTGCAGGTGCCGCGCAGCCGCCTGCCCGACGAGGTGTTCTACATCCCGGCGCTGCTCCTGCTGGCGGGGGTGATCCTGCTCCAGCGGCGGCGGCAGACGGTGCCGGCGTTCTGATGTGCGTCCGTGTGGCCGGCCCGCGCGGTCCAGGCTCGGCCCGGAGCGATGAGCCGTGCCAGCGCCGGACCGGGGGGCGGCGCAGCGACCGTCCCGCCGGACGATTCATGTCGGCGACCCCGAACGAGCGTCGTGCCGGGAACCACCGTTGCGAAAGCGCCGGCCCTCGGGGCCGGTCCGGCGCTGGCACGGCGGGGCTTCGCCCCTCGATCCCGTGCCGGCGAGGCGGTGCATCCTCGGCTCCGTCGAGCGCTTCGGTTGGCGGCGGGCCCGTCCGACTTCGCGCCCGTCGGGCTCTTGCGGCCCTGCCGAGGTCATGGCCCCTCCGCGCCCCGATCCGGCGCCGGTCCGGCACTTCGCCCCGCCCGGCCGCCCGAGCCACGAAAGGATCCGCCTGATGGCCCCCGTTCCCCCCCGCGTCGTGCTGCTGCCCATCGACATGGCCGATCAGGACACGGCGAAGGCCGCGCTGGCCGGCGCGCTCAAGCTCATCCCCGAGGACGGGGTGCTGCACGTGGCGTCCTGCCTGCCCGATTTCGGCGCGGCCCAGGTCTCGCAGTACTTCCCCGACGGCTACGAGAGGGACATGCTGCACCGCTTCGGCCAGGCGCTGAAGGACTGGGTCTCGCGCGAGGTGCCGGAGGGCATCGAGACGCATCCGCACGTGCTGCACGGCACGGTCTACGACGAGATCATCCGCGCCGCCGACAAGGTGGGCGCGGACGTGATCGTGATGGGCGCGCACCGGCCCGAGCTGAGCGACTACCTGCTGGGGTCGAACGCCGCGCGGGTCGTGCGCCACGCGACCCAGTCGGTCTACGTGATCCGGTACTGATGGGCCCCGTCCGGAGCCACGTCTTCGGGCGGTCCGCGGCCGCGCTTCCCGTCGCGGCGGGCGGCGACGGCTGCTGGCTGATCGACGCCGACGGGCGGCGCTACCTCGACGGCTCGGGCGGGGCGGCCGTGTCCTGCCTCGGGCATTCCAACGCGGCGGTGCGGGCGGCGCTCCACGATCAGGTCGACCGGCTGGCCTTCGCGCATACCGGGTTCTTCACGAGCGAGCCGGCGGAGCGGCTGGCCGACAGGCTGGCGGCGGCGGCGCCCGGCGGCATCGACCGGGTCTATCTCGTCTCGGGCGGCTCGGAGGCGATGGAGGCCGCGCTGAAGCTCGCGCGGCAGTACTTCGTGGAGCGGGGCGAGCCGGGGCGGCACCGGGTCATCGCGCGGCGGCAGAGCTATCACGGCAACACGCTGGGGGCCCTGGCCGCGGGGGGCAACGCGTGGCGGCGGCAGGCCTTCGGGCCGCTTCTCGTGGAGGGCAGCCACGTGGCGCCCTGCTACGAGTACCGCGAGGCGGAGCCGGGCGAGAGCGCGGAGGCCTACGGGCGGCGGGCGGCGGAGGCGCTGGAGGCGGAGCTGCTGCGGGTGGGGCCCGAGAGCGTGATGTGCTTCGTGGCCGAGCCGGTGGTGGGCGCGACGATGGGGGCGGTGCCCGCGGTGCCGGGGTATCTCGCCCGCGTGCGCGAGATCTGCGACGCGCACGGGGTGCTCCTGATCCTCGACGAGGTGATGTGCGGGATGGGGCGGACGGGGCGCCTCTTCGCCTGCGAGGAGGACGGCGTGGCGCCCGACATGATCGCCGTGGCCAAGGGGCTGGGCGCGGGCTACCAGCCGATCGGGGCGCTGCTCTGCACGGGCGCGATCTACGACGCCATCGCGCGGGGCTCGGGCTTCTTCCAGCACGGGCACACCTACATGGGGCATCCGCTGGCGGCGGCGGCGGCCAACGCGGTGCTCGACGAGATCGAGGGGCGGGACCTGCTGGGCGCCGTCCGGGAGCGGGGCGCGCAGCTCGACGCCGCGCTGCGCGCCCGGCTGGGGCAGCACCCCCACGTGGGCGACATCCGCGGACGCGGCCTGTTCCGCGGGCTGGAGCTGGTGGCCGACCGGGAGACCAAGGCGCCGTTCGACCCGGGCGCGAAGGTGCACGCGCGGGTGAAGCGGCTGGCCTTCGAGGCGGGGCTGATCTGCTACCCGATGGGCGGCACGATCGACGGGCGGCGGGGGGACCACGTGCTCCTGGCCCCGCCCTTCGTGATCGCGCCCGACGAGATCGGGGAGTTGGTCGACAGGCTCGCGGGCGCCGTGGACGCCGCCACCGGGGCCGCCGCCGCGGCATGAGCGGGACCGGCGGGGGCGAGGACGGGCCGCGGAC
>CAZWWR010000137.1:0-3984 GCA_964637265.1 uncultured Jannaschia sp.
CGCCCGGGGACGGGGCCCCTGGGGATCGCGGCGCGCGGCGACGGCTGCGACGTCCGTCGCGCGGGGCCGCGGGGCAGGTCGCCCCGGGGTGGGCTGGGACGAATGTGGCGGCAATGCGGCGGGCGCGATGCCGGCGCGGCGTTCCCGCCACAGGACCGGATCGGCAGATTCCCGCCAAAGGCCCGGGCGCCGCCCAAGGCGGTTGCCGGATCGTCGGGGCGGTGACACAAATCGATCCGTCACTAGGGGATCAACCACCTGAGGCCGCGCAAGACGGCCCGCAGAGGGACAGCGACGTGACCACATCTGAGCAGACGGGGGCCGCCACGCGGATCACCCGGCGCGGCATCCTTGCCGCCTTCGCCGCCACGGCCATCGCCGCGGCGCCGACCTACTCCAAGGCCGCGGGCTTCCTGCGCGGCAGCGGCGACATCCGGCGCCTGCGCATGACCAACCCGCGCACGGGCGAGCGGATGGACACGATCTATTGGCTGGAGGGGCGCTACCTCCGCGACGCGATGGCCGAGGTGAACTTCTTCTTCCGCGACTGGCGCCGGAACGAGAGCAAGGACATCGACGACCGCACGCTCGACATCATCGCCGCCACGCACAACCTGTTGGATGCCGACGATCCGTTCATCCTGCTGTCGGGCTACCGCTCGCCCGAGACCAACCGGATGCTGCGCGCCCGCAGCGGCGGGGTGGCGACGCGCTCGCTCCACCTCGTGGGCCAGGCGGCCGACCTGCGCCTGGCGTCGCGCAGCGTGCGGCAGGTGGCCCAAGCCGCCGCCTCGTGCGCGGCGGGCGGCGTGGGGCGCTATTCGGGCAGCGACTTCACCCATGTGGATTGCGGCACGGTCAGATCCTGGGGGCGCTGAGGGCGCGCGTGGCCGTGGATCCTCGGGTCGAGCCCGAGGATGACGGCCCGGCCCGGCCCGGCCGGCCGCTCACTCCGCCGCCAGCCGGGCCTCCGCGCCGCGCGCCGAGGGGAAGACGAAGCACCGGTCGCGCCGGATCGACAGCCATAGCGGCGTGCCGGGCCGCGGCAGGAACACGGCCGGGACCGTCGCGCTGACCGGGGCGCCGTCATCCATGCGGAACTCGACCAGGCTCTCCTTGCCCATGAAGCGCGCGCGCTCGACGATGGCGCGGGCGGGCGTGCCCTCCTGCGGGGTGGGGGCGGGCCCCCGCCCGTCGCGGTCGAAGTCGAGGCGCACGTGCTGCGGTCGGAAGACGATGTCGACCTCCGTCCCGTCGGGCACGCCGGGCGCCAGGAACTGGCCGAAGGGCGTCTGGCACAGGGCGCCCCGCACCACCGCGCGCAGCGCGTTGACGTCCGAGAAGAACGCCGCCGCGGCCCGGTCGCAGGGCGTGTTGTACATGTTGTAGGGCGCCGCGCGCTGCACGATCCGGCCGTGCCGCATCAGCGCGATGTCGTCGGCCATCCGCATCGCCTCGTCGGGCTCGTGCGTCACCAGCAGGACGGCCGTGCCCTCCTCGCGCAGCACGTCGAGCGTGGCGTCGCGCACCGAGTCCCGCAGCCGGTTGTCGAGGCCGGAGAAGGGCTCGTCCATCAGCATGATCCGCGGGCGGGGCGCGAGCGCGCGGGCCAGCGCCACCCGCTGCTGCTCGCCGCCCGACAGCTCGTGTGGGTGCTTGTCCTCGTAGCCCTCGAGCCCCATCCGCTCGAGCAGCTCGCCCACCCGCGCGCGACGCGCCGCCCGGTCGCCGCGCAGGCCGAAGCCCACGTTCCGCGCGACGGTGAGATGGGGGAACAGCGCGAAGTCCTGGAACATCAGCCCCACGCCCCGCGCCTCGGGCGGCAGGTGCAGCGCCCCCGACGAGACGACCCGCCCCTCGAGCCGCACCTCGCCCGCATCCTGCCGATCGACGCCCGCGATGATGCGCAGCGTGGTGCTCTTGCCGCAGCCCGAGGGGCCGAGCACGCAGGTCACCTGCCCCGGCCCGACCGACAGGTCGATCCCGTCGACCACGCGGCGCCCGCCGAGGCAGCGCACCAGACCGGATGTGATGAGGATGCCGTCAGACACGCGCCAAGTTCCCGACCCTTTCGGTCAGGACCTAACCGTCCGATCCGCCGCCATCAAGCGGGGCTAGAGGATCTCGCCCCGCTGCTTCTCGCCGCGCGCATAGAGCCAGAGCGCCAGGGACAGCGCCAGCATCAGCGCCGCGAAGGCCGGGCCGCGCCAGCCCACCAGCGCCTGCAGGCTCGGCTCGGCGAAGGCCAGCACCCAGACCACCAGCACCAGCAGCGCGATGAAGGCGAAGCCCAGCATCCACACGCAGGCCCGGACATGCGCGACGAGGCACAGCGCCCCCACCAGCGTCAGCAGGGCCTGCACCGCGAACACCCCGTGCGCCCAGCCCGGCAGCGTCGCCCACCAGTCGCGCTGCTCGGGCGGATACATGTCGATCCAGCCGATCCCGTAGGCGATCACGACGTATTGCGCCATCAGGACCGCCCCGTAGAGGCAGGCCATCGCGCCCATCAGGGTGTAGTGCCAGCGGCGCATTCCGGTATCTCCGTGCAGGTTCGATCACTGGCGCCTATCATGCCGCCCGCCGGGCGCCCACTGGGAAATCGGCGCGCCGCCCGGGCCTAGGCCGACGCCCGGGCGCGCCGAACGCCCTTGCACGGCGGGCGGCGGGCGCGTATCCCGCCCGGCACGGCGCGGGTATGGTGAAAAGGTATCACGCGAGCTTCCCAAGCTTAAGTTACGGGTTCGATTCCCGTTACCCGCTCCAACCCCGCGCCCGGGCCGCCGCCCGCCCTGCACGACCCGAGGCCCGCACGCGTGGACGCCCCCCTCCTCCAGCCCCTCGACGCCGACGCGCTGCGCGCGCTCGGCATCCCCGAACCCTGGAGCTTCGGCCAGGCCGACCGGGTGCGGTTCCACGAGCTCGACGTGCTCGACCACGTGAACAACGCCCGCTACCTCAGCTGGTTCGAGACGCTGCGCGTGGCCTATCTGCGCGCCTACGGCGTCAGTGACTACGCCAGCGCCGAGCGGCCCGTGCTGGTGCTCAAGCGGGTGGGCGTGTCGTTCCACGCGCCGCTGCACCTTGAGGACGTCTACGTCGTGACGGGCCGCACGCGCAGCTTTCGCCGCACGTCCTGGGTGATGGACTATGCCGTCTGGTCGGGCGGGCGGCTCTGCGCCGAGGGCGACGCGCTGATCGTGCACATGGGCGCCGACGCCGCGACCCGCCTGCCCCTGACCGAGCACATGCGCGCGACCTTCCAGCGCCGCGACGGGGCGGTGGCGGAATAGCGGCGGAACAGGCGCGCGGGCCCGCCGGTTGCACCTCCGACAGATGGAGGCAGCCATGACCGACGAGACCCCGGGCAACGGCCCCGTGCAGGACGGCAAGACCGTCCCCTACGACCCCGACACGCCGCTGGAGGAGCGCGAGGGCGCGACCTCGGCCATGCTGAAGGAGGAGATCGCGGGCGGCCATACCGGCGACAAGCAGGGCTTTCCCGATCCGGGCGCGGCCCCGCTCGGCACCGGCGCCGAGGCCGCCGGCACGCCCACGAGCCGCGAGCAGATGGAGATCGCCCGGCGCCAGGAGACGTCGCATGGCGAGTCGCCCAAATCCACCACCGAGGGCCGCCCCGTCACGCCCGAGGGGCCGGGCGGGAAGGGCTGAGCGACAGCCCTCCGCGGGGCTTGCGGCGGCGGGGCCGAGGCGGTATCCGCCCCGCCACGGGTGATTAGCTCAGTGGTAGAGCGCTTCGTTCACATCGAAGATGTCGGGAGTTCGAATCTCTCATCACCCACCATCCTCCGACCTGCCGCCGCTGCCCGAGCTCTGGATCCTCCGCCACGGCGAGACGGCGTGGAACCGCGAGGGCCGCTGGCAGGGCAGGCTCGACTCCCCGCTGACGGCGCGCGGCGCGGCGCAGGCCCGCGCGCTCGGCGCCATGCTGCGCCGCCTGGGGCCGGGCCCCCGCACGCATGC
>CAZWWR010000137.1:3994-5934 GCA_964637265.1 uncultured Jannaschia sp.
CAGCCGCCGACGAATTCGCCCTTCACGTAGAGCTGCGGGATCGTCGGCCAGTCGGAATAATCCTTGATCCCCTGGCGGATCTCGTCGTCGCTCAGGACGTTCACGTCCTGAAACTCGACGCCCATGTAGTTCAGGACCCCCGCCACGCGGCTGGAGAACCCGCATTGGGGCATCGCCTTGGTCCCCTTCATGAAGAGAACCACGTCGTTGGAGGTGACGGTCTGCTTGATCGTGTCGGCGGCGCTCATCTTCTGTCTTCCTTCCTCAATCCGGTGCTCTCGTGGTCAGGGCCAGCGCGTGCAACTCGCCCGAGGGCCCGTCCATCTTGCCTTTCAGGGCGGCATAGACGGCGCGCTGCTGCTGCACCCGGTTCTTGCCGCGAAAGCTCTCGTCGATGACCATCGCCGCCATGTGGACGCCGTCGTCGCCCGAGACCTCGATCGTGGCATCGGGGAAGCTCTGACGCAGGAGGCTCTCAATCTCGTGGGCCTGCATGGGCATGGGGGCGTTGTCCTTGGCGGTCTTCGACTCTTTCGCTCGGGAATGTAAGGCCCGTGCCTGCGCGCCGCAAGCCGTTGCCGATCAGGCGCGGCGGCGGAGGCGCCAGATCTGCTCGGCCGGGAAGTCCTGCGCCCACTCGGACGGGATGGAATAGCGCGTGTCCGTCGTGCTGCGCGGGGCGTAGAGCTCGTGGTAGCCCGTCACCTCGAAGCCGACCCGGTCGAAAAGCGCGATCCAGCCCGAGATCGTGCGGTTGAACTCGATGCCGCCGGGGTCGATCTCCACCCCGGTCCAGTCGGCGCCGGTGAGGTCGCGGTAGGGGCGGTGCAGCACCCGCTCGCAGGGCGCGCCGTTCTCCGGCGTGGCGACCAGGGTCAGTGGGTGGTTGCCGAGGAAGACGAGCACTCCGCCGGGGCGGAGGAGGCGGTGCGCCTCGGGCAGCCAGACCTCGGGGTCGCACCAGATCGCCGCGCCGTATTCGGAGATGGCGAAGTCGAAGGCCGCGTCGGGCAGGCCGGTGGCCTCGGCGTCGCCCTCGCGGAAGTCGATGTCGAGCCCATGCGCGGCCATGAGCCGCCGCGCGGTGGCGAGTTGCGCCGCCGAGACGTCGAGGCCCGTCACCCGCGCGCCGCGCCGCGCCATCCAGGCCGAGACGTAGCCCGTGCCGCAGCCGAGCTCGACCGCCGCGAGGCCGGTCATGTCCTCGGGCAGGAGGCGCAGTTCCGCCTCCGGCGCGCCCCAGTTGCCCCAGGAGGGCGCGTCCGCGGCCCAGGCCCGCTCGCCCGCCGCGACCCAGTCGGACGCCGTGGCGTTCCAGTGGTCGCGGTTGATCGAGACGTGGTCCGTCACCCGAACTGCTCCGCGAAGGCGCCGGCCCAGAGCGTGCGCAACTCCGCCAGCGGGGCCTCGGAAGCGCCGAAGCGGACCGTGTCGCCGCCGACGCGGCCGACGCTCCGGATCGGCACGCCCGCCCGGCCCGCCGCGACCATCAGCGCCTCGGCCTTGTCGAAGCTCGTGGCGATCAGGTAGCGGCCCTGGTCCTCGCCGAAAAGCGTCGCGGTGTCGGCGGCGTCGAGCGTCAGCCCCACGTCGCCCGCCACCGCCAGCTCGAAGGCGGCGAGCGCCAGGCCCCCGTCGGAGAGATCGGTGCAGGCGTTGATCCATTGCGCGTTCTCGCGGATGAAGTCGCCATGCCGCCGCTCGGCCGCGAGGTCCACGGGCGGCGCCTCGCCCTCGGCGCGGTTGAAGACCTCCCAGAGGAGGGCCGACTGGCCGAGGTGGCCGTGCGTCTCGCCCACGAGGAGCAGGACGTGGCCGTCGCGGATCGTGTCGGCGATCATGGCGTCGAGCGTCTCGAGCAGCCCCACGGCGCCGATGGTGGGCGTGGGCAGGATCGCCCGCCCGTCGGTCTCGTTGTAGAGGCTCACGTTGCCCGAGAC
>CAZWWR010000137.1:5944-6646 GCA_964637265.1 uncultured Jannaschia sp.
CCCACGAACTGGCCCATGATCTCGGGCTTCTCGGGGTTGCCGAAGTTGAGGTTGTCGGTCGCGGCGAGCGGCTTCGCGCCCACGGCGCAGAGGTTGCGGAAGGCCTCGGCCACCGCTTGCCTGCCGCCCTCGACGGGGTTCGCGGCCACGTAGCGGGGCGTCACGTCGGACGTGAAGGCCAGCGCCTTGCCGGTCCCGTGGACGCGCACGATCCCCGCGCCCGTGCCCGGGGGGCGGACCGTGTCGGCCATGACCATGTGGTCGTACTGCTCGTAGATCCAAGCCCGAGAGCAATGGTTGGGCGAGACGATCAGCGCCTTCAGCGCGTCGATCGGGTCGAGCTCCGGCACGGGCGCGAGTTCGGGCGGCGGCGGCGTCTCCTCCCACGGCCGGTCATATTCTGGCGCCTCGGAGGAGAGCTTCGACAGCGGCAGGTCGGCGACCGTCTCGTTGCCGTGGAGGATGACGAAGCGGTCCTCGGGGATCGTCTCGCCCACGATGGCGAAGTCGAGGTCCCATTTCTCGAAGATCGCGCGCGCCTCGGCCTCCTTCTCGGGGCGGAGGACCATCAGCATCCGCTCCTGGCTTTCGCTGAGCATCATCTCGTAGGCGGTCATCGCCCGCTCGCGCTGGGGCACGTGGTCGAGCGTCAGCCGGATGCCCAAGCCTCCCTTGTCGCCCATCTCCACCGCCGAGCAGGTC
>CAZWWR010000138.1:0-6477 GCA_964637265.1 uncultured Jannaschia sp.
CGTGATCGACCTGGCCGAGGACGGCCTGTCGGTGAACGAGGTGACGGAGATGCCCCTTCCGATGGAGCCGGGCCGCTTCCGCTCGGTGGTGCTCGGCCCGGACGGCAGCCTCTACACCGCCGTCGACGAGGGCATGATCCACAAGCTCACGCCCGCCTCCTGACCCGCCGGGCCGCCCCTCGGGGCGGCCCGCACGCCGCCCGGGTCCCGGCCGCCCGCGGACGGTTCGATGCCGGCCCGTTCGCCCGGGCCGCGGCCGCAGGGAACCGCCGTTCGTGTAGGTGCCGACGTCACGTTCGGGCCGGTGACCTCCGCAGCCCGAACCGATCCGGCGGGCAGGAGGGGCCATGGGGACGCGCTCGCGCCGCACCCGCTCCGCGACCGGCCCGGCGTCGACCGGCCGCGTCAGGCGGAGGTTCGCGCCACCCCGCGAACCGTCACGCCTCGTGGGTCCGACGCCCGGCCTTCCGGCCGGCCGCCGCTACCGCAGGACGGCGCAGGCGATCTTCGGGCCGCTCCGCCCCTCCTCGTCGGGGCCGAGATGGATCATCAGGCTGCGTCCGCGGATCTCGTCCAGCGCCAATTGCGGCGCCAGAACGGTCGACTGGCTCCTGCCTTCCGCGTCGAACTCGAGCGGCGGGAGGTCGCCGCGCGGCAGCTCGGCCATCCCGGCTCCGCCGTCGTCGGCCGTCGCGTGGCCGGGCATGGCCGCTCGCATCACGTCCGCCTCCGCCATGCCGCCATGCATCGCCCCGTGGTCCGAGCCCGCCATCGCGCCGTCCCCGGCGGATGCGGCGGAGTGCCCAGCCGTCCCGTGGGCCATGTCGGCACCGCGGAGACCATGATCCATCTCCCCCATGCCGCCCGGCTCCATCCGAAGGCTTCCGTCCGCGGCCGCCATGTGGACGTGGGCATGCCCGAAATGCGGCCCGGCCTCGCCGCCGACGACCCCGTCCGCCGACCTGCAGGAGGGGTTCTCGTGGACATGCGCGGCGTTGAGGCCGGCCGGAAGTCCCGCCACGTCGACCGCGACGGAGACGCCGTCTCCCTCCGGGCGGATCTCGACCGTCCCGAGCGTCTCGCCCTCGCCGTCCGGGCCGATCCGCACCACCGTCCCGGTCACCCGGTCCGGCGTGCCGAGCCGCGCCAGCGCCTCCCGCGCGCCGTCCCGGTAGTGGGCATAGATGTCACCCAGCCGGAGCGAGGCGAGGTAGAGGTCCGCCGCCCCCTCCTCGCCGAGCGCTTCGGCGAGCACCGCCCGGTGGTAGATCGTGGTGGTGTCCTCCGGGTCGAGATCGACCGCGGCGTCGAGGAGGCGCCCGGCCTCCGCCTCGTCGCCCTGCCGGAAGGCGATCCAGCCGCGGATGTCGGTGATGATCGCCGTGTCCGGCCCCAGCGCCGCGGCGCGTTCCGCGAGCTCCTCGGCACGCACGAGATCCTCGCCCCGGTCCGCTTCCGCCAGGGCGGCGAGGGTCAGCGCGGGCAGGTAGCCGGGCGAGCGTTCCAGCGCGCCGGCGAACGCCTGCAACGCGCCGTCCAGATCGCCGTCGGATAGGTGCACCAGCCCGAGCTCGGTGCGGAGGCGGGCGCTGTCCGGGTTGGCCTCGACGCCGCGCTCGAGCAGCGTCACGACCTCGCCATGGCCGGCCTCGTCCGCGGCATGCGCGTAGCCCTCGTGGCCGTGTACGGCGCCGACGAGCATCAGCCATGCCTCGGCATCCCCGGGCGCGAGCTCGACGGCGCGGCGCAGCGCGGCCTCGGCCTCGTCGTCGCGGCCGAGATCCTTCAGGATCACCCCACGGAGGCGGTGCAACGTCCCCTCCTGAGGGGCGACGGACAGGAGACGGTCGGCCTCCTCCAGCGCCCCGTCCCTGTCGCCCGACCGCGCGAGGACCTCGATCCCGAGGAAGCGCAGGTCGACCCGCCCTTCCGGTGCGGCGAGCAGGTCGCGGGCCAGATCGTCGGCGGCGTCCGCGCCGCCCTTCGACAGCACGAGCGCGGCCGCCTCCCGGTAGACCGGAAGGTCGTGGCCCGCCCCCTTCGTGGAGGCGAAGGCGGTGAGGCGGGCGACCGCAGGCCCGACGCGGCCCGCCTCGGCCTCGGCCCGCGCGAGGTCGGGCACGAGATCCGCCGAGAGATCGGGCGCCTCGGCACGCAGCGCCTCGATCCGGGCCACGGCGTCCTCGGGCTCGCCCGAGACCAGCGCCGCCCGCGCCTCCGCGAGGCGGTATTGCGGCGTGCCCTCGAGGCCCAGCGCCGCGAGCCGCCCGAGGGCCGCGCCGGCCCCGTCGGCGTCCCTCAGCTCGAGCGCGGCATCGAGGAACAGGCCCACGGCCTCGATCTCCACCTCGCGCGGGAGGCCGACGCCATCGGTCGCCACGGCCGGGCGGAGCAGCACGTGCACGTCGCGGTGACGCTGCGCCCGGCGGTAGAGATCGGCGAGGTCGAGATGGGCGCGGTTCACGCCGCCCTGGGGCAGGCCGAAGGCCGCCAAGGCCGCCTCGGAGTGCCGGATCGCGCGGGGCAGGTCGTCCTCTCGCATCGCGAGCCATGCGAGGTAGCGCCGCGCGAGCGGGTTCGTCGGCTCCGCCTCTATCACCTTCCGCAGCAGGGCGCCGCCCGTCTCGAGCTGACCTGCCATCACGTGGGCGAGGCCCAGCTTCGCGTCGAACCACGGCCCGTCCGCCCCGAGCACCGAGGCCCGGTCGAACGAGAGCAGGGCCGCGTCGTACTTGCCCTCGCCGAGGAGCGCCACGCCCGCGAGGTCGAACGCCGCCGCATCGTTCGGGAAGCGCTCGAAGTAGTTCTGCAGCGCCACGCTCGCCCGCGGATGGCCCTCGCGGAACAAGGCGGCCACGGCGGCGAGCGCCTCGGGGTCGCTCGCCCGCTCGGATCGCCCGAGCATCTCGTCGTGCAGGAGCCAGCGGGAGGCGTCGCTCGAGTAGCTCAGGGCCGCATCGCCCTGGATCGGCGCGGCGGCGGTCGGCAGGGCGGTCCCGGCGAGGAGGGCGGCGGACAGGGCGAGCGCCAGACGGGCGCCACGGACAAGGGACGGCACGGCAAATCTCCGATGCTGAAAATACGGTCGGGAGTGTGAATCGAAGGAAACAGAAAAGGGCAGGCCGAGGCAATGCCGGCCTGCCCGATCTAGCCGCCGTGTGGCGTGGTCAGCTCTTGCGCGAGAACCTGCGAAGAGCGCCGAGCCCGGCGAGACCGCCGAGCAGCAGGAAGCCGGCCGCGGGCAGCGGGATCGGCGCCGGGCCGGGGCCTCCGTTGCCGGTGACCACGTTGATCCGCAGCGTCCCGCGATCGGTCAGCAGGCCGTCGGACGCCTCGAAGACCGCGAGGAAGCTGTCGCCGATGCTGGTGCCCGTCGAGTCGAAGGAGAACGTTCCCGAGAGCGGCGAGTTGCCCGTCAGGCCGCCGGGGAAGGAGCCGCCGGCGCCGGTGAAGCTCACGAGGTCGAGCGTCAGCGTGTCGCCGGTGTTCGGATCGACGGCCGTGATCACCTCGTTCAGCGTATCGCCGAGGATGACGTCCACCACGAGGTCGTCGAGCTGAGGCGCAAGGTTGTTCGTCCCGTCGTCCTCGACGCCGTCGAACACCCAGTAGAACTCGACCGAGCTCCCGTCGGCGTTGGAGATCGTCCCCTCGAAGGCGTGGTCGGCGCCGGGGTTGGAGAGGTTGTCGTCGATGTCCCACGTGCCGGTCCCGTCGGCCTGCACGCCCGCGGCGATCGTCACCGTGCCGTTGGAGCTGATGGCGTAGGTGTCAGGCCCCTCCTGCACGCCCGTCCGGCCGCTCGAGGCGACGGTCGAGTAGCTCAGCGCGCCGCCGTTCCCGGAGGTCGCGTCGAGGTTGTCGGAGTAGGCCTGCCCCTGCACCACCTCCTGCTGGATGTTCTCGAGGTCGAACAGGATCGGCGCGTTGGCGGTGGACCCGTCCCAGAAGATGGTCGACTCGGTCCCGTAGTTCGCCGAGTTCAGCCCCTCAACGCCGCTCACCCAGCAGCAGCTGCCCCAGGAGATCGTGTAGAGGCCCGCGCCCTGCGTGAGCTGAAGAGTGTCGATCTGCCTGACCTCGGCGCGGCGGCTGTCGTTCAGGTCGAGCGTCGCGCCGCCCGAGTTCGACGCTGCGCTGCCTCCGACGCCCCCTTGGAAGCCGCCCGGGCCGGTGACGGTAGCCGAGATGCAGTCATGCGGGAAGGTGCAGAGTGCGGTACCCGCCTGCTGGCGCCAGAAACCCACCATGTCGACGGTGAGCACGCCGCTCGCATCGACGGAGGGAACGATCGCAGCGCCACGGCCATGCGAGGCCTCCGCTTCGGTTCCGGCCGAAAAGGCCGCGAGGCCCGCCAGAACGGCGGCCCCCAAGGTAAGATTGAACCTCATGTGAGAAACACTCCATCAAAAACTGCGTCATCGACGATGGCTCACGTCCCGGGAAACTCCCGATCCGTTAACACATCTTTAAGGTAGACTTACCTGGGGTGAGTCTTCAAGCACGGTTTTCCTGACCTGCCGCTCGTCCGCCGTACGGGATCTCTCCAAGGCGTGCGTCCGGAAGTGGCATGGGCGGCGAGCCTCGGCCCCTCCGCGCGTATCGGAGGAATTGAAACTCGGGCGGCGGAGGGTACTCCGTCCCGGGGGATCGGCGTCGCGTGGAGCCGCCGAAAAAAAAGAACCCCGCCACGCGGCGCCCCGAAAGGGCCCCGCGGGCGGGGTCAAGGTGCGCCCGCCGGACATCGGAAACGGGCGGGCGCAGGCGGAAACGGGTGTCAGGTGGTGCCGGAGATCTCCTGACGGATCTGCCGGCGGAGGGCGTCGATGGGCACGCGCTTGCCGTCGCGCTTGTAGTGCCAGTACGTCCAGCCGTTGCACGAGGGCGCGCCTTCGAGCGCCGCGCCCACCTTGTGGATCGAGCCTTCCTGCGCGGGCCCTGCGAGCGTGCCGTCGGCGCGCACGCGGGCGCGGTACCGGCCCTTCGGATCGTGAAGCTCCTCGCCGGGGCGCAGCAGCCCGCGCTCGACGAGCTGTCCGAACGGGACGCGCGGCTCGGACCGGCGCGACCGCGCGGTGGCGAGGCTCTCGCGCGGGTAGGGCACGACCTGCGCGATCCGCGCCTCGGCCATCTCCCGGTACGCCGCCTCCCGCTCGATCCCGATCCAGCGCCGGCCGAGCGCCTTCGCGACCGCGCCGGTCGTGCCGGTGCCGAAGAACGGGTCGAGAACCACGTCGCCGGGGTTCGTCGTCGCCACGAGGATCCGGTGGAGCAGGCCCTCGGGCTTCTGCGTAGGATGGGCCTTCTCGCCGCGATCGTTCTTCAGCCGCTCGTGGCCGGTACAGATCGGCAGGAGCCAGTCGGAGCGCATCTGCACCCCCTCGTTCAGCTCCTTGAGCGCCTCGTAGTTGAAGGTGTAGCGCGCGCCCTCCTCGCGGGACGCCCAGATCAGCGTCTCGTGCGCGTTGGTGAGCCGCGTGCCGCGGAAGTTCGGCATCGGGTTGGACTTGCGCCACACCACGTCGTTGAGGATCCAGAACCCCGCGTCCTGCATCGCCGCGCCGACGCGGAACACGTTGTGGTAGGAGCCGATCGTCCAGATCGCGCCTCGGGGCTTGAGCACCCGCCGCGCCTCGGCCAGCCACGCCCGCGTGAAGCGGTCGTAGTCCGCGAACCCCTCGAACCGGTCCCAGGCCTCGGTCACCGCGTCCACGCGGGACCCTTCCGGCCGGTGCAGCTCGCCGCGGAGCTGGAGGTTGTAGGGCGGGTCCGCGAAGACCAGGTCGACGGATGCGTCGGGAAGCCCGCGCATCGCCTCGACGCTGTCGCCGGGCAGAAGGGTATCGAGCGGAGGCGTGGCCCCCGGCATGCCTGTGTCCATCTTTTCGCCTCTCGCGGGCCCGCCTTCATGGGCGGTGCCTCGTTGCTGCTGGGAGGAGAGTGGACGGGCGCGCGGCGGCGGTCAAAGAAACGATTGGGGCGGGATTGTGTCCGGGTCAGGACCGCAACATCTTGCGGACCGGCTCGAAGCAGCGCCTATGATGTGGGGTCACGCCGTGTTCCGCGAGACCCGCCCGATGGGCCGGCGCGCCGTAGCCCATGTTGCTCTCCCAGCCGTAGCCGGGGTGCAGTTGCGCCAGCGCCACCATGCCGCGATCGCGCCACGTTTTCGCGAGCACGCTCGCCGCGGCGATCGAGGCCGAGAGGCCGTCCCCGCCGATCAGCGCGGTGGCGGGGCAAGGCAGGCCGGCGGGCACGTGGCGGCCGTCCACGAGCAGGCGGTCGGGCGGCTCGGCGAGGGCGGACACGGCGCGGCGCATGGCGAGCGCGAGCGCCGGCCCGAGGCCCACGCGGTCGATCTCCGGCGCCTCCACCACGCCGAGCCCGTAGTCGCAGCAGGCCCGCAGCAGAGGCTCGAGGGCCTCGCGCTCCCTCCGGGTGAGGCGCTTGCTGTCGTCGAGCCCCGGTGGCGCCGGC
>CAZWWR010000139.1:0-6469 GCA_964637265.1 uncultured Jannaschia sp.
AATCGGAGATCTCGCCCGAGACGTCGCGCAGGTCGCGCACCGCGGCGGCCGTCTGGTTGAGGATCACCTCGACCTCCGGCGAGGCGAGCGCCGCGCGCCCGGCCTCCAGCGCGGCGAGGGCGGTGCCGGGCAGGGCCCGCGTCGCCTCGTCCTCGAGCAGGGCCTCCGCCCCCGCGAGCGCGGCGCCGGCCTGGGTGGCGAGGTCGGGGAGCGCCTCCGCCCCGGTGGCCACGCTGCGGGCGGCCTCGGCCGCCGCCTCCAGCGTCTCGCCCAGACGTTCGGCCACCTCGGCCGCGGCGATCCGGGAGACGATGCCGCGCAGGCCCTCGACCGTCTGGGCGATGTCGGCGAGCGTGCCGGCGGTCTGCGGCGAGGAGAGGATGCTGCGGCCGTCCCGCACGAGGCCCTGCGCGTCCCCGACGAGGGCCTCGCCCTCCTCGAGCACGCCGAGCGCCGCCGCGGGCAGGCCGCGCAGGGAATCCTGGTCGACGACGCGGTTGAGGTTGTCGAGCAGGTCGGTAGCGGCGGCGAGAAGCTCCTCGACGGGCAGGTCGTTGATCCGGGTGAGGACGCCCTCGGCGGTGTCGGCGAAGCTGTCGATCTCGCTGTCCACGGAGGGGATCAGCGGGTTGTCGGCAACGCCGACCTCGAGCCGCGCGGCGCCCTCGGCGCCGGTGTCGATCAACTCCACCGCGAGGCTCCCGCCGAGGAGCGAGGTGGAGACGAGCCGCGCCCGCAGGCCGGCGGCCACGAGGTCGCCCACGTAGTCGATCGCGCCGAGGTCGTCGTCGAAGGTCTCGAGCCCCATGCGGGACGGCTGCAGCTCGAGGACCGCGAGGAGCTGCACGCCGCGGGTGGGATCGTCGGGGCGGACGAAGCCGGTGATGTCGGACACCGATCCGACCCGGACGCCCTGGTAGCGGACGGGCGCCCCCTGCGCGAGGCCGGACGCCGCCGAGGGGAACAGGGTCGAGAGGCGCACGGAGCGGGATTCAGGCGCGGCGAAGGTGGCCGAGCGCGCGGCGTTCCGGTTGTCGTAGACGTCGAAGATGTGGCCGTCGCGGATGGACGTGCCCCCCGAGAGCAGGGTGTCGAAGACGAGCCCGCCCTCGAGCACCGCGGCGAGCGACTCGATGCGCAGCTCGACGCCCCCGCCGCCGAGGCTCACCCCTATGCCCGACGCGTCCCAGAAGCGGGTCGCCGTGGTGAGGCGCCGATCGTAGGGCGCCCGGATGAAGGCGTCGATGCGCACCTCGGTGCCGCCGGGGGTGAGCCGCGGCTCGGCCAGCTCGCCGACCTCGATGCCCTTGTAGAGGATGGGCGCCCCCGCGGAGAGCCGGTTGGACTCGCTCGAGCGCAGGACGATGGTCGTGCCCTCCTCGTCGGGCGGGGCGACGGGCGCGCGGTCGTCGCCGCGGAACGCCGTCCTCGGCTCGCCGGCCTCGCTGTCCCAAGTGCCCTCGATGTAGACGCCCGACAGGATCGTGCTCAGGCCGGTGATGCCGCGCGCGGTGACCTCGGGCTCGACGATCCAGAAGGCGGCGCTCTCGTCGAGGAAGGGGGCGATGTTCTGGTTGACCCGGACGTACACGTTGACGCGCGCGAGATCCGGGGTGAAGGCCACGTCCTCGACCACACCCACGATCACGTCCCTGAACCTGAGCGGCGTCTGGCCCACCTCGATCCCGGCGGCGTCGGGGAAGGTGATGGTGATGAGCTCGCCGCGGTCGCGGTAGCTCTGCCAGGCGATGGCGAGCGCGATCACCACCGCCAGGAGCGGGACCAGCCAGACGGCCGAGATCACCGTCCGCGGGCGCGGCGCCTCGACCTTCGGCCGTTCGGGCCCGGAGGGGCCGCCCGGGGTCGTGTCAGTCATTCGCGGCGTCCTCGATCCGGTCCCAGATGAGCCTGCTGTCGAAGCTCAGAGCCGCGAGCATAGTGAAGATCACCGACAGAGCGAAGCACACCGCCGCCACGCCCGGGTTGATCGTGGCCAGCAGGTCGAACTGCACCAGCGCGGCGAGGATGGCGACCACGAAGACGTCGATCATCGACCACCGCCCGATGAACTCCACGAACTCGTAGAGGTGCAGCAGCCGCTTCGGTGGCCGGCCGTGCGGGCGGTGCACGATCCAGGCGAGGTAGCCGATGGCGATGAACTTGCCCACCGGGATGCAGACCGAGGCGACGAAGACGATGATCGCCACTCCGATCGCCCCGTACTCTGCGAGCTCGATCACCCCGCCCACGATGGTCGCCTCCTCCGCGCGGCCGAGCGTCGAGGTGATGAGCATGGGGTAGACGTTGGCGGGCACGTAGGCGAGCAGGCCCGCGATCGTCCACGCCCAGACCCGCTGGAGCGAGGTGGCCTGGCGGCTGACGAGCGCGTCGCCGCAGCGCGGGCAGCGGTCCGTGCCCAGCGGCGACACCCGCGAGCAGGTGCGGCAGCCGACGAGGCCCGCATCCAGCGCGGTCAGCGCCTTCGTTCTGATTTCGCCGTGTCCAGCGCCGTCCATAGGGCGTGCCTGTTCATCTGCGTGTCCTTGAGGGCGGTCAGCAGCACGATGGCCGCGAAGGACCAGAAGGCCGGCCCCATGGACAGGGTTGCGAGATCGGCGAGCTTCACGAGGGCGATCGCCACGCCGACCATGAAGATCTCGGCCATGGCCCACGGCTTGAGCCGCTCGGCCACGCGGAGGGCGGTGCTGGCGCCGGGCCAGGGGCGGCGGCCGAAGGTGACGGGCATCAGCGCCCAGATCACCCCGCCGAGGCGGATCACCGGCAGCACGATGATGAAGGCCGCCACCGCGACCGAGAGGGGCACCATGATGCCCTGATCGAAGCTGAGGACGGTGTCGAACACCGACGCCTTCGAGGTGAACACCCCGTTCTGAAGCTCGAGGAACGGGAAGAACACGACCACGCTCATCAGCACGAGCGCCGTCGATGCGAGCACCACGATGCGTTGGATCGCCTCGGGCCGCGAGGTCGCCAGCACGGTGTTGCAGCGCACGCAGCGCGCCCGCGCGCCAGGGTCGAGATCGGGCGGCAGCTCATGCAGCGCGTCGCAGGCCGGGCAGCAGACGAGATCCTCGATCCGGGCCCGTGCGAGCGAGCCGCCGTCGGCGACGGTGGCCGGCCCGGCCGCGGCCGCGTGGACCGCGCCCGCCGGCGAGGGGAGGGGGCGCCCGGCCATCAGTAGTCCCGCTGGTAGAACACGCCGAGCCGCGTCTCGCCCTCGGCATCGGTCGAGCCGCGCACCGTCACGGACGGGGTGAGGTCGAGGTTCAGCGTCACCCGCGCGTCGCCGTCCGCGTCGATCTCGACGTCGGAGTAGAGGTTGTCCGACAGGTACTTGCCAGCGCGCACGCCCACCTCCCCGTCGTCGTTCTGGGTGAGGCTCAGGTCGTCGAGCCCGGCCTGTCCGCGAAGCCCGTCGAGCACCCCGCCCGATCCGCGCCCCGCGAGCGTGGCGATCGAGTTGGCGAGCTGGACGGCCTGGAACGGGCTGATCGAGTCGAGGTCGCGCCCGAAGATCAGCTGCGCCAGCACCTCCTCCTCCGGCAGTTCGGGCGAGGAGGAGAAGGTGACCTCGGGAGCGTTCGCCGGTCCCTCCACCGTGACCGCCACGACCAGCCCGTCCCTCTCCGTCAGGGCCCGGAACAGGATGAAGGGCACCGTGCCCCCCTGGAAGCGGATGGAGCCCTCGTCGAGCGTCAGGCGCTGGTCGAGGATGTCGAGCCGCCCCCGCGTCAGGTCGATGCCGCCCGCCGTGATCGGGTTGGCCGTGGTGCCCGTGACCTCGACCGTGCCGCCCAGCTCGGCGTCGAGCCCGCGCCCGCGCACGAAGATGCGGGGCGCCGCGACGGTGATGTCGAGGCCGTAGGCCGGCCCCCCGCGGCCGCCGCGGCCCGAGGCCTCCTCGGCCGCCTCGCGGGTGCCGAGCCCCGCGCGCTCGAGCGTGCGGCGCACCGGGCGCGGCGAGCGCACCACCATCACGGGGGGAAGCTCACCCACGCCGCTGAACCCGGTCGTCGGCACCTGGATCTCGGTGTCGGCGAGCACGATCCGCCCCGTGATCGTGGCGCCGCCGGTCAGCGGCCCGTCGATCGCGACCTGCCCCCGCGCGCGGGTCGAGTAGAGGCGCGGATCCTCGAGCACGGCGTCGATGTCGATGCGGAGCTGGGCCGGGAACGGCGCGGTGAGCCCCACGGGCCCGGCGACCGACAGCCGCCCCCCCGTGCCGGGCGACGCGGCGATGTCGATCGTGGCCTGCCCGCCCCCGAACCGGACGGATCCGGAGATGTCCTGCAGCTCCGTGCGCAGGTCGGGGAGGAACAGCGACGTGCCGGAGGTCGAGATGGTGCCGGACAGGTTCTCCAGCGCCGGCTCGCCGCGGAGCGCCAGGTCGAACCGCGCCGTTCCGGCCAGCGCGCGCGGGCCGATGAAGGGGTTGGCGAGGCCGAGCGGGACGCTGCCGTTGACCGTGAGGTTCGAGGCGGCCCCGACCGTCCCGGAGACCTGCGCCGTGGTGCCGGCCGGACCCGTCAGGCGGGCGTCGAGCACCACCCCGCCCTCGGCCTGCCGCGCCGTCCCGGACGCGCGGAGCGGTCCGGGTACCTGCGGCACGAAGGGCGAGATGTCGGGCACGGCGAGGTCGAACCTGCCCGAGACGCCGCCGGTCACCTGTCCCTCCGCGGAGAGCGTGGAGCCCGCCGGGCCGGATGCCTCGAGATCCACGAACCAGTTTCCGTCCCGCTGGCTCGCGGTGCCCTGCGTCTGCAGCGGACCGGAGACCGCGCCCCCGACGAAGGGGCCCACATCCGCGACCGAGAGGGCGAAGTCGAGCGAGGGGGACTCGCCCGTGGCCGTGCCGGTCACGCTTCCGGAGAGCCCGCCCGCGCCGGAGAGCTGGGCATCGACCGCGAGGCCGTCCCCGGCGATGCGGGTGTCGGCCACGAGCTCGATCGGCCCCTGCAGGCGCGGGTCGATCACGGAGGCGTCGGGGATCCGCACCTCCGCGGCGATCTCGGGCGCCTCGCCTGCCAGATCGGCCGTCACGTCGAGCGTGGAGGCGAAGGGCCCCGTGCCGTCGAGATCGACGACGAAGCCGCCATCCTCCTGCACGGCCGTGCCGGTGACGTCGAGCCCGCCCTGGATGGCGGGCGCGAGCGCGGAGAGGTCCTCGGCCGTGAGGGCGAAGTCGAGGGTCAGCGGCTCCGCGCCGAGGACCGTCTCGACCACGGCCCGTGCCCCGAACGGGCCGAGCGCCTCAGCCGCCACGGCGATGCCTTCGGGCGTCTGGTCGAGCCGCGCCTCGAGGTCGAGCCGGCCCTCCACCGCCGGGACGAGATCGCCGAGCTCCGGAACGGTCGCGGTGAGGCCGAGGCCGAGCGGCGCGACCGCCCCCACCGCGCGGGCGGTGATCCCCGACGGGCCGCGGGCCGTCGCATCCAGGTTGAGGGCGTCGCCCCGCTGCCGCAGGCTCCCGTCGAGCGACAGCGCGCCCTGCAGGGCCGGCAGGGCCTCGAGCTGTGGCAGCGGGTCCGCGAGGTCGGGCAGGGCCACGGAGAAGTCGAGCGCGAGCGGCGCTCCGGCGACGGCGCCCTCCGCCTCGCCGGTCAGCCCCCAGGGGCCGGAAAGCGCCGTGTCGAGGAGCCAGGCGTTCCCCGAGCGGAAGGCGCGCCCCTCGAGCGAGAGCCCCTCCTCCACGTTCGGAAGCGGCGCGCCGAAGGCCTCGAGCGCGGCCGGGAGCTCGGGAACGGCGGCGTCGAACACGACGTCGGCATCCGGCCCGGTCACCGTTCCGTCGACCGTCGCGCGCAGGGCGAACGGGCCCTGCGCATCGGCGTCGAGCGCCCAGGCGCCGGTCCTGTCGCGGCGGGCGAGGCCCTCCACCCGCAACCCGCCCGGGACCGGTTCCGCCAGGGCCACGCCGAAGGCGTCGAGCACCGGCTGCACCTCGGGCAGGTCGGCGCGGACGGCGAGCGCGGGCTGCAGCCCGGAGACGGGACCGTCCGCGATGACGGTGAGGCCCCACGGCCCCGCCGCCTCGGCATCGATCACCCAGCCGCCGTCCCGCTGCAGGGCGTTGGCCTCCACGCGGGCACCGCCGGGCACCTGTCCGGGAAGCTCCACGGCGAACGCGTCGAGCACCGGCTGGATCTCCGGCACGGCCGCCGTGACGTCGACGTCGGGTGACTCGCCCGTGACGGTGCCGCTCACGGTCGCGGCGATGCCGAGCGGCGCGTCCAGCGTGCCGTCGACCGACCACGCCTCCCCCTCCCGGGTGGCGCGGGCGTCGAGGGTCGCCGGGCCGGCGAGCTGCGGCACCGCCTCCCCGGTGAAGGCGGCGATGAGGGCGGCGAGGTCGGGGATGTCGGCCTCGACCGTGGCGTCGGCGCCCGGGCCCGTCACCTGGCCCGCGACGGCCGCCTCGACGCCCAGAGGCGCGGCGAGTTCCGCGTCC
>CAZWWR010000140.1:0-6439 GCA_964637265.1 uncultured Jannaschia sp.
GACCCCGTTGAGGTAGTAGCGCGTCTCCTCGGTGGAGATGGCGAAGCGGGACTTGTCGAACAGGCGGCGCAGCGTCGGGGCGGGGCAGGCGAACTCACACTGGTATTCCGGCGAGGCCATCACCGGGAAGTCCTCCTTCGGCAGCGTCTGCAGCTCGAAATGGGAGCGCCCGGCGGCCACGCGGAGCCGGCCCTTGCCCGAATCCTCCTCGAGCTGCACCTGCGCCCCGTCGGGCAGCTTGCGGACGATCTCGTGGAACAGGTGCGCGCTCACTGTCGTGGCGCCCGACCGCGCCACGTTCGCCGCCGTCCGGTCGATCACCTCGATGTCGAGGTCGGTCGCCTTCAGCGAGAGGCTCTCGCCGTCCGCCTCCATCAGGAGGTTCGCGAGGATCGGGATGGTATTGCGCCGCTCGACGACCGACTGCGCCTGTCCGACCGCCTTGAGCAGGGCGGCGCGTTCGATGCTCAGCTTCATTGCGTTCCTCGCCTTCCTCGCCCGGCCCGCGATCCAGCATGCGGGGGGCCGGGAGCGGCAGAATATCGCGGGCCGCGCCGGGCGCAACCGGCGCGAGGCGCGTGCCCCCCCGGGCGAACCGGGCCGACCCGGCCAATCCGGAGGGCTAGGCCTCCAGGCGCCTCTGCAGGATCTGCGCGTCCTCCGCGATCTGCGGGTCGAGCTGGATCAACTCCTCGATCTTGCGGACCGCGTAGAGCACCGTCGTGTGGTCCTTGCCGCCGAACCTCCGGCCGATCTCGGGGTAGGAGCGGGGCGTCAGCTTCTTGGCGAGGTACATCGCCATCTGCCGCGGCCGGGCGACCGAACGGGTCCGCCGGGCGGAGGTCATGTCGGACATGCGCAGGTTGTAGTGCTCGCATGTCCGCTTCATGATCTCCTCGATCGTCAGCTTCCGCTCCGACAGGCGCAGCAGGTCCGAGAGCGCCTCCTGCGCCTGCGCCAGCGTCACCTCGCCGCCGAGGAGCTCCGAGAAGGCGTGCAGGCGGTTGATGGCGCCCTCGAGGATGCGGATCGAGGTCGAGATCCGGCCGGCGAGGAACTCGAGCACGCCCGGCTCGACACGGAACTGCGGGTCGGAGACCTGGGCGGCGGCCACGCGGTGCTGAAGCACGCCGAGGCGGAGCTCGTAATCCGCCGGGTGCAGGTCGACCATCAGACCCGACTGGAAACGGGAGATGATCCGCTCCGGCAGCGCCAGGTCGGACATCTCCGACGGCGCCCGGTCCGCAGAGAGCACGACCTGCCGCCCCTGATCGACCAGCGCGTTGAAGGTGTGGAAGAACTCCTCCTGCGTGCTGTCCTTCCCGGCGATGAACTGCACGTCGTCCACCAGCAGCACGTCGACGGAGCGAAACAGCTCCTTGAAGGTCATCGTGTCGCGGCTCCGGAGCGCCCGGACGAAGCGGTACATGAACTGCTCCGCGGACAGGAACACGACGTTGAGCTCCGGCTGACGCCGGCGAAGCTCCAGCGCGGTCGCGTGCATCAGGTGAGTCTTCCCGAGCCCCACGCCGCCGTAGAGGAACAGCGGATTGAAGCTGACCTGTCCGCCCTGGGCGACGCGCCTGCAGGCCGCATGGGCCAGCTCGTTGGGCTTGCCGACCACGAAGCTGTCGAAGCTGTGGCGGGGGTCGAGCGCGCCGCCGGCCTCCGCCGGCTCGCCGCCCTCGGGGGCCGCGCCCTGCGCGAGCGAGGGGGCGGGGACCGCCGCCGCACCGGCGGCAGGCGTCCCGGCCCCGGACGAGCTGCGCGCCGCTTCCGAGGTCGCGCACACGATGCGACGGGCGTCCATGCCGCGCTCGTTGACCCGGCGGAGGATGGCGTCGGAGTAGTTCTGCACGACCCAGCGGCCGATGAAGTCGGTGGGCGACGCGAGCCGCAGCACCCCGTCCTCGAGGGCCCCGAACTTCAGCGGCTCGATCCAGGACGCGTAATTGTTCCGGCCAACAGTCTCCATGATCTCGCCCTTGACGAGATCCCACGCTTCGCTAGTCATCTTGTTCGGCCCTGCCTTCTCTCGTTGACGGTCTAGGACTGGTGCCAAGCCAGTCCCCGGGCCTTCCAACCGTTTCGGCCCCCCCGGTGTCGCGCCTCGTCCAGATCGCCTTCGAACCCCTCGGCCACGTTGATGCATTGCCGGAAGTCCCTGGCAGGGGACGCCTCGGCGACGGCCTTGGCCGCCTGCATCGATCGGGCTCCGGAACGGCAGAGGAAGAGCAGGCGGGGTGGCAGCCCCCCCAGGCTCTCCTCGAGCTCGTCCACGAAGGCGGTGTTGCGTTCCATCCCCGGGTAGCGCGCCCACTCGACATGGACGCATCGCTTCCCGAGGGATGAAAGATCCGGGCCGCCGACGAAGGTCAGCTCGGCCTCGGACCGGACGTCAACGAGCATCGCGCCCTCGTCTCTCGACAAGATGTCCCACGCGTCCTGAGGCCCCACCTCGTCAACGCGCGGGCCGACGCCCTCGCTCATCTTCGTCCCTCGCTCTGTGCGATCTGACTCGCCGCGCTGTCCAATATCGACCCCTCGCCGTGGGCTTCAACGATTCTTCACAGTTGACACGAGGATCGCCCCAACACGAATCTGCTGCTGGTGCGAAGTGGTTGCACTGGAACGGAAAAGGCGCGCCGGGCGGCGCGCCTTGCCTATCGGGATGCCGGGCCGGCCGCGGCGGCGTCTCCGCGCCGCGGCGATCGGGTGTCCGGGTCCCGTGACAGTGCGGCGGTCAGTCGCTCAGGACGCGACCGCCTTCACCCGGGCGGCCAGCCGGCTCATCTTCCGGGCGGCGGTGTTCTTGTGCAGGACGCCCTTCGTCACGCCGCGCATCAGTTCCGGCTGCGCCGCGCGCAGTGCCGCCGCGGCGGCCGCGCCGTCGCCCGAGGCGATCGCCTCCTCGACCTTCCTGAGGTAGGTGCGGATGCGCGACCGGCGCGCCTTGTTCACGGCGAAGCGCGCCTCGTTCTGCCTGGCGCGCTTCTTGGCCTGGGGGCTGTTGGCCATGCTCTGATCCCTCTCGTGAGTCTCGTCGCGATCGCGCGTCAGGACCCCTTGGGGACCGCGCCGGGTTCTCTACCGACGCCTCCGGCCTCGCGGACCTCACGCGCATGTGCGGCGGCCGCTACACCAGATGCCGCGCGAAGGGAAGGCCCCTCCACCGGCCCTCGCGCCGGTGCTTCCGTGGGAGGGACCACGATGGACGTCCCCCGGGCCCGGGACACGCCCCGCCGCCGCGGCTCGGCATCACTCCCGCGGCGCGGATACGCGGCCAAGGCGCACACAAATACCGGCTCTTCGGTATCCGGCTCCGGAACGCGCCGGCACGGCAAGGCTGCCGCCCCCCGGATCCGCGCCGGAGACAGACCGCTGGAGACGGTTCCATGATGCGCGATTGCGTGCGGAGGGTGTTACGGAAGGGCGCGTCGCCTCCGGCCCTCGATCCGCCGTAGTCTCTGGCGCGGGACGCCGCCCGCACCTCCCGCGCCGCGCCCCTACTTGTCCCGGAACTGCGCCTCGCGCTTCTCGAGGAAGGCCGACATGCCCTCCGCCTGATCCTCGGTCGCGAACATCGCGTGAAAGAGTCGGCGCTCGAAGAGAAGCCCCTCCGCGAGGGTCGTCTCCTGGCTCCGGTTCACGGCCTCCTTCACGGCCATCGCCGTCACGAGGCTCCGCTCGGCGATCTTGGCGGCGGCCGCCTGCGCCTCCTCCATCAGCTTCTTGGCCGGCACGACCCGACTCACGAGGCCTGCGCGCTCGGCCTCGGTCGCGTCCATGAACCGGCCGGTGAGGTGCATGTCCATCGACTTCGCCTTGCCCACCGCGCGGGTCAGGCGCTGGGTGCCGCCGATCCCCGCCACGACCCCGAGGTTGATCTCGGGCTGGCCGAACTTCGCGCTGTCTGCGGCGATGATGAAGTCGCACATCATCGCCAGCTCGCAGCCGCCTCCGAGCGCGTATCCCGCGACCGCCGCGATGATCGGCTTGCGAGTCTCCGTCACCGCGTCGGCCTCGCGGCCGAACAGGTCCCCCATGAAGGCCTCGACGAAGGTCTTCTCGTGCATCTCCTTGATGTCGGCCCCGGCGGCGAAGGCCTTGTCCGAGCCGGTAATCACGATGCACCGCACCCGCCCGTCGGCATCGGCCGCGCGGAGGGCCTTGCCGAGCTCCCCGAGCAGCTTCGAGTTCAGCGCGTTCATCGCCTCCGGGCGGTTGAGCCGGATCGTCGTGACGTGATCCTCGGTCTCGACGAGCAGGGTGTCGTAGGCCATCGATTGCTTTCCTCGGTTCCGCCGGGAAGGCTTGGCCGCTCGTGCCGTGATGCGCAAGGGCGGCCGCAGCACGGCCCCCCGCCGGGCAGTTCTGTCCGCCACCGATGCACGATCGGCGGTCAGGACGGGCGGGTCGGCGACGGCCACCCGGCCCGTCCGCCCCGTGTCACGCTCCGGTGGGGGAGCCGCTGCCGCTCGGGTCGCACGAGCCCGGTCCGCCCCGCGGGGCGCCGCGTCGCTCACGGCCCGAACACCGTAGGCGGCGCGCACTCCCGGTCCGGCATGCGTCACCCCGACCCGCCCGACGCGCACCTCGTCCGCCTGCACGCGGGAGCCCCGCGCCCGCCGCGGTCCGCTCACCGCTGGCAGGACGCGCAGTGGAAGGTCGACCGGCCGGACTGGACCATCCGCAGGACCGTCCCGCCGCAGCCGTCGCGGGGGCAGGGGGCCCCCTCGCGGTCGTAGACGCGGAAGCTGTGCTGGAAGTAGCCCAGCTCCCCGCTCGCCTGACGGTGGTCCCTCAGGCTCGAGCCGCCCGCCGCGATGGCCTCCCGCAGCACCTCCCGGATGGCCGGGACCAGCCGCGCCACCCGCGCGGGGCCGAGGTTGCCCGCGAGCCGTCGCGGCGAGACGCGCGCGCGGTGCAGCGCCTCGGCGACGTAGATGTTGCCCAGCCCCGCCACGATCCGCTGATCGAGGAGCGCCGCCTTTACCGGCGTCCGCCGTCCGCGCAGCGCGTCGAGCAGGTAGCCCTCGCTGAAGCCGTTCCCGAGCGGCTCCGGGCCGAGGCGCGCGAGCAGCGGATGCGCCTCGGAGGCCTCGCTCGCCACGAGATCCATCGCGCCGAAGCGCCGCGCGTCGTTGAATGTCACGCGGTGCTCGGCGGTGTGGAGCACCACGTGGTCGTGCGCCGGCAGCCAGCCCGCGTCGCGGTGGAACCGCCCCAGCTGCAGGGCGTCGACCACCATCCGCCCCGACATGCCGAGATGCACGATCAGGGTCTCCCCCGTGTCCAGCCGGGCCAGCAGGTACTTCGAGCGCCGCCCCAGGGACGTGATGCGCGCGCCCTCGAGGCGCTCCGCCATGCGCGCGGGAAACGGCCAGCGCAGGCCCGAGCGCCGGATCTCGGCCCGCTCGATGCGCGCGCCCTCGAGGGCCGGCTGAAGGCCGCGGCGCACGGTCTCGACCTCGGGAAGTTCGGGCATGGGGGGCCTTCGTCTGGGGGTCCGCGCGTTGCGGCGCGGCCGGGGCGCCCTATAAGAAGGCGCTGAAGGCAGGGATCGCAAGAGCATGGCAGAGCAGGACGATCGCCCCCCCGCAGGCGAGGGGCGCAGCACCCATTTCGGCTACCGCGACGTGCCCGAGGAGGAGAAGGCCCGCCTCGTGCACGGCGTGTTCTCCTCCGTCGCCGCGCGTTACGACGTGATGAACGACGCCATGTCGATGGGCATCCACCGCGTCTGGAAGGACGCGATGATCGACTGGCTGGCGCCCCGGCCGGGCATGCGGCTGCTCGACGTGGCCGGCGGAACCGGGGACATCGCCTTCCGGGTCCTGCGCCGCGTGCCCGACGCCACGGCGACCGTCCTAGACATGACCGAGGCGATGCTGGTCGAGGGGCGCAGGCGGGCCGAGGCGGAGGCGCTGTCGGACCGCCTCGAATGGGTCGCGGGGGACGCGATGGCGCTCCCCTTCGAGTCCGGCACCTTCGACGCCTACACGATCTCGTTCGGCATCCGGAACGTGACCCGGGTGCCCGACGCGCTGGAGGAGGCCTACCGCGTCCTGCGGCCCGGCGGGCGGCTCATGGTGCTCGAGTTCTCGCAGCTGCCCAACCCGCTCCTGCAACGGGCCTACGACCTCTACTCCTTCGAGGCGATCCCGCGTATGGGGCAGGCGATCGCCGGCGACAGGGAGAGCTACCAGTACCTCGTCGAGTCGATCCGCCGCTTCCCGGACCAGACCCGCTTCGCCTCGATGATCACCGGGGCGGGCTTCGGCAACGTCAAGTACCGCAACCTCTCCTTCGGCATCGCGGCGCTCCATTCGGGGTGGAAGTTTTGACCCCCCTCGCGGTGACGGGCCCCGCCGCCCGTCGCGCCGGTGCCGGGCCGGACGCGGTCGTCGGCCCCGCCCCCGGCGGACCCGGCCCCGCG
>CAZWWR010000141.1:0-6430 GCA_964637265.1 uncultured Jannaschia sp.
GCCCTCCGCGATGGCGGCGACGAGGGCCGCGTCGCGGGCGCCCCGCGTGACGGCGGGCGCCACGAGCTCCGCCTCCACCAGGAGGGCGCGGGCCTCGGCGGGGTCGAGCGCGGGCGTGCCAGCGACGTTCGCGTCCTCCGGGACGGGCCCCACGACGCGTTCGGTCGCGAGCACGCGGTTGAGCGCGGAGCGCGCCTCGATGGACATGCTGCGGCCCAGCCCCTCGATCGCCTCCACCCGCCGGGCGGTGTCGGTGCCGAACCGGACGGTGAGGATGGCCTCCAGCTCGCGCTTGCGGGCCAGGATCCGCGCGTCCTCCTCGCCCTCCATCGACTGGCGGAGGGGGACCAGCATGTCGGGGTCGAGGTCGCGGGCGAGCGAGGCCAGCGCCTCGCTCCGCCGGGCCGGATCGGGATCGACCAGCTGGAACGTCACGAGCGCCGAGGAGAGGACGCCGCGCACGCCCGCGTTGGGGCGCAGCTCCTTCACGTCGCGGCGGCCGACCTCGCCCAAGGGGTCGCCGGTGTCGATATCCGTCAGCGCGTAGCCCTCGCCCGCCCGCTCGGCATAGACGAAGCGGCCGTCGTCGTGGAGGAACAGCCCCTTGTCCCGCCACGCCTCCAGCAGGCGGGGCGCGCCCTCCTCGCCGGTCGCGAGCACCGCGTCCACCACGCCCTGGACGGTCCGGCGCGAGGCGCGCTCGACATCGGCGGCGTTGGCCTGCAGCGCGGCCTGGAGCGGGCCCTCCTGCGCCAGGGCGGGCGGAGCCCAGAGGGCCAGCGCGAGGACCGCGAGGAGGCAGCGGAGGAGAGTCATGCGGGGCTCGCGGCCAGGGCTGGAAGGGGAGTGTGGACCGGCAGGGGCGCCGGGCCGGATGGCCTCGGACGGGGCCCGCGACGCCTGCCGCGGGCCCCCAGGGGGGGCGGTCAAGCCCCGATCAGTAGTTCGACTCGATCTGCACGCAGCTCTCGGTCTCGGTGTTGTACATCCCGCAGCCGAGGCCCGGCCAGTCGGAGGTCAGCACCGCCGATTCGGGCAGGTGGTCCGTCCAGGCGTCGCCCGGCACCTCCTCGGTCTGGCTGACGATGTCGAACTGGCCGTCCTCGGTGATCTCGCCGATCAGCACGGGCTTCGTCAGGTGGTGGTTGGGAAGCATGACCGCCGTGCCGCCCGTCAGGTTGGGCACCTCCTGGCCGTACATCGCCCCGCGCACGGCATCGACGTCGGTGGTGCCCGCCTGTTCCACGGCCTGCACCCACATGTTGAAGCCGATGTAGTGGGCCTCCATCGGGTCGTTCGTGACCCGCTCCTCGCCCATCCGCTCCTTCCACGCGGCGACCCACTCCTCGTTCTCGGCAGTGTCGGCGGACTGGAAGTAGTTCCACGCGGCGAGGTGGCCGACGAGGTCGGTCGTGTCGAGGCCCGGGAGCTCCTCCTCGCCCACCGAGAAGGCGACGACGGGGATGTCGGACGCGTCCACGCCCTGGGCGGCCAGCTCCTTGTAGAAGCCCACGTTCGCGTCGCCGTTGATGGTGGAGACGACGCCCACGGGCCGCCCCTCCTCGCCCATCGAGACGACCTCGGAGACGATGGTCGCCCAGTCGCTGTGGCCGAAGGGCGTGTAGTTGACGAAGATGTCCTCCTCGGCAACGCCGTTCGTCTTCAGGTAGGCCTCGAGGATGTTGTTCGTCGTCCGCGGATAGACGTAGTCCGTGCCGAGCAGGGCGAAGCGCTCGATGCCCAGCTCCTCCAGGAAGTAGTCGACGGCCGGGATCGCCTGCTGGTTGGGGGCGGCGCCGGTGTAGAAGACGTTCTTGGAGCTCTCCTCGCCCTCGTACTGGACCGGGTAGAACATCAGGCCGTTGAGCTCCTCCAGGACGGGGAGCACCGACTTGCGGCTCACGCTCGTCCAGCTTCCGAAGATGACGTCCACGTTCTCGACCGTGAGCAACTCGCGTGCCTTCTCGGCGAAGAGCGGCCAGTCGGAGGCCGGGTCGACCACGACGGCCTCCAGCTCGCAGCCCAGCAGCCCGCCCGCCTCGTTCTGCTGCTCGACCAGCATCTCGACCGTGTCCTTCAGCGTCGTCTCGCTGATCGCCATCGTGCCCGACAGCGAATGAAGCACGCCCACCTTGATCGGGCAGTCGGCCTCCTGGGCGGAGACGGCGCCCGCGGCAGCGAGCGCGCTGGTCAGGGCAGTGGCGCGAAGCAGTCTGTTCATAGATGTCCCCCTAGGTGTCCCCGGCGACGGGTGCCGAAGCTGCGCGCACACAAGGGGGACGGACGCCCGGATCGCCAGTGCAGCACCTCGAGCGCGGCCGTCGCGCCGCACCGCACTGCCGGTTTTTTATGCGGCCCAACCCAAAGGCGCCGCCCCGGCGGGCAATCCGAGAACCGCCTTCGGCATACGCACTGACGAGGTCTGTATGGCTAACCAAACGCGAGAAGCGCCTCACTCACGGGGCATTACCGTTGACGAATGCGTAAAGTGCGCCTGAAGGAACCGCATGGTCTAGTTCATCGGGGCGGTGCCTGCGGTGGGCTTTCAGAATGCAATATGGATGTAGGCCTAGCGTTTGTAGCGGGTAGTGATCCTCCGCCCGACCAGGTGTAGTCGGCCGACAAGGCTCTGTTGCACGGAGCACGGAGAGGCCGCACTTCCCCACTCCCCGCGGGGGTCAGCCGATGGGCTGGGTGACGGGAATGCCGAGGGCGGTGAAGCGGCTGGGGATGGCGATGCGGACGTGGATTTCGGCGGTCTGGCGGTCGAAGTCGCGAGCCATGAGCTTCTGGCCGGGCGGCTTCATGCAGTTCGTCTAGGTCTCGGCGCGGCTTCGGCGGTGGTAGCCGCTCCACTTGCGCCAGATCGTCCGGCCGAGGCGCTTGATGGCGCGCAGGGCCTCGTTCCTCGCCCTCGCCCCGGGGCTGTGCTTCTTCCGGGGCTTCGCGTTGCGTCGGGGTGGGATGACGGCTTCGGCGCTCCGGCCTGCGATGGCGTCGCGGCATGCACGACCGTCATAGGCGCCGTCGGCGGTGACCGAGGCGGTCGGCTCGCCCTCGGGGATCCGGCCGAGCAGGTCGGGCAACACAGGCGCATCGCCGGCGCCGCTGTCGGTGACCTCGACTGCGCGGACCTCGAGGGTCGCCTCGTCCATGGCCAGGTGGACCTTGCGCCGCGGGCCTTGTCCGCCATTGGTCCGAGGACAATGGCGAGCGCGCCGCCTGGCCCCGCCGTGCTTGCGGGCGTGCCGTTCGTTCGTCGGGGTCCCGGTCCACTGGACCGAGCCCCGATCCTCCTCACCCCTCGCCGCGGACCTTGATGCCGGTGCTGTCGACCAGCAGGTGCAGCGGACCGCCGCTGCCGCGTTAGGGCAGTTGCACGACCAGCGTCTTCTGCCGCCGGCAGAGGGTCGAGAAGTCCGGCACCGGCCAGTCGAGACCCGCCAGCTTCAGCAGGCTCGCCACGAAGCCGGTGGCCTGCCGGAGCGGCAGACCGAAAAGCACGTTGATCGTCGGGCAGGCCTGGATGACGGCGCCGCTGTAGACCAACTGGCCGCTACGCTTGCCCGACAGCACCGCGTGCCAAGGTGTCGAAGGGTCGAACCAGACGGTCAGCGACCCGCGCTCACGCAGCGCCGCGGTGTAGGTGGACCAGGTCAGGGTGCGGTAGAGGATAGGGGCAGGCTTCGACATGCCTCCCAGCCATGCTCCTATCGTCCCGAAGTGAATCCCAGGGCCCGTCCGTGCAACAAGGTTAGAATGAGCGTATTGAGTCGATGGGTAGCCGGTGATGCTCGAGCCGACGGCGTCGGAGGGATGCGCAGCGGCCTCAGTGGCATCCGATGATGCTGATCCCATGAATCGAGCGTAGCCGTGGTCATGCCAACTCCTTGCGTCGACGTAGACTCGCATTTTGCTATCATGTCTAAGACCGTCAAACCTCCTATTGCGCCGCTGCCAGTCGCCCGGCCCGAGATCGTCCTGGCCGTCGGATACGCGAAGCCAACAAGGGCTTCAGGCGGAGAAGCGTCCCACTCGTTGCGACATGCGGATAAGGTGCAACCATGACCTTCGGCCCCGATCACCCATGGCTCGGAGCTTTGTTGGGAGATGATGGAGCGGCGGCGATCTGGGCGCCGGAGCGACAGCTTTCGCACATGCTCCGGATAGAGGCGTCGTTCAGTCGCGCGCTCGGCGCAACTGGAGCCGTCGATGCCGACATGGCGGAACGGGCCGCTCGGGCCATCGAGGCAACCCGCATCGCGCCCGCAGACCTGCGAACCGGCACGGCGCGGGACGGAGTCCCAATTCCGACGCTCGTCCGCATCCTCCGCGAGATGGCAGGCCCGGACGCGGATGCGGTGCATACCGGCGCGACCTCGCAGGATATACTCGATACCGCTCTTGCACTGACCTTGCGAGATGCCGCGGACCTCGCGGAGGCGAGGATCGAACGCCTGGATACAGTCCTTCTTGGACTGGAGGAACGGTTCGGTGGCCGCCAGATCATGGGGCGAACCCGGATGCAGACCGCGATGCCAATCGATGCGAGCGTCAGGATCGGCGCTTGGAGGAGGCCGCTCGCCCGTCACGCCGCCCGGCTCGCCGCTTCCCGCCCCCGGGTCGAGCGCGTCCAGCTTGGCGGCGCTGCAGGGGATCGGGCCGCTCTTGGTACGTTTGGCCCCGCGATAGTCGAATACTTGGCGGACGAACTCGGCCTGGGCGCGGGGCCATGCTGGCATACCGAGCGGGATGGCATCGCTGAACATGTCGCCGTGATGGCGATGGTGGCCGGCGGATTGGGCAAGATCGGTCAGGATGCTTGCCTGATGGCCCAGCAAGGCGTGGAAGAGATCGCCCTCGCGCGAGGAGGCGGATCGTCGGCGATGGCGCACAAGAGGAATCCGGTTCTGGCAGAGCTACTCGTTTCGCTCGCCCGCTATGCCGCCGGGCACTCGGCGCTTGCGATGGATGCGCAGATACATGAGCAGGAACGATCCGGCGCCGCTTGGACGCTCGAATGGCTCGTACTGCCGACTGTGAGTCGTATCGCGCTAAGGTCATTGAGCGCAGCAATCGACCTCGTCGGTACGATCGACGAGATTGGGGATATATGACTTTTCTTAACGTTCTGAGGCCCGTCCTCACGACGGAGTTGCTGCGTGAAGTTAACCTGCGCCCCTTAAAGGTCTTTCACGCGGACCGGCGGTCCGGCATGCGCGGAGACGAACGATGCGCGGGATGAGTTTAGAGGGGCGCAGATCATCGCGATGCTGGCCGGGTAGGCGCGAGGCATGGGCACGGCCGAGTTCCGGCGACGGCCTGGGATCGGCAGCATGCCGCTGCGCGAGTGAAAGTCGGAGCACGGCGGGATCGGCCTCTGTAACGGTCGCCATCGAGTTGCCACCGGTTCGAACTTGATGGCGACGCGGCTGAAGGGCCTGGAGGACGAGAACGCCCAGCCGTAGGACCTACAGGCCGATCAGATGCTGAATAGCCTTGAGGAGGGCAGATCGATGCGGAGGATCGTTCTGTTGAGCGCCGGAGCTTTAGGACGGCTGGTAAGGGGCTGACGACGGCGCGCCATCGGGGGGCCACTAGTTAGTGTCGACCTCCTTACGCCGAGCCTGCCTGGCATTCCGATCGCGGGTCCGACGGCATGGCGGGACGGGAGGTCCGGGCCTTCGCCTGTCCGCGACCGCATGCTGGACCGGTCGTCCTGCAACGCCGCGCTGCGTGAGCGCGGCTCGCGGGCGGTCTGGTTCGACACTGACGTGGCGTGGCACGCGGCACCGTCGGGCAGGCGCGGCCGGCAGCGGACCTTCCAGGGCGAGGAGGATCGGTTATCGGTCCGGGGGACCGATCATCCGACGAGCGCGATCCAGGCCTGCCTCACGATCGGGGGTGAGGGGCGTTCTGGAAACAGGCCGGGGGCCTGTTTCAGCCCCGGGCGGGCGGAGCCCGGTTCGGCCTGCCGCCGAGGCTGACGACCGGCATCGTGGCGGGCCTGCCCAGGCTGGCGGGGCTCGACTGGCCGGTGCCCTTCGTCGGGCGATCCTTCCGCTGGAAGGCCCGCCGGTCCCCCTCGGTCTCGACGCTCTGCCGCCGCCGCAGGACGCTTGGCCGTGCAGCTGCCCCGTCGGGGCTCGGGCGGGCCGCTGCACCTGCTCGTGAAAAGCACGGGCATCGAGGTCCGTGGCGAGGGGTGAGGAGGATCGGGGCGCGGTTCGGTGGACCGGGACCCCGACGAACGGCACGCGCGCTGGCACGGCGGGAGCCGTCAACGCCTATGACGCAGGGTGCCCCTGGCGGTGGACGAAGCGACGCTCGAGGTCCGCGCGACTGAGATCACCGGCAGCGGCGCGGGCTGCTGGACTCCCGGTTCCACCTCCACCGGGAGCCAGGGTCTGGTCCGACGAGAGGACTGGAC
>CAZWWR010000142.1:0-6422 GCA_964637265.1 uncultured Jannaschia sp.
TCGATCGGAACGGACTCTACCCAAACCTGGAGGAAGAAACGGGGCTCAGGTCACCACGGACACTCCCGCCCGCCGCTGACGCAGGGCCTCCGCCACGCATGATCGCAAGCTCTACAGGCAACGCTACGAGGTCGAGAAGCTCTTCGCTCGCCTCACGGATTGGCGCCGCATCTCAGCCCACCACGACAGATGCGGCGAACTCTTTCTCTCTGCAATCGCTCTCGCAGCCGCCGCCATCTGGTGTTTGTGGGTCCTGAGCCTAACGGACGTCAACTCGCAGCTAGCGTCACTGGCTGGTCCTTCGGGGATGTCCTCACCTTTCTTGTGTCGCAAGCAGTAAGACGCTCGCAGCAGTTCTGATCCCGCTATCGCATGGTTGTCCGCCTGAAGCTCAGGGTCTACCTCCGTCGCATGCTGCATTTCATTCTCGCCGCCGCCGGAGCCGTGATCGGCGCCCTCACCGCTCGACGGCGGAAGGGAAACGGCTTCGACATCGCGCAATACGCGGCCGTCTACGCCCTGATCGGTTTCGTTTTCGGCATCCTCCTCACGATCGTCGTCACCCGGATGGCCTGATGCTCCTGAGCTTCTTCGGCCAGCTTCGCTCGCACGGGGTGCCGGTCACCCCGAGGGAGCATCTCACGCTCCTCGAAGCGCTCTCCCGGGGGCTGGTGACCAACGACGTCGACGGGTTCTATCACTTGGCTCGAGCGGCCCTCGTGAAGGACGAGCGGCACATGGACCGTTTCGACCGGGCCTTCGGTGCGGCCTTCGGAGGGCTCGAAGACGTTCCTCTCGCCGACGTGCTAATGGCCGCGGATCTCCCGGCAGACTGGCTGCGTCGCGAGGCCGAGAAGCACCTCGCGCCGAAGGAGATGGCCGAGATCGAGGGCGCGGGCGGGTTCGACGAACTGATGAAGCGCCTCAGGGACCGGCTCGCCGAGCAGCAAGGACGCCACGAGGGCGGCTCGAAATGGATCGGGACGGCGGGAACGAGTCCCTTCGGCGCATACGGGTACAACCCGGAAGGCGTGCGCATCGGACAGGACGGATCACGCCACCGCCGTGCCGTGAAGGTGTGGGACAGGCGCGAGTTCCGTGACCTCGACGACACGCGCGAGCTCGACACCCGCAACATCAAGGTGGCGCTTCGACGCCTGCGGGCCTGGGCCCGGGACGGTGCGTCGGAGGAGCTCGACCTCGATGGGACGATCCGGCGGACGGCCCGGCAGGGATGGCTCGACGTCGTGACGCGCCCGGAGCGCCGCAACGCGGTGAAGGTCCTGCTCTTCCTCGATGTCGGCGGATCGATGGACGACCACGTGTCGATGGTGGAGACGCTCTTCTCCGCGGCGCGTGCGGAGTTCAAGGTTCTCGAGCACTGGTATTTCCACAACTGCCTCTACGAAGGCGTGTGGCGCGACAACAGGAGGCGCTGGAACGCCCAGACGCCCACCTGGGAGGTGCTGAACACGTATCCGTCGGACTACAGGTGCATCTTCGTCGGGGACGCTTCGATGAGCCCCTACGAGATCAGCCATCCCGGGGGTGCGAACGAGCACTGGAACGCCGAGGCGGGCCATGTCTGGCTGACGCGCGCGAGGGAACAATGGCCGCGGTCGCTTTGGATAAATCCGGTCGCGGAAAGGCACTGGCAGTACACTCAATCGATCCGGATGGTCCGGGACCTCTTCGAGGCGCGCATGGTGCCAATGACGCTCGATGGCCTCACGCGGGGGATGCGGCTGCTGACGTGATGCGCAGGCGCGTCCGGGTCATGCATCGGGCGTCTCGCCGCTGCGGCCCGATCAGTCGAGGCCGCCGGTCCAGCCGAGGATGAGGTCGACGAGCGGCCCCGTCAGGCCCGGGCTCAGGATGTCACCTCCCAGGACATGCGCGTTCGGATCGTCACCGGGACCCGGCGCGAGATATGCTATCTCCGATGGGGCGCCCCAGCGTCGGGCGACGCGGACGGCCGCGTTCGTATCCACCACGCGATCCTCGGCAGAGAAGACGAACAGCGCGGGTACAGTCGCCCCGCTCGCGTCGAGCCCCCGGGCATAGCGCATGGTCGCGGCCATCGGAGCGGCCGCGACCGTGGGATAGCGCGTCGTCCAGTTGGCGGCGTGGCCCTCGTTCTTGACGGGAAAGCCCCGCTCCTGCCCGGCCAGCAGCGGTCCGATCCAGCGGGCGCCCGGCAGTTCCATGAGCGGGGCGAGCGGGTGGCGGAGGCGGAAGTTCGGGGCGATGAGGACGGCTCCCGTGATTCCCTCCCGGAGATCGGCGAGCTCCGCGTCGAGGAGAACGCCGGCGGTGAGCGTGCCGCCGAAGGATGTCGAGACGACGAGGATCCTGTCCCCAAGGCTCCGGGCGATGGCGAGCCCCTCGGCCATGTCTTCGAGCCAGTCCCCGGCGACGGGCTCCGCCATCGCCGCCCCGCCCCGTCCGTGGCCCCGAAGACGGAGGAAATGGAGGTTCGCGCCGAGCGCGTCCGCCACGCGTTCCGGTACCGGCCGGATCTCGGACGGGGACGCGGAGAAGCCGTGGACATAGAGCACCGACCAGGCCGTGCGTTCGCCCTCCTCGCCCGCCCAGACGATCTGACGCCCCTGCCCCGGCCTGATGTCATCGAACCGAGCCTCTGCAGAAGCGAGATACTCGGGCAATGCCGACGGTGCTGGCAGCGCTGACGGATCGAACTCGATGTTCCGATCCACGGGCTCCCGCGGCACGAGGAGCCAGAGCGCCGCGCCCGCGATGAGCACGACCGCCAGGGCCCAGGCGACGAATTGCGCGAGCCTCGAGAGCATGAACGCTTCCTCCGTGGGGAATGGGCCACGCCACCTTTCAGTCGTCAAGCGCCACACCCGGACCGGTGTGAGACCTCCGGTCCAACGGGCCGGAACCGGGTCGGCCGGTCCGGGATTGGATACCGACTGGAACGGTGGCCTGCCGAAGGCCGATGGGAGCACTTAGATGGACCTCATGATCTCTGGCCGGACGGCCGTCCTCACCGGGGCGGCGGGCGACATGATCCTCGAGACGGCCAAGATCCTGCGGGACGAAGGCTGCAACCTCGTCCTCACGGACATCGACGAGATGGAGCTTCGGGAGGCGGCCGACGCGCTCGGGGGTGGGGACTCGATCGCGACGGTCGTGGCCGACCTATCGTCGATGGCCGGCGCCGAGGATGTCGCCCGGGCCGTAGCCCAGAAGGGTTGGACCGCCGAGATCCTCGTGCATGGGGCCGGGGTGACGGGAGCCAAGGGGGACCCGCTCGACGACATCAAGGAGAGCGACTGGGAGCATGCCTGGAACACCGACTTCATGACGGCCGTTCGGATGTCGAAGGCCCTCGTCCCGGGGATGCGGGAGCGCGGGTGGGGACGCGTGATCTTCGTCACGAGCGAGAACGTGGCCCAGCCCTACCCCGACGAGGTGGTCTACAACGCCTCGAAGGCTGCCGTGCTGTCCTTCGCCAAGGGCATGAGCCAAGTCTATGCCCAGCAGGGGGTGCTGGTGAACTGCGTGGCCCCGGCCTTCATCGAGACGGACATGACCGACGGGATGATGGAGAAGCGCTCGGACGAACGGGGCGAGACCTTCGACGAGGCCGTCGAGAGCTTCCTGGCCGAGGAGCGTCCGCACCTCGTCCTGAACCGCCGAGGACGACCCGAGGAAGTCGCCTTCGTGATCGCCGCGCTCTGCTCGGAGCGCGCCTCCTTCGTTGTGGGCTCTAACTGGCGCGTGGACGGCGGCGCCGTGCAGTCGATCAACGTCTGATCATGACCTCCCCGACGGGCGCTTCCGTCCTCCCACGCGACGCCCGCCGCTCGGACGTGATCTCGCGGATTCGATCCCACCCGGTGGGAGGCAGCCCGAAGGAGATGCGGGCGGGGTTCCGGAGGCTGGTTCTGGGTGAAGCGGGATCGCAGGACGGGATGCCGCCCGACGTGACCATCGCTGAGGACGCCGGAGGGAGGGTGATCAGACCGTCGGGGGCGGTCGCTTGCCGAAAGGGTCGCGTGATCTGGTTTCATGGCGGCGGATACGTCTTCGGCGGACCCGATACACATCTTCGGCCTGCGGCCTGGCTAGCATCCCTCTCGGGACGATCGGTCGTGCTCCCGAGATACAGGCTCGCGCCGGAGCACCGCTGGCCGGCGCCGCTCCGGGATGCCCTGACTGCCGTCGAGGGCCGGCCCGATGCTGTCCTTGCAGGGGACAGCGCGGGCGGGCACCTGGCGCTGGTGACCGCGCTGGAACTCGCGCGGCGTGGAACGCCTCCCGCGGGGCTGCTCCTGTTCTCGCCGAATACCGACCGGACGGGCCTCAACCGGGAACGCGGGGTCATGGGCACGGTCGATCCGATGGTGGATTCCGCCGACGATCACAGCCTTTCTGAACTCTGCTTCGTCGGAATGCCCGCGAGCCATCGGCATGTCTCCCCCATCCTGGACGACCTCTCGCTGCTGCCTCCTACCCATGTCGAGGTCGGCATGCCCGAGGTCCTCTACGAGGACTCCCGCCTGCTCTTCGAGCGCGGACGTTCTGCCGGAGCTTCGATATCCCTCGAGGCGACGCCAGGGCTTCCGCATATGGGGCAGCTCTGGGCGCCTTGGTGGAACGAGTCCGTCGAGAGCCTGAGGCGCGCCGCGGCTGCACTCCGCGCTTGGGGGGAACCGCGGCGTCAGCCGATTACACCCCAATTTGCGGATGTCAGTTCGTGGGCGACGGACTGATAGTTCAAAGCGGGCGGATTCGTCCTGAGCTCAGTCGGTACTACGCCGTCTGCCTCCGTTCTCATAGAACGATCTTCTGGGCGCCCGATCGGTTTGGCCGAGTTCCGACTGCGCGATATGGGGCAGGTCCCTTGGCCATTGTGAGCCTAGAGAACTAGGCAGGCCGGATCTGGGTCGCCGACCGTCCGCTGGGCTTGCACCGTCGCTATATCTGGGCGGAACCGCCTACCTCCACCCAACGGCTCCAACGCTCGATCACGTCTCGAAGCTGGCAACGACGTAAAGCCGGCCCGATCCCTCAACTGGGTGCCGCATCGCGAACGAAATCGGGGCGCCCGAAGGCGCCCCGAAGGTCTCTGCCGCTGGTGGCAGGACTCACATCATGTCCATGCCGCCCATGCCGCCCATGCCGCCGGCACCCGCCGCGGCATTGGCGCCCGGCTTCTCGGGCTTGTCGGCGACCATCGCCTCGGTCGTGATGAGCAGGCCGGCCACGGAGGCCGCATCCTCGAGCGCGGTGCGGACGACCTTCGCGGGGTCGATCACGCCGAACTTGAACATGTCGCCGTACTCTTCCGTCTGGGCGTTGAAGCCGAAGGAGGCGTCGGAGGACTCGCGCACCTTGCCGGCGACCACGGCCCCGTCGACGCCCGCGTTCTCGGCGATCTGACGAAGCGGGGCCTCCAGTGCACGACGCACGATGGCGATGCCCGCGTCCTGATCGGAGTTCTCGCCGGTCACGCCGTCGAGCGCCTTGCCACCGAGCACGAGCGCCACGCCGCCACCGACGACCACGCCTTCCTGCACGGCCGCGCGGGTCGCGTTGAGCGCGTCGTCGACGCGGTCCTTCCGCTCCTTGACCTCGACCTCGGTCATGCCGCCGACGCGGATGACGGCGACGCCACCGGCGAGCTTGGCGACCCGCTCCTGCAGCTTCTCACGGTCGTAATCGGACGTCGTCTCCTCGATCTGCTGACGGATTTGGGTGACGCGCGCCTCGATCTCGGCCTTCTCGCCCGAGCCGTCGATGATCGTCGTGTCGTCCTTCTTGATGATGACGCGCTTGGCGGTGCCCAGCATGTCCATCGTCACGTTCTCGAGCTTCATGCCGAGATCGTCGGAGATCACCTGGCCGCCGGTCAGGATCGCGATGTCCTGCAGCATGGCCTTGCGGCGGTCGCCGAAGCCCGGCGCCTTGACGGCGGCGATCTTGAGGCCGCCGCGCAGCTTGTTGACGACGAGCGTGGCCAGAGCCTCGCCCTCGACATCCTCGGCGATGATGAGGAGCGGCTTGCCCGACTGGATCACAGACTCGAGCAGCGGCACCATCGGCTGCAGCGACGAGAGCTTCTTCTCGTGCAGCAGGACGACGGCATCCTCGAGCTCGGCCACCATCTTCTCGGGGTTGGTCACGAAGTAGGGGCTGAGGTAGCCGCGGTCGAACTGCATGCCCTCGACCACCTCGGTCTCGGTCTCGAGGCCCTTGTTCTCCTCGACGGTGATGACGCCGTCGTTGCCGACCTTCTGCATCGCGTCGGCGATCTGGCGGCCGATCTCGGTCTCGCCGTTGGCGGCGATGGAGCCCACCTGCGCGACCTCGGCGCTGTCGTTGACGTCACGCGCCGACGACTTGATGTGCTCGACGACCTTGGCCACGGCGAGGTCGATGCCGCGCTTGAT
>CAZWWR010000143.1:0-6406 GCA_964637265.1 uncultured Jannaschia sp.
TGGCCTTGAGCTCGTCCTGCATGGCGCGCCGGAGCGCAAGGTCGAGCGCGCCGAGCGGCTCGTCGAGGAGCAGGAGGTCGGGCTCCACGGCGAGCGCGCGGGCCAGCGCCACGCGCTGCCGCTGCCCGCCCGAGAGCGCGTGGGGCCGCTTCGCCGCCTCGCCGCGCAGGCCCACCATCTCGAGCATCTCCCCGGCGCGGGCGTGGCGGGCGCGGCGGCCCATCCCGGCCATCCGCGGCCCGAAGGCCACGTTGTCGCGCAGGCTCATGTGCGGGAACAGGGCGTAGTCCTGGAACACGGTCGCCGTCGGCCGGCGCGCGGCGGGGATCCGCGTCACGTCGCGGCCCCCGATGAGCACGCGTCCCTCGTCGGGCACGAGGAAGCCGCCGAGGATCGACAGGAGCGTGGTCTTGCCGCAACCCGACGGCCCGAGCAGGGCGACGTACTCCCCCGCCGCCACCGCGAGGTCGATGCCACCCAGGGCGCGCAGGCCGGCGTAGCGGTGGCCCACGCCCTCGAGCGACACCGGCGCCGTCACCGGCGCCTCCGCCCGAGCACGGCGAGTTCGGCCACCAGCACGGCGGCGACGGAGACGAGGAAGACGAGGCTGCCGACCGCGTTGAGCCGGGGCGACAGGCCCGAGCGCAGCATCGAGAAGATCTCGACCGGCAGGGTCACGTCGAAGCGGGTGAGCAGGAAGGCGATGATGAACTCGTCCCAGGAGAGCGTGACCGCGAGGAAGAAGGCGGCCAGGAGCGCCGGGGCCAGCATCGGCACCGTGACGAGGAGCACCACCTGCGCCTCGCCCGCGCCGAGATCCCGCGCGGCGCGCTCGGCGCCCTGCTGCTGCGCGCCCATCGAGGCGTAGAGGATGGCGAAGCAGAGCGGCAGGTTGATCGTCACGTGGCCCGCCGCGACCGTCCAGGGCGACAGGCCGAGCCCGGCCCGCTGGATCACGATGAGCAGGCCCAGCCCGATGATGAGGTAGCTGACGGCGAGCGGCGCCACGAGCAGCGCCCGCAGGAGCCCGGCGCCGGGCAGCACGTGGCGCGCGAGCCCGTAGGCCGCGCCGAAGCCCAGCGCCGTGGCCACCGCCGCCGAGCCCGCCGCCACCGCGAGCGAGCGCAGCAGCGCGGCCACGAGATCCCCGTCGCCCAGCACGTCCGCGTACCAGCGCAGCGAGGGGCCCCGGAAGGGCGGCACCGGGAGCGCGCCGTCCTGGAACGAGAACAGCACCAGCGCCGCCACCGGGAGGTAGATGAAGCCGAACGCGGCGAGCGCGTAGAGGATCGGGGGCAGCGCGCGCATCACAGCCGGTCGAGCCTGAGCCAGCGCGCGGCGGCGAGGTAGGCCAGCGTGACGAGCGCCATGAGCACCATCGCCAGCGCCGCCGCGAGCGGGAAGTCGGCGCGGCGCCCGAGCTGCACCATGATGACCTGCGGCACGGTGAGCTCCGTGTTGCCGCCGAGGATCTGCGGCGTGACGTAGTCGCCGATGCACAGCACGAAGGTCAGGAACGCCCCGGTGACGACCCCCGGCAGGGTCAGCGGCAGGACCACGTGGACGAAGGCGCGCACCGGCCCCGCGCCCAGGTCGGCGGCGGCGCGGCGGTAGTTGGGCGGCAGCTGCACGAGGTTGGCGTAGATCGTCAGCGTGAGCAGCATGACGAAGAAGTGGACGAAGCCCGTGACCGTGGCGAGCCGCGTGTTGGCCAGCGTCAGCGGCTCGGCGATCAGGCCCAGCGACAGCAGGGTCTGGTTCACCACGCCCTCCCGCGCCAGCACGAGCAGCCACGCGTAGGAGCGCACGACGTAGGACGTCCAGAACGGCAGGATGGCAAGCAGCAGCACCAGCCGCTGCCAGCGGCGCGGCACGCGGAAGGCGATGATCCAGGCCAGCGGGTAGGCCAGCGCGACCGAGACGAGCGTGACGGCGAGCGTGATCTCGAGCGACACGCCGATGGCGCGGGCGAGGTAGGGCTTCGAGGCCAGCTCGAGGTAGTTGTCCGGGTGGAGCCCCCAGACAAGCGTGCGCCCGTCGAGCGTGGCGAGGCTCATGGCAGCCATCACCGCGAAGGGCAGCAGGAAGAAGGCCACCGTCCACAGGAGGGCGGGCGCGGCCCAGCCCCATCCGCGCGCCGCCCCGGGCGTCACGACGGCCCCACGGGGCCGTTCTGCCCCGTTTCGGGGCAACTTCCGCCCCCCCTCCAACCCATTTTGCCGGAGCGGCCCGCGCCCCGCCGCCGGGCCCTCACTGCTGCAGCGTGTTGAGCCAGAGGTCCTGCATCTCGATGTCGAGATCCGCGTCCGGCGCGGGGTAGAGCTGCGTCCGGGCGAGGTAGCCCTCCTGCTCGTCCCAGCGCAGGAGCGCCTTCTGCTCGTCGCTCAGGTGCTCGCCCGCGAGGCGGTTCGCGGGCATCCCCCAGAAGCAGGACGACGTGGCGAGGTGCGCCTGGGCCTCGGGGCTGACGATGTACTTCACGAATTCCAGCGCGAGCTCGGGCCGCTCGCTGCCCTCCAGCACGCCGATCGACTGGCTCCAGCGCACGGCCCCCTGCTCGGGGATCGTCCAGGTGAGTTCCGGGCGCTCGGCGGCCAGCCCCGCGGTGAGCCACTCGCCGCCGCCCACCACGATGTCGACCTCGCCGGTGGCGAGCGCCGTCTGCGCCGCGACCACGCCGGCGACGGAGGCGGCCCGGCCGCGCATCTCGCCCAGCGTCTCGCCGATGGGCCCCAGCGCCGCGGCGTCGATGGCCGAGGTCTCGATCCCCCGTGCCAGCGCGGCGAGGCCCATCACGGGGAGGTAGTAGTCGTAGATCGAGATGCGCCCGTCATACGCCTCCGACCACACGGTGGAGAGATCCTCCATGTCGGCGGGGTCGACCGCCTCGGAATTGTAGGAGACGGTGTTGTAGCCGAACTTCTCGGTGACGGCGTAGGTGGTGCCGTCCGGGGCGTTTTTCTCGGCCATCACGACCTCGGGGAAGAAGTCCCCGGTGGGGAGATCCGCCTCCGGGAGCGGCGCCAGCAGGCCGGCCTCGACCGCGCGGAACACGTCGATCCCGTCGATCACCAGTACGTCCCAGTCGCCGGGCCGGGACTGCTCCAGCAGCGCGAGCGCGGCGCCCGTCCCCTCGTACTCCCTGAGGTTCACGGTGACGCCGTGCGCCTCCTCGAAGGGCTCGATCAGGGCGGGGTCGGTGTGGTCGCACCAGACCAGCGCGTTGAGCTCCTCCTGCGCGGCGGCGGGCGCGGCCGGCAGGAGGGCTGCGGCGGCCAGGAGGCGGGCGGATCGCGGCATCGGAGGTCTCCCAGGGAACTCTAGTCGCCTGCGACATAGCTTCCGCCCGGGATGCGGCCAAACCACGGGCGATCCGGGGGCGGGCAGGCGGGTGTGACCGGCGGGAGCCGGGTGCCCGGCACGCGGCGCCCCTCCCTCCCGGCGGGGCCCGTCCGCCCCCTCACCCGCGCACCGCGAGGCCGTTGCGCCGCTCCCGCCACGGCTGTAGGGGTTCGGCCGTCCGGGCCTCCGCCCGGCACGGGAGCCTTGATGCCGACGATTGCGGGACACCGCTGAGCCGACGCCTCGACTGACCTCCGCGCCGTAGCGCGGACGGCCGATCCGATGCGTCCGTGCCTCCGATGAAGGACCCCGGCCCGGATCGACCGGCCGGGAGGTCCTGTCCGACCCCGCATCAGAGCCGATCCCATGAACATCTCCAAACACGAGCAGCGCGTGCTGCACGTGCTGGCGCTCGGCGGCACCATCCACTTCGAACGCCTGCCCTCCGGCAAGGTGGCCTGCGTCTCCTGCGTCACGCGCGAGGGCCATCTGCTGGAGGACTGCACGCACGCGGTCTTCGACCGGCTGAGGAAGCGCGGCCTGATCCGCTCGCGAGGGGGGCGGCCCTACCGCGCCACCCGGGCGGGCATCGCCGCCGTGCGCTCGCAGCAAGACCAACGCTAGAAGAGAAAGGAGTGCCCTCATGGCACCCAGGATCGATCCCACCCGCACCGCCGTCCGTCTCCTCGTGGCGGACGACCTCCCCGCGCTCGCCACGATCATCGACCGGACCGAACTGTTCCCTTCGGAGATGCTGGGGGACATGACGTCCGGCTTCACGGCCGCGGACGATCCGGAGGCCGCCGGGGATATGTGGCTCACCGCCACGGTCGACGGCGCACCCGCGGGGGTCTGCTTCGCACGGGCCGAGGCCCTGACCGAAGGCACGTGGAACATGCTCGCCCTCGCCGTGTCCCCCGACCACCAGGGCGGGGGTCTCGGCGCGGCGATGACGGCCGACCTCGAGCGGCGCCTCGCCGGTCGGGGCGTGCGCATCCTCGTCGTGGACACATCCGGCACGGATGGGTTCGCACTCACGCGGGAGTTCTACCGGAAGCAGGGCTACGAGCCCGAAGCGCGCATCCGCGACTACTGGGCGGCGGGGGACGACAAGGTCACCTTCCGCAAGGCGCTCCGGCATCCCGCCGTTCCGGGGCGGGGCGGGCCCGGGCCTGCCCGGACCGGATGCGCGGGCCCCCGGCCCGCCACGACCCCCGGCGGGAGGGCCGCCGCGGAAAAAAGTTGAAGCGCCTCAGACATGCGGTCAACGATGATCCCGGGGATGAGGCGGAGGCCCGGAGCCCGATGGTCGGACTGCGCGAGAGACAGAAGGCCGCCCGCGAGGAGCGCATCCTGAGGGCGGCGGTGCGCCTGTTCCGGGCGGAGGGCTACCGCGCCGCGCGGATGGAGGATCTCGCGCAGCTCGCCGGCGTCGCCGTGGGCACGCTCTACAACTACCACCGCACGAAGGGGGATCTGCTCGTCGCGGTGGTCGCCCTCGAGGTGGAGGAGGTGCTCGAGGCGGGCCGCGCCATCGTCGCCGATCCGCCGCCGGGCCCGCGCGCGGCCCTCGAGGCGCTGCTGCTCACCTACTACGACCACTCGCTCCACTACCTCACGAAGGAGATGTGGCGCGTGGCCATGGCGCTCTCGATCGAGGCGCCGCGCACGCCGATGGGCGCCCGCTACGCCGCCCTCGACGCGAGCCTCGAGGCGCAGGTGGCCGATCTCGTGGCGGGGCTCCAGGCGCGGGGCGAGGTGGATCCGGCGCTCGACCCCCGCGCCGTCGGGCGGCTCGCCTTCAACGACCTGAACCAGGAGTTCGTGGCCTTCGTGCGGGACGAGCGGATGCCCCTCGCCGCCCTGCGGGAGCGGGCCGCCGCGCAGGCCGGCCTCATGGCCCGGCTGCTCGGCGGGCCGGGCGGGGGGATGCCGGACGCGCGGGGGCCGGACGCGCAGACCGAGGGGACGACGTGAGCCGCCTCAACCAGCCGCTCGGCGGCAACGAGATGCCGCGCTTCGGCGGCCCCGCCACCTTCATGCGCCTGCCCGCGCAGGAGGACGCTGCGGGTCTCGATGCGTGCTTCGTGGGCGTCCCACTCGACATCGGCACCTCGAACCGGCCCGGTACGCGGCTCGGCCCGCGCCAGATCCGCGACGAGAGCCGGATGCTGCGGCCCTACAACATGGCCACCGGGGCGGCGCCCTTCGACTCGCTGCAGGTCGCCGATGTGGGCGACGTGGCCGTGAACACCTTCGACCTGCGCAAGAGCGTGGAGATCATCGCCGCCCATCACGGCCGGATCCTCGCGCAGGGTGCGGTGCCGCTCACGCTGGGCGGGGACCACACGCTCACCTGGCCCGTCCTGCGCGCGATGCGGGAGCGGCACGGGCCGGTGGCGCTGGTCCACGTGGACGCCCATGCCGACGTGAACGAGCGGATGTTCGGCGAGGAGGCGGCGCATGGCTGCCCGTTCCGCCGCGCCTGGGAGGAGGGCTGCCTGCTGAACGACCGGGTGTTCCAGATCGGCCTCAGGGGCACGGGCTACGCGCCCGACGACTTCGACTGGGGCCGCGCGCAGGGCTGGACGGTGGTGCAGGCCGAGGAGTGCTGGCACCGCTCGCTCGCCCCCCTCATGGAGCGGGTCCGCGAGACGGTGGGCGACGCGCCGCTCTATCTCTCCTTCGACATCGACAGCCTCGATCCGGGCTTCGCGCCGGGCACGGGAACCGTCGAGCCGGGCGGCCTGACCACCGTGCAGGCGCTCGAGATCGTCCGGGGCCTCGCCGGGACGGATCTCGTGGGCGCCGACCTCGTGGAGGTCTCGCCGCCCTACGACCCGACCGGGAACACGGCGCTGATCGGGGCGAACCTCCTCTACGAGATGCTGTGCCTGCTCCCCTCGCGGCCGGGCGGCGCGCGGGCGGGGTGATGGGGCGCACGGCCGGCATCGCGCGGCCGCCGGCGCGGGCGCCCCTGCGACCGAAACGCACCCCCCTGCCGTCGCTGCCCGAGGCGGCGCCCGCCGCGCCCGTCCCGACGGCCGGACCGCCGGCGCACCGT
>CAZWWR010000144.1:0-6402 GCA_964637265.1 uncultured Jannaschia sp.
CGAGGTCGATGGCGAAGTACTCGATGAAGAACTGCGCCTTCTGCTTGAGCGACTGGCCGTAGAGCGTGTGCAGGATCGCGTGGCCCGTCCGGTCGGCCGCGGCGCAGGTGCGCTGCACCGGGGGGCCCTCGCCGTACTCGGTGGTGTGGCCGCCGAAGGGCCGCTGGTAGATGCGCCCCTCCTCGGTCCGCGAGAAGGGCACGCCGTAGTGCTCGAGCTCGTAGACGGCCTTCGGCGCCTCGCGCGCGAGGTACTCCATCGCGTCCGTGTCGCCGAGCCAGTCCGACCCCTTCACGGTGTCGTACATGTGCCACTGCCAGCTGTCCGGGCCCATGTTGCCCAGGGACGCCGCGATGCCGCCCTGCGCGGCCACCGTGTGCGAGCGGGTGGGGAACACCTTGGTGATGCAGGCGGTGCGCAGGCCCTGCTCGGCCATGCCGAGCGTCGCGCGGAGGCCGGCGCCGCCGGCGCCCACCACCACGACGTCATAGAGATGCGTCTCGTAGTCGTATGCAGGCATGGGTCTCTCCCTCTCAGCCGGCCAGGGCCAGCAGCACCACGGCGACGACGCCGATGGCGGCCAGCCCGTAGGCGACGCAGACGGCCGCCACGATGGCGATCTTGCGCGTCAGGCCGCGGGTGTAATCGGTTATCAGCACCTGCACGCCCTGCCGGAAGTGGTAGCCCGATACGGCGAACGTCCCGATCGCCACGAGCGCCGGGAACGGGTGCTGGTAGTAGGCGACGACCTCGGGCCAGGGGGCGCCGAGGATGCGTCCGAAGGTGAACAGGAACAGCGGCACGAGCAGGACGAGCGCCGCCGAGCTGATGGTCACGGCCCAGTGGTGCGCCGTGCCCCCCCGAGCGGAGCCCAGGTAGTCCACGCGCTTGCCGTCGGTGAGGTAGGCGCCCGACTCGGCTTCGATCTCTGGCATCGGGGCCTCCCCTACAGGACGAGCACGGTGAGGAGCGTGAGCACGACCGATCCGATCACGCAGCCCCATCCGAGCATCTCGGCGGATTTCAGGTCCATGAACGCCCCGGTGTCCCAGACGAGGTGCCGCAGCCCGCCGAGGAGATGATACCAGACCGCCCAGATCGAGCCGAGCATGATCAGCTTGCCGAACCACGACGTGATCACGGCGTCCGCCGTGGCGAAGGCCTCCGGGCCCGACGCGGCCGCGACGAACCACCAGACGATCAGGATCGCGGCCACGACGAGGGCGTTTCCGCTGATGCGGATCAGGATGGACGAGATGGAAGTGATCTGCGGGCGGTAGACCTGCAGATGAGGAGACAGCGGGCGCGCTCCCCGGTTCACGTCGGCCATGACGACGCTCCTTCGCGGGCTGTGATCGATCGTCTTCGACCTGTGGTGATAGCGATTGGCGGGGGGAAGTCACCGGTCCGCGGTGTCGCGGGGGCGCGTTCCCGGCTCCGGAGGGGCGGGCGGATCGTCGCATCCGCCAGGTTTGCGATCACATGGACGGACGGTGTGATCACATCGCCGGAACGCCGGGCGGAGACCGGTGTTGGGTCCGGACATGACGACGGGAGAGACGGATGAGCAAGGGACGCGACCAGATCTGGAGCGAATGGCAGGACCTGGTGAACATGACTCCGAAGGAGCTCGAGGAGTTCCTCGAGACCGACGGGTCGAAGGAGGTCGGGCAGGATTCGGGCGACGGGGAGTCGAAGGGCCACAAGTCCGGGGAACGGATCGTGGAGATCCAGCGCACCCGCAAGGACGATCTGTCGGACGACGACTGGGATCACATGGGCCGCGTCGTGAGCTACGTGAAGCGCCACACGGCGCAGGGCGGGCCGGACGAGGACGTCGAGCACTCCGCCTGGCGCTACAGCCTGATGAACTGGGGGCACGACCCTCTCAAGTGAGGGCCGCGAGATGGACGTCTGCCGGGCCGGGATCGGCGGCGCCGACGCGCTTCGGGCATGGTTCGGCGCGCATCACGCCCTGCTCGGAGGCGTCCTCCCGCTTACGTGGAGGACGGCGCTTCGAGGCGCGCATGTTTCGCATGTGGACGCACCCGACGCGCTCCACGCCCCTGGGGCCTCGCGGCGGCGATCGCCCCCCGACCGCCGCAAGGGTGGCGGGATACGGCGCCGTCCCGCCACCGGACTACCATGCACCGGATCGCCGGGGCGAAGCTGTCCGGGACGGGGGCCCGCCGCATCGCCTCGGTCGCAGACCACGCGGCGCGGGGCGGGACGGCGCCGGCCCCGCCGCCCCTCGCCCCCGGGCCGGGACGGCAGCAGGTCAGGCCGGCATGAGCGCCCAGTAATCCAGGTCGAGCAGCACGTCGGGCAGGTACTTCCCGTCCTCCCCGCGGAGCGCGAACGCCTCGCCCCGCGTCGCGACCAGCCGCAGGCGGAGCGCCGCCACGTCCTCCCGAAGCTCCGCCACCTCGATCACCTCCGACCAGGCCCGGACCGTATCCCCGGCGAAGCAGGGGTTGGCGTGGCTGCCGGCGTTGATCGCGACGACCATCTGCGCGTTGGCCAGCCCGTTGAAGCTGAGCGCGCGCGCCATCGAGATGACGTGCCCCCCGTAGATCAGACGCCTGCCGTCCTCGCGCGCGGTGGCGTCGAAATGCACCTTCGCAGTGTTCTGCCACAGGCGGGTGGCGAGCATGTGCTCCGCCTCCTCGATCGTGACCCCGTCGACATGGTCGATCCGCTCGCCCGCCGCGTAGTCCCGCGCGCGGTGCGGCTCGCCGGCGAGCGCGAAGTCGTAGTCGCGGAAGTGGAGCCCCTCCGGGATCACGAGATCGGCCGCGGCGACGGCCGGGGCGAGATCGGGCACGGTGGCCCCGGGCGCCTCGCCCGCCGCGTCCGCCGGCCGGCGCCGGCGCACCATCACCCACCGGACGTAGTCGAGCACGGGCGCGTCCCGCTCGTCGAGGCCCCGCGTCCGCACCCAGACGATTCCCGCCTTCCCGTTCGAGAGCTGCCGGAGGCCGATCACCTCGGACTCGCTCCTGAGCGTCTCGCCGGCCGTGACGGGTCGCAGGAACCGCCCCTCCGCGTAGCCGAGGTTGGCGACCGCGTTGAGCGACACGTCGGGGACGGTCTTGCCGAAGACGGTGTGGAACACCGCGAGGTCGTCCAGCGGCGATGCGGGCAGGCCGCAGGCCCGGGCGAAGGCGTCCGAGGAGTGGAGCGCATGGCGTGCCGGATAGAGCGCGTGGTAGAGCGCCCGCTCGCCCGCGCCGAGGGTACGGGGAACGGCGTGCCTGATCGTCTCCCCGAGGCGGAAATCCTCGAAGAAGCGGCCCGGGTTCGTCTTGCTCATTGCTCGGAGAGCCTCCGTTCGGGATCGTATCCGTCCGCCCGCCGCGTCACCGCCTGGGCGCAGCGCATCCGCCCCGTGGCGGGGTCGTGCGCGTAGGCCGGCCCGCCGTGGAGCTCCCACCCGCCGGCCAGCGCGGCCGTCACCTTGTGGCAGAAGGCGGCGTCGTCCTCGCCGGTGAGCAGGCGGTAGAGGGTGGTCATGCGCCGAAGGGCCAGACGCCCTGGACCACGTGCAGCCACGTCGCGATGCCGTAGCCGACGAGGCCCACCGCCGCGGCGATCAGGTCGCCGCGCACCGAGACGTCCGTGGGCCGGTCCCAGGGCTGCGAGCGGTTGATCGCGATCACCTCGACCACCGCCCAGGCGAGGAGCCCGCCGAACAGGATCACCCCCGCCAGCGAGCCGTTCACCAGCAGGTGCAGCGTGGCCCACAGCTTCACCGCCGTGAGCTGCGGATGGCGCATCCGGGCCGTGATCGTGCCCTTCGTGTAGGTCACGAAGAAGAGGTAGGCCGCGAGCAGCATCAGGAGCGCCACGATGTGCTCGACCCAGAACGGCAGCTGCCAGAGCGGGACGTACTCCGCCCGCCCGTAGCCCTGCGCCATCAGCACGACCGAGACGACGAGCAGCACCGCCACGAGCCCCTTGCCCGCGTTCTCGCCGAGCCGCGCCCGCGCGTCGGGCGCCACCCGCTTGAACAGGTGGGCGCCCGCGAACAGCGCGATCCCCAAGATCAGAAGCACGTAACCCATGTCGGCTCTCCCCCGTCAGTCCGCGACGGCGGCCTCGAGCCGGCGGATCGCCTCCAGCTTTGCCAGCGTCCGCCGGGCGGTGTCCACATGCAGGTTCTCGACGATGCGCCCGTCGAGAACGGCCACCCCCTGCCCCGCGGCCTCCGCCTCCTCGAAGGCGGCGATCTGTCGCCGGGCGAGATCGGCCTCCTCCTCGGTGGGGGCGAAGGCGGCGTTGGTGGCCTCGAGCTGCGCCGGGTGGATCAGCGTCTTGCCGTCCATGCCCATCGCCCGCCCCTGCGCGCACTCGGCCCTGAGCCCGTCCTCGTCCCTGAACGCGTTGAACACCCCGTCGACGCAGGGGATCCCCGCGGCGCGGGCGGCCAGCAGGCAGATCTGCAGCGAGGTCATCATCGGCATCCGGTCGGCCGGCGTCCCGCAGCGAAGCTCCTTCGCGAGGTCGTTCGTGCCCATGACGAACCCGCCCATGCCCGCCGCGCCCGCGATGGCGCGCGCATTCAGGATGCCCTCGGGCGTCTCCATCATCGCCCAGATGGCCTTGCCCGGCGCCGCCTCCGAGGCCCGGGCGACCGTGGCCGCATCGCCCACCTTCGGCAGCAGCAGCGCATCCGCAGGAGCGCCGGCGAAGGCGGCGAGATCGTCCGCCCCCCATTCCGTATCGGCCCCGTTCAGCCTCACGAGGAGGTAACGGGGGGCGTAGCCGCCCTCCTGCAGCGCGGCGCGCAGCGTCTCCCGCGCGGCGGCCTTCTCGCCCGGCGCGACGGCGTCCTCGAGGTCGAAGATGATGGCGTCCGCGGCGAGCCCGCGCGCCTTGTCGAGGGCGCGCGGCTTCGAACCCGGGATGTAGAGGACGGATCGGAAGGGGCGGTCGGTCATGGTCGTCTCCTTGCTGCGGTGCAGAACACGCCGCGCAAGGGATGGCAAGAGGGCGGGCGCATTCGCGCAGCATTGTTTCGGGGACGTCCCACGAGGCGTCGAACGAAGCCATTATCGGCAGCTTGGCAGCGGAACGGATCGGGGCAAGCGGGCCCGGCCTGTGGGCGCCGTCCCCCGCTCCGACGCAGGCTCGTCCACGCCCTCCGCCCGGACGGATCGGGGTTCCACCGGGCTCTTAACCGTTTCTCAGGGAATCCCCCTCACCTTCAGCGGCATCGTCGGCCCAAGGGGGCCGCATCTCGAGCGCCGCGGTTCCTCCCGCCCGGTGCAAGGAGGTGCGGCCCCATCCGAAAGGACTGCTGCGATGAACCGTGATCAGGTCGTTCAATCCATGTTCGCGACGCTGGCGGCCCTCGCCATGCTCCTCCTCGGCCTGCCCGTGCTGGCGCAGGTCGCGCCCGGAGCGGCCTGCGGGCCCCGCGACGCGGTGATCGAGCGCCTCGCGACGCGCTTCGGGGAGACGCGGCGCGGCCTCGGCCTCTCCTCGGGGGGCCGCGGGCGCGACGGAGTGATCGAGCTCTTCGCCTCCGAGGAGACCGGAAGCTGGACGGTCGCGCTCACCCTCCCCGACGGGCGCACGTGCCTGCTCGCCTCGGGGCGCCACTGGGAGGACCGGATGGACGACCTCCGGCACATCGCCGACCGGAAGGTCTGAGACACCGCATGGCCGGAGGTCGTCCGGGGGGAGCCGCCAGAGCGAGGGCGGCTCCCCCCACCTCCTCCGCACTCGGCCGGGACGCCGCCTCGCCCTAGCCGGCCCGCCGGACCGATCCCCCTCCCCGCCGACCCCGCCAAGTCCACACCTCCCCTGCCGGGCGATGGCGCGTCCGTGCCGCTACGAGGATGCCCCGGGCGGACGGAACCGGCGGCGCGATGGCCCCCCACCTCCGCATCGGAGAGATGGAACACCCTTCCACGCAGCAGCGACGCCGTTCCTCTGCCCAACATCCACCGTCCGGCGGCGCCCTCGCAGGAGGACACGTCGAACGTCCGCGAGCGCCGTTTCCGACGGTCGAGCACGACCCCATGCCAGCGCTACCCATCCGCCGGCCGCCGCGGCGCCCTGCGCGCACGCGTCACTTGCACGCCTCAGGGGCCGCAGTTAACCCCTGCCCCGATCGCGCGCCCCGCGCGCAAGGCAGACCGGAGAAGACCCATGGCCCGACCCAAGATCGCCCTGATCGGCGCCGGACAGATCGGCGGCACGCTCGCGCACCTCGCGGCCATGAAGGAGATGGGCGACGTCGTCCTGTTCGACATCGCCGAGGGGATCCCGCAGGGCAAGGCGCTCGACATCGCCGAGTCCGGGCCGTCCGAGGGGTTCGACGCGACGCTGAAGGGGACGAACGCCTACGCCGACATCGCCGGCGCCGACGTGTGCATCGTCACGGCCGGCGTGCCG
>CAZWWR010000145.1:0-6265 GCA_964637265.1 uncultured Jannaschia sp.
CTGTCCTCGGGCGCGGTGAGGGGCCGCTGTCCGCCCGGGTGACGGGCCGTGGCCGCCCCCCCCGGATCCGCCCCTCCCGGACGGCCCTCGGGGCGGCTGCCCCGCGCACCGGGGCGCAGACCCACGCGGTCCCGCCCGCTCCTGCTAACCGCACCTCCGCGACGCGCGGGCGAGACGGGGCGGTCCCAAGCCGGTGCTCTGCCCCGAACCCGTGTCTTCGCAAAGGCTTGCGGCGTCCGACAGGCCCGGCCCGTCCGTCCGCGGCGCCCGGCCGCGCGGAGCCCGGGTCGCCGAACCGAAAGTCCGCCTCCGGGGAAACGGGTCGGCCCGGCGCTGCCGCGGCAGAGCCCGCGCGTCTCCGATCCATGCCAGGAAAATAGGGCCCTTTCAGGCCGATGCGCGCAGCACCAGCCGGGCCGGGAACAGCGTCTCGGTGCGCCGCTCGAAGCGCCCGCCCGCCTCGACCAGCGACAGCAGCGTCTCGACGCTCCGCCCCGCCACCGCCTCGTAGTCGTGCGCCGCCGTGGTCAGCGACGGGCAGGTGAAGCGCGAGAAGGGGTGGTCGTCGTTCGAGGCCACCCTGAGCGCGCATCCCTCGCCCCGCCCGACGCGCAGGCCCCGCTCGTAGCAGGCCGCGAGCACGCCGATCGCGAGCCGGTCGTTCGAGCACAGGATCGTGTCGCCCGGCAGCGCCCTCCGGTCGATCAGCGCGTGCATCCCCTTGCGCCCGATCTCCTCGAAGCCCCAGCCCTCGCCCTCCACCGAGAGGACCTCGGGCCGGTGGCCCAGCTCCTCCATCTTGGCGAGGTAGGCGTGGCGGCGCTTGTTCGCGTTGGGGTTGGCGGGGTGCTTCATCTCGAAGAAGGAGGGCGGCGCGCCGGTCCTGCAGAGGTAGTCCACCGTCTGCGCCACGAAACTGTGGTTGTCGGAGCCCACGAAGGCCTCGCCCAGCCCCTCGAGGTTGCTGTCGAACAGCACCGTGGGCACCTCGCGGCAGAACTTCTCCACGTAGTCGCGGTCCGAGGTCCGCCCGAGCGGCGCCAGCAGCACCCCCGCCGGGCGCAGCGACAGCAGCGTCTCGAGGTTGCCGACCTCGCGGGCCGTCTCCCCGTCGGAGCTCAGCGCGATGGGGCGGAACCCGGCCTCCGTGCAGCGCCGCTCCAGCGTCCGGGCCATCTCCCCGAAGAACGGGTCCGACAGCAGCGGCACCACGATCCCGACGTTGCGGGTCAGGCGCCGGTTCTGGTTCATCGCGTAGAGGTTCGGCCGGTACTCCAGCCGCTCCAGCGCCGCCTCGATCCGCGCCCGCGTCGTCTTGCGCACGCTCTCCGGGTCCTGGAAGTACTTCGAGACGGTCGGCCGCGATATCCCGCTCGCCGCCGAAAACTCCTCCATCGTCCGAACCCGCCGCGACTTCATCACCCGTTCCTAAAACTTTTCGCGTGTCAACTATAGGGGCGGGTCCCCGCGGCAGTCAAACCGTGTCGTCGGGCGGAGCCGGTCCTACGTCCTTTCGACGGTCCCGATCGCGCTCACGGTAGTGACGGCGCGCGTGCTGACCGACGGGCATGCCATGTCGTCACTCTGCCGGTCCATGCCTATCCGTGCTCGGGACGCATTACGACATCCTCTGCGATCCTGCCACGATCACGAACGAGCGGCGCGGGGATCTTATCATCTCGCTGCCCATCTACCTCAGCGGGATCTCCTACATCAGCCGACGCGGCTCGGGGTACGACAGCGGCGACGGGGATGCGGGCTGCGATCCCGCCACGAGGGGAAGGATTCTCGGCCTCGTCGGCCATACCACGGCGGAGGGCCGTGGTATCTCGGCGCTGCTCGATGCGGGGGAGCTGCCGGAGTACCACGGCGCCCTCATCGACATCCTGCGGAACGCGGACGACTGTCCGGTGGGGGATCGGTACGCCGAGCTGGAAGAGAGGGTCCATCGCCAGGGCGGGGACGACGAGAGCGCGGCCGGGGCGGGCGCGGCCGGCTCCGTTCGGGGCATCGCGACGATCTACCCGCACCACGCGGCCGCGGCGGAGGCGTTCTGCTCGCAAGGCGGCACGAAGCACTACCTCGCCGACCTCGAGATCATCCGCGAGCATGCGCACGCCATTCCCGGCTGCGAGTTCGAGAAGGGCAACGGAACCTACACGGAGGACCGCTACGCCATCTTCACGCTCCCCCGGGGCGGGGGGGAGGGGGAGGACGCTAGGCGCGACGAGCGCTGGGCCCTGATCGCCCGGTTCATGGAGATCCTGACGCGGAAGGCCATCGTCTCGCAGTCGCTGCTCGACAAGGCCTACAAGGACAGCTTCCAGGGCCAGGAGATGAGCGAGGGGCTCGAGGCCTTCTTCCTCTGCATCCGCGGCGCCCCCTGAGCGCAGGCCGGTCCCGGAATGGGGCGCCCCGCGACCGCGGGGCACATCAGTCGAGGGTCGCCACGTCCGTCCCGCGGGCGGCGCGGTACCAGCGGCGGATGAGCGCGCGCTCCTCCTCGGACATGTCGGTGACGTTGCCGGGCGGCATCGCATGGCTCGCGCCCGACTGGTAGAAGATCTCGCGGGCCTGCGCGGCGATGTCCCCGTCCGTCTCGAGATGCACCCCCTTGGGCGCCCAGTGGAGGTTACCCCAGCCGGGCTCGCGGGCGTGGCACATCGAGCAGCGGCCCATCACCGTCATCGCCACCTCCTCGAACTCCGGCGCGTCGGCGAAGCGCTGGGCCTGCGGCGACAGCTCGGCCGCCTCCAGCGCCTCGTAGTCGCCGTCGAAGGAGGGCGCGGTCGACAGGCCCATGATCGCCACGAAGATCACCGCCGTGGCGCCCCAGGTCCAGGCCGGGCGCCGCCCGGTGGCGTGCATCGTGTTGAAGAAGTGCCGGATCAGGACCCCCATCAGGAACACCAGCGCGGCGATGATCCAGGCGTGCTCCGTCCCGAAGGCCAGCGGGTAGTGGTTCGAGAGCATGAGGAACAGCACCGGCAGCGTCAGGTAGTTGTTGTGGGTCGAGCGCAGCTTGGCGATCTTGCCGTACTTCGCGTCGGGCGTGCGGCCGGCCTTCAGGTCGGCCACCACGATCCGCTGGTTGGGCATGATCACGAAGAACACGTTGGCCGTCATGATGGTGGCCGTCATCGCGCCGAGATGCAGCAATGCCGCCCGCCCCGTGAACACCTGGTTGAGCGCCCAGGAGGCCACGACGATCCCGGCGAAGAGCACGAGCATCACCACCGTCGGCCTGTCCTGCAGGGGCGAGCGGCACAGCGCGTCGTAGCCGAGCCAGCCCACGGCGATGAAGCCCGCCGAGAGCGCGACGGCCTGCCACACGGCGAGGTCGGCATTGGCCCGGTCGATCAGGAAGAGCTCGGCGCCCGCCCAGTAGACGATGGCCAGCAGCGCGGCGCCCGAGATCCAAGTCCAGTAGGACTGCCACTTGTGCCAGGTGAGGTGCTCCGGGAGCCGGTCGGGCGCCACGGTGTACTTGGTGGTATGGTAGAACCCGCCGCCATGCACCTCCCATTCCTCGCCGGCGGCGCCCGCGGGCATGTCCGGCGCCTTCCGCAGCAGCAGGTCGAGCGCGATGAAGTAGAAGCTCGCCCCGATCCAGGCGATGGCGGTGATGACGTGCAGCCAGCGGACGGCGAAGGCCAGCCAGTCCCACATCACGGCGAGGTCGAACATCGGCAGGCCCTCCTTTGGCACGATCCGGACCACGCTACGCCGAGGGCGATTGTTCGGGTATCCTGTGGACCGGTCAAGCAGTCTCAAATAGGAACGAAGAATGCCCTATCTCGAGAACCTGCGGACCTTCGTTCGGATCTACGAGCTGGGCAACATGTCGGCGGCCGCGCGGGATCAGCGGATCTCGCCGGCGGTGGCCTCGGCGCGCCTGTCCCAGCTCGAGGGGCATCTGGGCGTGCGCCTGTTCCAGCGCACGACGCGGAGCCTCTCGGCGACGGAGCAGGGGCGGCTCTTCTATCCGGGCGCCTGCCGGGTGCTCGAGGCGCTGGAGGCCGCCGAGGGCGCCGTGGGCGAGGCGACGGCGAACCCCCGGGGGGAGCTCCTCGTGGCGGCGCCGCTCTGGTTCGGGCGCAGGCTCGTTGCGCCGCACGTTCCCGCCTTCCGGGCCGCCCATCCCCTCGTCCACGTGCGGCTGCGGCTCTCGGACCGGCGTCTCGACCTGACGGCCGAGGGGCTCGACCTCGCGTTCCACGTGGGCCACCCCGCCGACAGCGACCTGCGGATCCGCAAGATCGCCGAGTGCCGCCGCGTGCTGTGCGCCGCCCCCGCCTACCTCGCGGCGCGCGGCCACCCGCGGCGGGGCGCCGAGATCGGGCGCGCCGCGCATGACTGCCTCAACCTGCGGTTCCCCGGGGCGACGGAGTTCCGCTGGACGCTTCGGGGAGAGGGCGGCCCCGAGACGCACGAGGTGACGGGCCCGTTCGAGTGCGACGACGGCGACGTGCTCACCGAATGGGCACTCGCCGGACACGGGATCGCGCTGAAGCCGGCCTTCGAGGTGGCCGAGCACCTCGCCTCGGGCGCGCTCGTGGAGGTCTGCGAGGAGACGCCGCCGCTGCCGGTGCGGGCCTCCGTGCTCTATACGCACCGGCGGCACCAGGACCCGAAGGCCCGGCTGTTCATGGAGTTCATGGTGGAGCGGATCGCGCCCGCCCTGGCGGCCTGACCGGCCGCTCCGGGCGGGGGCCGGCCCGTCAGGAGCCCCGGTAGGTGCTGTAGCCGAACGGGCTGAGCAGGAGCGGCACGTGGTAGTGCGCCTCCTCCGACATGCCGAAGCGGAGCGGCACCGCGTCGAGGAAGCGGGGCGCCTCGGGCGGGGTGCCGGCCGCGTCGAGATAGGCGCCGCAGTGGAACACGAGCTCGTAGGTGCCCGTGGCGAACTCGGCCTCGGGCAGGATCGGCGCGTCGGTGCGCCCGTCGGCGTTCGTGACCGCCTCGCCGAGCCTCCGCCGGCCGCCTTCGCCGCCGTCGCCGCCGTCGATCCGGAACAGCTCGATCCGCAGGCCCGCCGCCGGGCGGCCCCGCGCGGTGTCGAGCACGTGCGTCGTCAGGTATCCGGCCATTCTCCGCCCCTTCTCGCGTCGCCTCGCCGCAGGGTGGCGCATCCGCGCCGCCGACGGAACGGGCGGCGGGCCGAGAGTGCCTCAAACCGTTCTTGATAATCCCCGCGCCTCCGGTCCCCTATCCTCGCCCCACGGCCACGAGGAGAGGACATGGACCGCTACCCCCGCGACATGCACGGCCACGGGCCGGTGCCGCCCGACCCGCGCTGGCCCGACGTCGACGGCAGCGGCCCGGCGCGCATCGCGCTGAGTCTCGTGCTGAACTACGAGGAGGGCGGCGAGAACTGCCTGCTCCACGGCGACGCCGCCTCCGAGGCCTTCCTCAGCGAGATCACCGGCGCGCAGCCCTGGCCCGGCATGCGGCACGCGAACATGGAGTCGCTCTACGAGTACGGCGCGCGGGCCGGCTTCTGGCGGCTGCACCGGATGCTGCGGGATCTGCCGGTCACGATCTACGGCGTCGCCACCGCGCTCGCCCGCGCGCCGGCCCAGGTCGAGGCGATGCGCGCGGCGGGCTGGGAGATCGCGTCGCACGGGCTCAAGTGGATCGAGCATCGCGACATGCCCGAGGCGGACGAGCGCGCCGCCATCGCCGAGGCGCTGCGCCTCCACGAGGAGGTGACGGGCGAGCCGCCGGCCGGCTTCTACTGCGGCCGCTCCTCGCTCGACACGGTCCGTCTTGCGGCCGAGACGGGCGCCTTCGCCTACCTCTCCGACAGCTACGCCGACGACCTGCCCTACTGGATCCGCGCTGGCGGGCGGGATCAGCTCGTGCTGCCCTACACGCTCGATGCGAACGACATGCGCTTCGCGATCCAGGCCGGCCATCCGGACGGCGGCTCGTGGGAGCGCTACCTGCGCGACAGCTTCGACTGCCTCTGGCGCGAGGGCGCGGAGGGCCGGCCGGCGATGATGAGCGTCGGGCTCCACTGCCGCCTCGCCGGGCGGCCGGGGCGGGCGGAGGCGCTGCGCCGGTTCCTCGAGCACGTGCGCGGCCACGAGGGCGTCTGGATCGCCACCCGAGCGGAGATCGCCCGCCACTGGGCCGCGACCCACCCGCCGGCCGCGCGGCAGCGGCCCTCGGAGATGGACGCGGAGGCCTTCGTGGCGCGCTTCGGCGGCGTCTACGAGCATTCCCCGTGGGTGGCCGAGCGGGCGCACGCCCTTGAGCTCGG
>CAZWWR010000146.1:0-6201 GCA_964637265.1 uncultured Jannaschia sp.
GCCGTCCCGCCGCGGGACGCCGGCCGGGTCCGGGATCGGCCCGGCGCCCCGGGGCCGCCGCCATGCCGGGAGCCGCCCCGGATCGGGCATCCGGCCCCCCCGGACGGCCCCCATGCGCACCCGCACCCTTGACCCCGCTCCGGGAGGGGTCACACTCCCCCCATGCTGGCCTACATCCTCCGGCGCATCGCGCAGTCCATCGCCGTCCTCCTCGCGGTCGGGCTCGTGGCCTTCGCCATGTTCCGCTTCGTGGGCGACCCGATCGAGAGCCTGCTGGGCCAGGAGCGCACCGTGGCCGACGTCGAGCGCCTGCGCGAGAGCCTCGGCCTGAACGACCCGTTCGTGGTGCAGTACGCAGACTTCCTGCTCCGCGCGGTGCAGGGCGACTTCGGCATCTCCTACCGCCAGTCCCGCCCGGTGGCCGAGATCATCGCCGAGCGCCTGCCCGCCACGCTGGAGCTCGCGCTCATCTCGGGCCTGCTCGCCATCACCGTTGGCATCGCGCTGGGCGTGTTCACCGCCATCCGCCGCAACGGCTGGGCGGCCAACATCATCATGTCGACCTCGCTGATCGGCGTGTCGCTGCCCACCTTCCTCATCGGCATCCTGCTCATCTACGTCTTCGGGGTGCAGCTCCGCTGGCTGCCCACCTTCGGGCGCGGCGAGGTGGTGGATCTCGGCTGGTGGAGCACCGGCCTGCTCACGGAGAGCGGGCTGAAGTCGCTGATCCTGCCGGCGATCACGCTGGGCCTCTACCAGATGACGCTGATCATGCGCCTCGTGCGGGCCGAGATGCTCGAGGTGCTGCGCGCCGACTACATCCGCTTCGCCCGCGCCCGCGGGCTGCGCGAGCGGTCGGTCAACTTCCACCACGCGCTGAAGAACACGCTCGTGCCGGTGATCACGGTCACGGGCCTGCAGCTCGGGAGCATCATCGCCTTCGCGATCATCACCGAGACGGTGTTCCAGTGGCCCGGCGTGGGCCTCCTCTTCATCAACGCGGTGCAGTTCGTCGACATCCCGGTGATGGCCGCCTACCTGATGCTCGTCTCGGTCATGTTCGTGACGATCAACCTCGTGGTGGATCTCCTCTACGTCACGGTCGACCCGCGCCTCCGGCTCGACGGGAGGTCGGCGTGAGGGAGGGCCGCAGGCTCCGCGAAGAGAGCCCCGCCGAAGGGCCGGCTTCGCAACCTCGCTCCAGCGGGCCGCTGCACGCCCCTGGCAGGCGCCCTGCCGCGCCGCTGCCGCATCTTCCTCGCGGATCATCGCGTCCGGGCGGAGTACACGCGAAGACGCCCTCCTGCCCTGCCAGGCGGATGGTCTCCGACGAGGCAACCGTCTCCGGCCACCCGTTCCCCGGCACGGAATCAAGGGCCGCAGGCCCGCCGTGCCAGCGCCGGACCGGCCCCACGGGCCGGCGCTCTTGCGACGATGCCGCCCGGCACGACTGTCCTGCGAATGTGGCCGGCATAAACCGCCCCGCACCGAGGTCGTGGCGCCGCCCCCCGGTCCGGCGCTGGCACGGCTCACCGCCCGCGTCCGGGCGGGGAGATGCTCTTCCGGGCGCACCGAGCCGCCCCGCGCCTCTCCGCCTTCGGACAGCGCGGGGCCGACCGGACGGCTCGCGCCCGGGTCCCCCTGCGACCGCGCCCGCCCTTCGGGCGCCCTCCCACCGTCCTCTGGTCGTCATTCCTTCCACCGCCGCGCCACCCTGCGTCCACCTCATCCGCCACACGCCCGAGCACGACCGGGGAGATCCTCGACCCGCGCCCGCGGTGCCCGCCCGCACGACGCCCCGGATCGCCCCATGACCGACCGCCCCGATACCGACGCCGACATCGACGCCGCCCCGCCGGGCCGCGAGACCAGCCCCGACCTTGCCGCGCCCGCCCGGCCCTCCCGCCTGCGCGCCGCCTTGGACAGCGACCTCGCCTACAGCTTCCGCCGGTCGCCGGTCGCCGTCGTCGCCGCGGCGGTGACGCTGATCCTCGTGCTGTCCGCGGTGCTCGCGCCCTGGGTCGCCCCGTCCAACCCGTTCGACCCGGGCTCGCTCAACCTCATGAACGGCTTCTCGCGGCCGATGGAGCCCAACGCCTTCACCGGCGAGGTCTTCTGGCTCGGCACCGACGACCAGGGCCGCGACGTGTTCTCCACCATCCTCTACGGCCTGCGCATCTCGCTCTTCGTGGGCGTGATGGCCGTGCTCTTCGCGATGACGCTGGGCACCGTGCTGGGCCTCGTGGCGGGCTACGCGGGCGGCTGGGTCGACACGCTGATCATGCGCGTGGCCGACGTGCAGCTCACGCTGCCGTCGATCCTCGTGGCGCTCCTCATCTTCGGCATCGCCCGCGGGCTGATCCCCATCGAGCACCGCGACCAGATGGCGATCTGGGTGCTGATCATCGCCATCGGGCTCTCCGACTGGGTGCAGTTCGCCCGCGTCGTGCGCGGCGCCACCATGGTCGAGGCGCGGCGCGAATACGTGCAGGCCGCCCGCCTCATCGGCCGCTCGCGCGCCGTGATCCTGTTCCAGCACATCCTGCCCAACGTGATGAACCCGGTGCTGGTGATCGCCACCATCTCCCTCGCGCTCGCCATCATCGCCGAGGCCACGCTCTCCTTCCTCGGCGTCGGCGCCCCGCCCACGCAGCCGAGCCTGGGCACCCTGATCCGCATCGGCCAGGATTTCCTGTTCTCCGGCGAGTGGTGGATCCTCTTCTTCCCCGCCTGCACCCTGCTGGCCCTCGCCCTGTCGGTGAACCTGCTGGGCGACTGGCTGCGCGACGCGCTGAACCCGAAGCTGCGGTGAGTGCGGAGGCCCGAATCCTCCCCGGTGCCCTCGCCCCTGCCGCGTTCGCCCGCGCCGCGGCGGCGCTGCACCCGCTCGAGCGGCCCGAGATCGTGCTGGCCGCGACGATCGCCGCCATCGGCACCGCCGCCACCCTGCTCAGCGGATGACTTCTATACGGCCGCCAGCAGAGGGAGGTCCGCCGCGAGGAGGCGCCGGACGCGCGGCGCCGTCGCCAGCGGAGGCTCGTCGCCCCGCGCGCGGAGGTGTTCATGACCCCGCGGACATACGACCGGCAGTTCGGGGAACCGGCCTTCCGGAATCCCGGAGAGACGCCGAAGGCACGGATCGAGGCGGCTCATCCCTCGGAGCCCTCCATGCCCATGGCCCTAGCGAAGCGCGAGAACGACGCGATCGAGCCCGACATCACCGACCTTCCGGCCGACGTGATCCCGCCCGTCATCGTCACGTACAACACCGGCGGGTTCGTGGCCTCCGCCCTCGCCGCGCTTGCGAAACGCAAGTTCGAGTGGCCGGGCGCCGAGCGGCGGACGATCCCGGTGGAGCGCCGTCCGAGACTCGGCCGGAAGGCTCTCGCGGAGGGCATGGCCGCATTCGCCGCGCGCTCGATGCGCATCCCGGACGCTGGAGCGCGAAGATGACCGCCGAGGCCGGCGATATCCGCGCGCGGTCGGCGGCCGCAGCGGGCTCAGACGATGATCACGGGAGGGAAGACCATTGATCCATCCTTCCGGTTTCGGCGTCGGGCGACCGCATCCAGGTACGCCTAGCGAACCCCGCAAGCCATCTCGCGTCGTCGGGCCCGCGCGTGGCGACATGGTGCGCGGCCCCGTCACGTCCGGACGCGCGGCCTTCCGCCCAAACCGCGGGAGGGGGTGGCGCGCCCGCGTTTGGCGACATCGGAAATCGCCTGCCCGGGCGCGGGACGGTCTTCCCTCAGCCCCCCGCGCGGGCGGCCCGGAGGCGGGCCATCCGGTCGATCTGCGGCGCCATCGTGCACCAGCGGTCCTCCTCGCGCCCGCCCTCGACGCGCACCCAATGAGCGTCCCGGGTCGCGGCGTGGACGACGTAGCGGCCCGGTTCGGCCGAGACGGCGCCGGGGCCGAGCAGGGTCAGGAAGGCGGCGAGGTGGAGGGCGGTGAGGCACATGGCGGGTCTCCTGTCCGCATGGGGGAGGTCGACGTGAGCCGAGCCTACGCGCGCCCGCGCCGCCCGCCTCCCGCCTCTTGCCGCAGCGCAGCATCATGCCGCAGCGCGGCATGGGCGGGTGCTCCCGTTTTGTGCATTCTGGGTTCCGGCCCGTGGAGAGTTGCCCCGAAATGACCCAACCCGCCCTCACCCTGCGGAATCTCACCGTCGAGATCCCGACCCGCGCCGGTACCCTCCGCCCGGTCGACGACGTCTCCTGGGAGATCGCGCCCGGCGAGATCCTCGGCGTCGTCGGCGAGTCGGGGGCGGGCAAGTCGATGACCGGATCCGCCGTGATCCGCCTCCTCGACCGGCCCGCGCGGATCGCCTCGGGCGAGGTCCTGCTCGGGGGCGAGCGCATCGACGACCTGCCCGAGCGCGAGATGCGACGCATCCGGGGGCGGCGCATCGGCATGGTGTTCCAGGACCCGCTGACCTCGCTCAACCCGCTCCTGACCGTGGGCGACCAGCTCACGGAGACGATCCGCCGCCACCTCGACGTCGGGCAGGGCGAGGCCGAGGCGCGGGCGCTGCGGGGGCTGGAGGAGGTGGGCATCCCCGCCGCCGCGGACCGGATCCGCGCCTACCCGCACGAGTTCTCGGGCGGCATGCGCCAGCGCGTCGTCATCGCGCTCGCGCTCTGCGCCGAGCCCGACTTCGTGATCGCCGACGAGCCCACCACCGCGCTCGACGTCTCGGTGCAGGCCCAGATCACGGCGCTGTTCCGCAGGCTCTGCCGCGAGCGGGGGATGGCGGCCATGCTGATCACCCACGACATGGGCGTGATCGCCGAGACGGCCGACCGGGTGGCCGTCATGTATGCCGGGCGCCTCGCCGAGATCGGCCCCGTCGCCGAGGTCATCTCCCGCCCGCGGCACCCCTACACGGAGGGTCTCATGGCCTCGACGCCCGCCGCCTCCGCCGGACAGTCGCGCCTGCGCCAGATCCCCGGCGCCATGCCGCGGCTCACCGCGCTGCCCGAGGGCTGCCCCTTCCACCCGCGCTGCCCCCGCGCCCGCTCGAGATGCGCCGCGCCGCCGCGCCCCAGCGTCGGCGAGGCCGACGCGCGGGCGGCCTGCTGGTTCCCGGTGGGCGAGGAGGCGGCGGCATGAGCGACGCGCACGCCTCCGCCCCGCCGGCCTCCCCGTCCTCGGACACGGCGTCCGAACCGCGCCCCCCCGGGGGAGCGCCCGCGGCCTCCGGCCCGCTCGTGACGGTGCGCGACCTCAGCCGCCGGTTCGACGTCTCGAAGCCGTGGCTCAACCGGGTGATCGAGCGGCTTCCCAAGCGCTACCTGACGGCGGCCCACCACGTCACCTTCGAGATTCCGGAGCAGGCGACCTACGCGCTGGTGGGCGAGAGCGGGTCGGGCAAGTCGACGATCGGCAAGATGGTGGTCGGCCTCCTCGACCCCTCGGAGGGGGAGATCCGGATCGACGGCGTCGACCTCTTCGGCGCCGATGCCGCGGCGGTCGAGCGGGTCCGCGCGGACGTCCAGATGATCTTCCAGGACCCCTACGCCTCGCTCAACCCGCGCTGGCGGGTGCGCGACATCATCGCCGAGCCGGTGGTGGCCCGCGGCGGCGACGCGGAGGGGCTGGCGGAGCGCCTGCTCGAGCAGGTGGGGCTCGCGGCGGAGGACGCGGGCAAGTACCCCCACGAGTTCTCGGGCGGCCAGCGGCAGCGCATCTGCGTAGCCCGCGCGCTGGCCTCCGAGCCGCGCCTCATCGTCTGCGACGAGCCGACTTCGGCGCTCGACGTCAGCGTGCAGGCGCAAGTCCTCAACCTGATGACCGACCTGCGCGAGCGAATGGGGCTGACCTACCTGTTCATCTCGCACGACCTGACGGTGGTGCGGCACATGGCGGACCGCATCGGCGTGCTCTATCTCGGGCGGCTGGTCGAGGAGGCGGAGCCCTCGGCCCTCTTCACGCGCCCAGCCCATCCCTACTCGGCCATGCTGATCGACGCGGCACCCCGGCTCGACGCCTTCGGGCGCGAGGCGGTGCCGCCCCAGGGCGAGATCCCCGATCCGATCGACCCGCCCTCTGGCTGCGTGTTCCACCCCCGCTGCCCGCTCGCCGTGGACCGCTGCCGCCGCGAGGAGCCCCCGCTGGAGCCGTTCGGCACCGGCCGCGCGGCCTGCCACCGGGCGGGCGAGGTGCGGCTGGCGGAGACCGGCTGAGGCCGGGGGCGGGGGG
>CAZWWR010000147.1:0-6171 GCA_964637265.1 uncultured Jannaschia sp.
CATGGCTCCGGTCCCGGGGCGGGCGGGTGCGGGCCGGGGAGGCGCCCGGCGACGGGCCTTCGGGGCGTTTCGGGGCCGCAGCGACCGATCCACGCAGCGGGGGCCCGCCCCGGCCGGCGCGATGGACGAAACGGGGCAAACCGCCTAAGCCCGCGGCATGACCGCCCTCGCCGACGCCCCGTCCCCATCGGACGCCCGCGCCCGCCGCAACGTGGCGGTGCTGGTCGGCGCGCAGGCGATCCTCGGCAGCCAGATGCCGATGATCTTCGTGGTCGGCGGGCTCGCCGGGCTGATGCTCGCGCCGACGCCGCTGCTGGCGACGATGCCGATCAGCCTGATCGTGTTCGGCTCGATGACCACGGCGCCCTGGATCTCGCCGCTGATGCAGCGCTTCGGCCGGCGGGCGGGCTTCTTCGTCGGCGCGGCGGGCGGTGCGGCGGGCGCGCTCGTCTCCGCCTGGGGGCTGCATGCCGGCTCCTTCGGGCTGTTCCTCGCGGGCTCCTACCTCACCGGCATCTACATGTCGGCGCAGGGCTTCTACCGCTTCGCGGCCACCGACACCGCGTCCGAGGCGTTCCGGCCCAAGGCCATCTCCTACGTCATGGCGGGGGGGCTCCTCTCGGCGCTGATCGGGCCGCAGCTCGTGAAGTTCACGGCGGACGCGGCCTTCGTGCCGTTCCTCGGGGTGTACCTCGCCGTGGCCGTGCTCAACGTCGCGGGCGCGCTCCTCTTCCTGCTGCTCGACATCCCGCCCCCGGCGCCGCCCGCGCCGGGGGCCGCGCGGGGCCGGAGCCGGGGGGAGCTGCTGCGCGATCCGCGCATCGCGGTGGCGATGATCTGCGGGGCGGTGTCCTACGCGCTCATGAACCTCGTGATGACCTCGACGCCGCTCGCGGTGGTGGGCTGCGGCTTCGGCACGGGGGACGCGGCGGACGTGGTCTCGGCGCACGTGATCGCGATGTTCGCGCCCTCCTTCTTCACCGGCCACCTGATCGCCCGCTGGGGCGCGCAGCGCGTGGTGATGACGGGGCTCGCCGCGCTGGCGCTCGGCGGCGTCGTGGCGCTCGCGGGGGTGGATCTGGGCAACTTCTTCGGCGCGCTGGTGCTGCTCGGGATCGGCTGGAACTTCGGCTTCATCGGGGCGACCGCGATGCTCACGGCCGCGCACGCCCCCGAGGAGCGGGGCACCGTGCAGGGCATGAACGACTTCGTCGTGTTCGGCTGCGTCACCGTCGGCTCGCTCGCCTCGGGCGGGCTGATGAACGTTGAGCCGGAGGCGGCGGTGGGCTGGGCGCATGTCAACCTCGCCATGGTGCCCTTCCTCGTCCTCGCGGGCGGGGCTCTGCTCTGGCTCCGGCGGAGCCCGGCGGCGGCCTGAGGCCGCAAGCGCGCCGCATTCGGGCGTGGCGCCCGGCGCGACGGCGCCGACGGACAAACCCAGCGTGGAGCGGTCTGTCCCGAGGAGCCCGTGGGGGCACCTTCACGGATGGGAAGATGCCCCCACCGGAGGCCCGCTCTGGCCGGAACGCTGCGGTGGACTTGAGCGCCGGACCTTCGGCGCGGGTCCGGCGCCCGGGAGATTCGCCGTCGCGATGCATCGGTTCACACGCAGCGGCACGCGCGGTGGAGCCCGGCGGGTGTCGCGGAATCGTCCGGCGGTGCGGTCGAGCGCGAACGGGCGAGGCGGCGGGAACCGGGCGCGTGCGGGGACGTAGGCGATCCGGCAGGTGCTTCCGATCGGCATGACCGACGCGCTCATCGAGCGACCCCCGGGCATCCGCCTGCCCCTCTCGGGAGGCGGGGGCAGCATCCCGGAGCGGAGCTGCCATGCGGTCGCGCCCCCCGGTTTCGAGCGAGGCCGGACGGGCCGCCCCGACGCGGGAGCGGGCCGTGCGCCCGGGGGCCGGGCGTGCCGGAGGACGGGCCGTCCCCCTCCGCGTCGGAACATCGCGGCCTTCCGCCCGTTGGCCCGGCATGCCGGCCGTCCTTCCCCTCCTCGCCGCGCTGGCGCTCGTCGCCGTGCACTTCATCACCCCGCGCCTGGGCTGGCTGTCGAACGCGCCCCGTTCGCGTTGGCTCTCCTTCGCGGGGGGCGCCTCGATCGCCTACGTGTTCCTCCACCTCCTGCCCGAGATCGCGCACGGGCAGCACACGCTGGAGGAGGAGGCCGGGCACCACGCCTTCGGCGGATTCGGCATCTGGGGCGTGGCGCTGGCGGCGCTGGTGGGCTTCTACGGCATCGAGCGGATGGTCCAGCGCGACGCGATGCGCCGCAGCGAGACGGACGAGGACGACCGGCCCGGGGTCTACTACGTCCACCTCGCCTCCTTCGCGGTCTACAACGTCGTCACGGGCTACCTGCTCGTCGACCGCGTGCCGCTGGAGACGGACGCCTCCGCCGTCGTAGAGCTGGCGATCTTCGCCATCGCCATGGCGCTGCACCTGATGGTGACGGATTTCGGGCTGATCGAGGCGTTCCGGGACGGCTACCTCGCCCTGGGGCGGTGGCTGCTGTCGGGAGCGGTGCTGCTGGGCTGGGGCCTCGGCACCGTCACCGAGATCCCCGAGGTCTCGCTCGCCGTGGTGATCGCCATCCTCGGCGGCGGGGTCATCCTCAACGTGCTGAAGGAGGAGCTGCCGAAGGAGCGGGACTCGCGCTTCGGGGCGCTCCTGCTCGGCGTGCTGGCCTTCGCGGCGCTCGTCTGGGGGCTCGAGGTGGGCGTCGACCGGCTCGCCTGAGGCGCGACGTGCGGCCTCCCGGGCGGCACTTCCGTGTCTATCGGGGGGCGCCGCCGCCTGCGGGAGCGTCAGCCACCGGCGCGTCGTCGCGATGCCGGTTCGCGCGCAAGGGCCAGCGGGGCCGTGGGCATCGCCCCGGACCGGGCGGCTGTCCGTTCATCACACCCGACCGGAGCTGAGCGGCGCCATCCTGCTGTCAGGGGGCCGATCCCGACGGGTGCGGACGCCCGACAGGACCGTCAGCCCCGCCCTGCCAGCGACACACTCGCCTGGTTCGCCGGACCCGCGCTCCTTCAGCGGTGCATCCGCGCGTACGGGTCGCGCGGATGCGGCAGGCACGAAGCGTGCCGCACCTCCATCGGAGCGCCGTCCCTGGCTTGCCGCTGAAACGGTTTGGCGCTGCGAGTCACCGGACTGGGGTTCTGCTCGGAGCACCCGCCGGACCGCGCGAGGACGCCGGCCTCCGCCCTGTCCCCCGTCGGCGCGTCCGGCCGGCCGGCCGGCGCCTTGCGCGGCCCCTCCTTCCGCGCGCCCCCGCCGGGCGCTAGACTGACCCGCGAGCAGCGGGAGGCGCGGGCCATGAAGGACTACAACCCCAACGACATCTCGGGCGTGGTCGAGGCGGACCGGGCCCATGTCTGGCACCACCTCCTGCCCCACAAGCCGCTGGAGACGACCGACCCCCGGATCATCGTCGAGGGCCGCGGCATGCGGGTCTGGGACCAGCACGGCAAGGAGCATCTCGACGCCGTGTCGGGCGGCGTGTGGACGGTGAACGTGGGCTACGGGCGGCAGGAGATCGTGGACGCGATGGCCGCGCAGCTCCTCAAGATGAACTACTTCGCGCAGACGGCCGGCAGCATCCCGGGCGCGCGGTTCGCGGAGGCGCTGATCGCGAAGATGCCGGGGCTCTCCCGCGTCTACTACGTGAACTCCGGCACGGAGGCGAACGAGAAGGCGTTCAAGATGGTGCGCCAGATCTCGCACCGCCACCACAAGGGCCGGAAGTGGAAGATCCTCTACCGCGAGCGGGACTACCACGGCACCTCGCTGGCCTGCCTCGCCGCGGGCGGGCAGCCGCAGCGGAACGCGCAGTACGGCCCCTTCCCGGCGGGCTTCGTGCCCGTCCCGCACTGCCTCGAGTACCGCGCGCAGTGGGAGTGCGAGAACTACGGCGAGCGGGCGGCCGACGCCATCGAGGAGGTGATCCTGCGCGAGGGGCCCGACACGGTCGGCGCGCTGTGCCTCGAGCCGATCACGGCAGGCGGCGGCATCATCGTGCCGCCGGCGGGCTACTGGGAGAAGGTGCAGGACATCTGCCGCCGCCACGAGGTGCTGCTCCATCTCGACGAGGTGGTGTGCGGGATCGGGCGCACGGGGCGCTGGTTCGGCTACGCGCATTACGGCATCCGGCCGGACTTCGTGACGATGGCGAAGGGCGTGGCCTCGGGCTACGCGGCGATCGCCTGCATGGTGACCACCGAGGAGGTGTTCGAGCGGTTCAAGGACGCCCCCGACGACCCGCTCCACTACTTCCGCGACGTGAGCACGTTCGGCGGCTGCACGGGCGGGCCGGCGGCGGCGCTGGAGAACATGGCGATCATCGAGCGCGAGGGGCTGCTCGGGAACTCCGCCCGGATGGGCGAGCGCCTGCTCGGCAACCTGCGCGGGCTGATGGAGCGGCACGCCTGCGTGGGCGACGTGCGGGGCAAGGGGCTGTTCTGCGGGGCCGAGCTCGTGGCCGACCGGGAGACGCGGGAGCCGGCGCCCGAGAAGATGGTGCAGGCGGTGGTCGCCGACTGCATGGCGCAGGGGGTGATCGTGGGCGCGTCGAACCGCTCGCTGCCGGGCTACAACAACACGCTCCTGTTCGCGCCGGCGCTGATCGCGCGGGAGGACGACATCGACGCGATCGCGGAGGCCGTGGACGGCGCGCTCGGCCGGGTGTTCGGCTAGCGCGGCGCCGGGCGGAGCGGTCGGCAGGGCATCCCGCGCCCGGCCCGACGCCGGCTCAAGCTGGTCCGGCGGCGCGGTCGTCAGTCGGGGGTTCCGCGAGGCTCCGGGCGGCAGCGCGGGCAGCATCCGCGACGCCGGGTGCTCGGTCCGACGCCGATCGCCGGGTTCCTGCCGCTTCCCTGGGCAGGGGCGCGGACCGAGGGGCGCCGGGCCGCAGGAACGCCGGTTCGGGCGATAGGTTCCGGCATCGGGAATCTTCGACGCCGGCTCTTTCCGAGCCGGGCGGGGCCGCTACCTGCGTCGTCATGTCCCACCGCGCCATCCATCTCATGCTCGACAGCCTCGCCGCCGGAATCGTGCTGGCGACGGCCTCGGTCGTGGGCATGCTCTGGTTCGACGTGATGGAGATCGGCCGGCTGTCCCGCACGGTCGACGGCGGAAGCCTCGCCGTCTGGATCCTGTGGATCGGCCTGCTCAGCGCCTTCACCCCGGCCGCGATGGCCATCGCCTTCGCCCTCTCTCCCGACGGCGAGGACAAGGGGGCGCGGCGCCGGTAGGGCCGGCGGGCGGTTCGCGCGACATCGAGGGTTTGGGGGCGTCCGGCTGGCGGTCTGGTTTCATCGGGTAGTCCGTCCTTCACGCGAACGATCCTCGCGCGCCCGACGGACCCCGGGGTCCTGCCGCCCTCGACGATCAGCGGTGCGGGCGCCGGACTGGGGGGCGGTGCCTGAAACGGAACTCCGCGAGGTTCATGCCTGACACGTCCAGACGCACTCGCCGTGCGGAGTTACGCTTGCAGAGGCGCCGGCCCGTCGAACCGACGGTTCGCCTCGCGCGAAACGGGGCCGGTCCTGCGATGGCGGGGCGGGGATGACTTCCCACCATTCCGTCCCGGGGGAGCCCGGCACACAGCGTCATTGGCGATCCGGGGTTTATCGGTCCTAACAGCCATCCCACCCTCCCGTCCCGCCCCGCGCATGGACGTCGCCGCTCCGACCTGGCGAATGAAGTCCCATCGCAGCAGTCGGCCCGGTCAGTCGGCCGCCATCGCCCGTCCGGCGGCGCGGTCGAGCGCGTCGAGCACCGCCCGCTCGGTCAGCAGCTCGGGCAGGACGATGCCCTCTGGCGCGCCGGGCCCGTAGACGGCGTTGAAGGGGATGCCGTAGCGGCCGTGGGCGGCGAGGTAGGCGGCGATGTCGGGGTCGGGGCGCGTCCAGTCGGCCACGAGGGGCGTGACGCCGGGCGCGGCGAGGGCGGCGGACACCTCCTGCCCGTCGAGGACGAGGCGCTTGTTGGCCTGGCAGGTGAGGCACCAGTCGGCGGTGACGTCCACGAGCACGACCTCGCCCTCGCCCCGCGCGGCGAGGCGTGCGGGGCTCCACGCCTCCCAGAGGCCGTCGCCGCCCCCGCCCTCGCCGCCGGGGGACGCGGCCGGGAGAAGCGCGGCCAGCGCGATCGCGGCGAGGCCGGGCAGCG
>CAZWWR010000148.1:0-6133 GCA_964637265.1 uncultured Jannaschia sp.
CGCGGGTGTCGCGCACCTCCTTGATGGAGGCGGTGAGGAAGCCGATCTCGCCGGGGCCCAGCGAGGGGACGTCGAGCATCCTGGGGCGGAAGACGCCCAAGCGGTCGACGTGGTGGGTGGAGCCGTTCTGCATCATCTTGATGCGGTCGCCCTTGCGCAGGCGCCCGTCGATGACGCGGACGAGCACGACGACGCCGAGATACTGGTCGTACCAGCTGTCGACGAGCATGGCCTTGAGCGGCGCGTCCTCGGTGCCCGCGGGCGGGGGGAGCTTGTGGACGATGGCCTCGAGCGTGTCGCGGATGCCCTGGCCCGTCTTGGCGGAGACGAGCAGCGCGTCGGTGGCGTCGAGGCCGATCACGTCCTCGATCTGCTCGGCCACGCGCTCGGGCTCGGAGGCGGGCAGGTCGATCTTGTTGAGGACGGGGACGATCTCGTGGTCGGCGTCGATGGCTTGGTAGACGTTGGCGAGCGTCTGGGCCTCCACGCCCTGGGTGCTGTCGACCACGAGGAGCGAGCCCTCGACGGCGCGCATGGAGCGGGAGACCTCGTAGGCGAAGTCCACGTGGCCGGGCGTGTCGATGAGGTTGAGCACGTAGGTCTCGCCATCGCGGGCCCGGTAGTGGAGGCGGACGGTGTTGGCCTTGATGGTGATGCCCCGCTCGCGCTCGATGTCCATCGCGTCGAGGAGCTGCTCCTTCATCTCGCGGTCCTCGACGGTGCCCGTCTCCTGGATCAGGCGGTCGGCGAGGGTGGACTTGCCGTGGTCGATATGGGCCACGATCGAGAAGTTGCGGATGTGGGACAGGTCGGTACGCGCGGTGTCGTCTGGCATGGGAGGCGGCCTGCGTCTGAGGGGTCGCGTGGCAGATATCCCCGCCGCGGCACCGGGGGAAGGGGGCGCGCGGGCGGGCCGCGGGGGCACGCTCCGGCCCCGCCCCGGCCGCGGCGGATGGACAGGGCGGACCCCTTCGCGGCATGGTGCGCGCGGCGGAACAGGCGCGGGAACAGCGCCGTGCGTATGAGGTGGAGCGATGAGCGGTGTGATCCTGAAGGGGGCGGCCGGGCTGGCCGTCCTGGCGGTGCTGGCGGGCTGCGGCGGAGGGGGGAGCGACGGCCCCCAGGCGGCCTTCGCGGAGGGCCCGATCCTGAGGGCGTGCATGGAGGCGGACCGGCCGCGGGCGAGCGTGCCGCTGTGCGGCTGCGTGCAGTACGTGGCGGACCGGACGCTCTCGCGCGGGGAGCAGCGGCGCGCGGTGCGGTTCTTCCGCGACCCCCACGAGGCGCAGGTGGTGCGCCAGTCCGACCGCCCCCGCGACGAGGCCTTCTGGCCCCGCTACCGCGCCTTCGCGGACACCGCGGAGCGGGTCTGCCGCTGAGCGTGTCGCAGGTTCGTTCGGCCGGGTCGGGGCCGGGCGGGCCGCGCGGCGGAGCTTGAGCGGGCCGCCCCGCCCGGACTAGGCTGCCCGGCCTGGGCCTTGGCCGCCGCGAGCGGGGGGAGATCGTGTACCGCGCCTATGTCGGATTGTCGTCCCCGGTCGGCTACGACTACCGGCACCCCGCGGAGGATGGCGGGCCGCAGGACGGCTTCCCGAGCCCCGTCCTCGTCGGCGTGACCGGCCTGCTCGTGCTCTACGACGAGATCTGGTTCCCCTATCCCGGCCTCTGCCCCGCCTCCATGCGGGGCCTGCCCTACGTGCGCTTCGCCAGCGAGGCGGACTGGCCCGTGCGGCTCGACGACGAGGCCATCCGGGAGGCCGTCCGGGACGGCGGGCCCGGGCCCTCCCTGAACGACATCGGCCCCGGTGGCTTCGGCGCCTTCATGGAGCGCTACTACGGCTCGGGCCACCCGGACAATCATTCGCGCGGCGCGCCGTTCCTCGGGTCGAACGCGGCGGGAAACCCGTCGAGCGACAACCTCCTGCGCGATCTGCTGACCCTGGACGGGCTCGACCGGCCGATGTCCCTCGTGCTCAACCGCCTGACCCGGCAGATGGCGTTCCCGGAGGATCACGCCTGGCTGCGCGACGATCCGGAGGACCGCGCCATCGCGCTGGTCGAGCGGGTGCTGACCATCGCCAGCATCTACGAGCTGACGGGGCCGGAGGGGCCGTACCATCCCGTGCTGGAGGAGCTCCGGGGGCACGACTTCGTGGAGAGCTTCCGGCGATGGGCCCGGGCGGAGGTGACCGCGATGGACAACCGCGAGCGGGAGGACGTCGTCGGGGAGCTGAACGCGGTCGTGCGGGAGTTCGGCCGGACGGCCATGCGGGCGGCCGTGGGCGACCGCGGGCTGCGCGACGTGTCGGTGAAGCTCCTCGAGGGCGTCGCGCTCGACCTCGTCCCGGGGTCCAAGACCGTCAAGACGGCGCTCGACATGGCGGCGGCCCACGGGGACCGGGACCGCCGCAAGCTGTCCGCCTTCGTCGCGGAGAGCCGGGGCGCCCTCTGGGAGGCGCATGGCCGGCAGGCGCCGGACTTCTTCTGACGGTCGCCGCGCCGGACGCCGGACGCGACCGCGGCGGGCGGCCGCCTCGTCGGCCGATCCGCCGCAGAGGTCTCCGTCAAGACGGGCCCTGAAACGGTCGTGCTCCGGGGGGCGCTTGGCCGGTGTGTGCGTCCCCGAGCGAAGCCGGGCCGGCCCGCCGCGGGCTTGGCGACGCCAGCGGCCGGAGGGGGATGGTGACCCGACCGGGAGGCTAGGGTCCCGTGGGTGCGCGGCACGAGCGCGGCCTATCGGCTGGCTGAGACCGGCCGTGCCATCGTCTGGTGAGAAACCAGCGCCGCGAGGGACGTGCCGGGCGGGCCATGCCCGAGACATACACGGGACACTCCCGCGCGAAGCCGCCCTTCGGGCGCGCCCGCCCGTCGACCCGACGGTCCGCCTCCGGCGGAACGGAGCGTTCGGGCGTCCGCACGGCGCGGTTGCTGCCCCTCGGGTCCTTGCGGAGAGGGAGTGCCGCTGACGAGCCCGTCGAGTGATCCGCCCGCCGGGCCCGTCCGTTCCCCGCCGCGGCGCCTTCGGGGTGCGGCCCTGGCCCGGCCTGCTGGACGCCGTGGCGGCCGACGCGTTCGCTGCCGCTCCGGGCGAAGCGCCTCGGTCGTGCGGAGCCCTCCAACGCGCGATGAGATCCCGCAGGCGCGGCCGGGGCCTCCGAGGGCGCGGACGATGCCGCCTCGCGCGGCGCGGTCAGGCCGGGGGCGGCAGCAGGCCGCGCCCCTGCAGGATGCGCAGGAGTTCCACGAGCGTGGCGGGGCTCACGTCGATCGAGCCGTCGAGCGCGACACCGGTGCCGCCCGTGCCGATCTCCTGCGGGGCGCCCCGGTCGAAGCGCGGATCGAGCACGGCGAGCTCCTCCGGCAGGTTCGGGCAGAACGGCGTCTCCTCCAGGATCAGCCCCGCCGCCTCCAGCAACAGCGCGCGCGCCGCTTCCATCCGGCCGCTCCCGGTGTCGATCCGGCGGAAGCTGCCCGGCGGATCGCGCCGCAGGTCGATCACGCGGAAGACGACGCAGCCGTCCACGAGATCGGCCGAGAGCTCCGCCCGCACGCCCACCTGCTCGGCCGACTGGAGATCGCCGCGCGCCCACGTCCCCGGACCCGTCCGCTCGCAGGCGAACCTCTCCACGTCGAGCGTGCCCCTCGCGATCACGTCCGACCCGCGGCCGTCCGCCTCGAGCGAGACGAGGGTGACCCGGCCTCCGCAATTGTCGACGAGGACCTCTCCGGCGGCGATCTCGGGCAGGCGGGCCTGGAGGTCCTGCAGGTCGAGCAGGGTCTCGATCCCGATCCGGTCGGCCCCCTGCGCGGCCAGCCTTATGCCGAGACCCACGTCGACATCGGCGCCGCGAAGCTCGATCGTGTGGTCGATCCGGAAGGCGGCCCGTCCGACGCCCGCGGAGGTGGGGGAGGACACGAAGGCGGGCCGGGCACCGCGCGCGTCTGCCAGCTTGAGCAGCTCGACGAGTTTCTCGGCGCTCAGGTCGATGGACCCGGCGAGGGCCGCGCCCATGCCGCCCTCGCCGATCTCCCGCAGCGCGAGGGTCGAGAAGCGCGGATCGAACAGCGCGATCCCCGGGGGGAAGTCCGGGCAGATGCGGTTCTCCCGCAGGGTCTCGCCCACCCGCGCCAGGATGGCCGCGCGGGCGCGTTCCGTCACGCCGAAGAGCGTCGCCAGACGGCCGATCAGGCCCTTGGGCTCCAGCTCCAGCTCCGCGAGGCGGAACTCGATGCAGTCGTCCACGAGGGCGGTGCCGAGCGTGGCCTCGACGTCGATCGTCTGGGTGAGGAACCGGATGCCGCGCCGCTCCTGCTCGGTGCCGCGCCGCGCGCAGCGGTAGACGCGGGCGTCGACGCTGGCGCGCGCCCGGACCTCGGCCGCCTGCGCCTCCGCACCGTCGAACCGCAGGTCGAGGCCCAGGCCGCAGGACGCCTCGACCGGGCGCGTGAGGAGGTCCGGCAGGGCCTGCTGGAGGTGGCGCATATCGACGAAGGCGTTGACGCCCAGGCGGGTCCCGGCCTCCGGGGCGAGGCCGGCGAGCAGCTCGATCGGGATCTCCCGGCCTTCCGCCCTGAGCGTGCCGGCCACGCGGAAATCGACCTCGCCGGCATAGCTGCCCGGGTCGGGGGCGGCGCCGAAATCGACGCGATAGGCCTCGCCGGCATCGTCCGCCGCGTCCCCGCATCCGGAGAGGAGGAGCGCCACGGCCGCGACGCAGGCCCGGGTTCCCGCATTGACCGTCACTGGGCGCCCGACCGGCCTCCGTCTGCACAGGGAACTGCCCAGCCACCCTACCCCGCCGGTCGGGGGAGTCCAGCGGAGCCGCGCGTCGGGCGGGTGCCGGTAAGACAGGCTGCGGCATGGGGCGGGCGGCTGGGTGTGGTGGCGTTGGGGGTACGCGCAACGGTGCTGTGGGGGGGGCGTCGGGCCGGTGCCGCGACGATGGTGGTGCGTTCGGGGAGGGGTCGTTTCTTGCCCGGCTCCGGATGCGCAGGGTTTCGGATCATTGCGAGGGGGTCTGCGCGGCCCAGGGTTTCGGGTAGCGCGCGGGCGGGCCTCCGGGTGGGACGCCTCCGGACGGCCGGGGAGAGATGGATGGAACAGCCGAGGGCGGCCGTCCGACGGTCGCGGCCTCGGCGGCGGACTCGCCCTCCCGGACCGGCCTTCCCTCTGGGCACGGCTCGTCGGACGGGTCGGGTCGGCGGTATCGTCCGATGCGGCCCCGCCCACCGGGGGGGCCCGGCATGTCCGCGACGCGACTCCCCGGAAGCCCATGGCTCCGACAGGGGCGGCCCTCCACGGGCCGCGCCCGTGCCGCGCATGCCGTGCGGCCGGATTGCCTCGGGCAGGTCGGCGCTCGCCGCCCGCCTCGCGGCGGGGCCGGGGACGGTGCCGGTCTCGGAGGACGCCCGGCTGCACGCGCTCCACGGGGACGAGATGGCGACGGTGCAGGATTTCGCCCTCCTCTTCCGCCGGCTGCAGGCCGGCGCCGGGCCGCACGCACCGGCGCTCCTTCGGGCGGGCGTCTCCGTCGCGCTCGACCTCCACACGGACACGGCCCGGTCGCGCGACTCGATGCGCGGGCTCTTCAAGGGCGGGGCGCGGACCACCGGCTGCTCGTCGTCGACCTCCGCGAGGAGGCGCGCCTCGCCCGCCTGCGCGCGCAACGCGAAGGGCGGCCATCGCTTTGGACCGGCCGAGGCGCAGTTCCGGGGGGTCTCGGCGCACCTCTTTGAGCTGAAGTGCATAGAGGGGTTCCATGGCGTGCAGCACGACACCGGAGGCTGAGGGCCGGACGCGGTGGATCGGCGGGGCCCCCGGGGGGCCGCGGATGGGGGTGTCCGGGAGGGGGGTCGTGGGCGGCTGTACCGTTGCGGGACCGGGATACCGGCGGGGCTGGGAACCGGCTCGGCGGGAGCCGGTCGGCTCACGCCGGGGGCTTGCGTCCGGCGAACGGTGCCCGCGCAAGGCGCGTCGACCCCGCGGGGCGGACGGGTGAGCGCCGTTTCGTACGGAGGAACGGCGACGGGGCGCGGAGGCGGAGGCGCCCCGCCGGTTGCCCGTCCTTCCCTCCCGGGGAGCGGCACGAGACGGAGCGCGGACTGCGCCAACCCCGGGCGCGGCGGCGCCCTG
>CAZWWR010000149.1:0-6026 GCA_964637265.1 uncultured Jannaschia sp.
GCCCTCGGCCTCGCGGTGCCGGCGGTCTCCGTCTCCTCGACCGGCCGCCTGTTCCGCCGCGGCCTGCTGCTCAAGTCGGGCACCGCGCTGGAGCGGCTGGCCGAGGTCGACTCGATCCTGCTCGACAAGACCGGCACGCTCACCACCGGCCTGCTCCGGCTCCCCGACCTCGACGACGAGGCCGCCTCCGTCGCCCTCGCCCTCGCCCGGTCGAGCGACCATCCGGTGGCCCGGTCCGTCGCGGGCGCGCTCGAGGGCCATGCCCCCGCCGCGCTCACGGACATCCGCGAGACCCAGGGCGACGGCGTGGAAGCCTCGTGGAACGGTGCCCCAGTGAGGCTGGGCCGCGGCCCCTCGGGCACGGAGCTCGGCCTCCCCGGGCGCGATCCCGTCCCGCTCGCCATCGAGGAGACGCTCCGGCCCGGCGCCCGGGCCCTCGTCGCGGAGGCGCAGCGCGCGGGCCTTCCGGTGCGCCTCCTGTCGGGCGACCGTCCGGCGCAGGTGGCCCGCGTCGCCGAGGAGCTCGGCATCACCGACTGGCAGGGGGGCATGAGCCCGGAGGAGAAGGCACAGGCGATCCGGGACTGGGCCGCCGACGGGCGCAAGGCGCTCATGGTCGGCGACGGGCTCAACGACGCCCACGCCCTCTCGCTCGCCCACGTCTCGATCGCCCCGGCCACCGCGCTCGACGCTGCGCGCGCCGCCGCCGACGGGGTGCTTCTCGGGGGCGACCTCTCGGTGATCCCGGGCGCGCTCAGGACCGCCCGCATCGCCCGCAACCGGATGCTCCAGAATTTCGGCCTCGCGGCCGGCTACAACGCCGTCTCGGTGCCCGTGGCGCTGGCGGGGCTCGCCTCGCCGCTCCTCGCCGCGCTGGCCATGTCCACCTCCTCGATCCTCGTCGTGCTCAACGCCGTCCGGCCGGAGCTGGGCCGCGCCGGGATCGGCAACCGGGAGACCCGCGCATGAACATCCTCGTGATCCTCATCCCCGTCTCGCTGTTCCTCGGCTTCTGCGGCCTGATGGCCTGCATCTGGACGCTGAAGCGCGGCCAGTACGACGACCTCGAGGGCGACGCGGCCCGCATCCTGCTCGACGACGACGCCCCCCGCTGAGGCATCGGCCCCGGCGGGGCCCTTCGGGGCCCCGAGCGAGCTTCCGCGGAGGCTTCCGGATCCGGCGGCAACCGGGACGCGCCTGGCCCGTTCCCTCACCAAGGAGCCGCCATGTTCGCCATCCTCTCCCTGCTGCTCGTCATCTCGCTGAGCTTCCTGATCGTCCGGATCGGGGCCATCGCCCTGACCATGACCGGCCTGTCGGACGAGGTCTCCCGCTTCCAGGCGCTCTCGGCCTTCTCCGGAGCGGGCTTCACGACCACGGAATCCGAGAGCGTCGTGAACGGCCCCGCCCGCCGCCGCATCCTCGCATGGCTGATCCGGGCCGGATCGGCCGGCATCGTGACCGCCATCTCGACCCTGATGCTGGGCCTCGTCGGCGACGGGGCGACGACCTGGCAGAAGCTCCTCCTCCTCGCCGGGGGGCTGGGCCTCATCGTCTGGGCCGGCCGGTCCGAGCGCCTCGACCGGCTGAGCCGCCCGATCATCGAGCGGTGGCTCCACCGGACGGCGGCGTTCGACCTGCACGACTATGCCGGCCTCCTGCACCTGCGCGAGGACTGGCGGGTGATCGAGGCCGAGGTGCTCGAGGGTTCCTACCTCGCGGCCGACACGCTGGGCGGGCTCGGACTGCGCGAGGAGAACGTGCTGGTCCTGGGGGTGGAACGGGGCGCGGGCGGGTATCTGGGCGGGCCCCGGCGCAGCTTCCGCGCCGAGCCGGGCGACGTCCTGATCCTCTACGGGCAGTCCGAGCGGCTCGACGAGATCTCGGGCCGTCGCGCCGACGAGGCGGGTGCCCACCGCGACGCGCAGCGCGAGGCGCGCGAGGTCAGGGAAGAGGAGCGCGAGGAGCTGGAGGAGGCGCGCCGGGCGGATCGATGAGCGCCGTCGCAGGGAGCCTCGTCCGCCCCACCGGGCGGCAGGGACATCTGCGAGGCGCCGCCGGGCCCCGTGCCGGCCGCGCCCACCCGCCGGAGCGCGCGGGCCCGTCGGCGCGACGTCGGGCGGGACCGGGCACGCTCAGGTCCGGTAGTTTGGGCTCTCCCGCGTGATGGTCACGTCGTGGACATGGCTCTCGCGCAGGCCCGCGCCCGTGATGCGGACGAAGCGCGCGCGGCCTCGCATCTCGTTCACGGTGGCGCAGCCGGTGTAGCCCATCGCCGCCCGGAGCCCGCCCACGAGCTGATGGACCACCGCGGAGGCGGAGCCCTTGTAGGGCACCTGCCCCTCGATCCCCTCGGGCACGAGCTTGTCGGACGCGGCGTCCTTCTGGAAGTAGCGGTCGGCCGACCCCCGCGCCATCGCGCCGAGCGAGCCCATGCCGCGATACGCCTTGAAGGAGCGCCCCTGGTACAGGATCACCTCGCCGGGGCTCTCGTCGGTGCCCGCGATCAGCGAGCCCACCATCGCGCAGGAGGCCCCCGCGGCGATGGCCTTGGCGAAGTCGCCCGAGAACTTGATGCCCCCGTCGGCGATCACCGGCACGTCCCCCGCCGCGCCGGCCGCGTCGAGGATGGCGGTGAGCTGCGGGACGCCCACGCCCGCCACGATCCGCGTCGTGCAGATCGAGCCCGGACCGATCCCGACCTTCACCGCATCCGCGCCCGCGTCGATCAGCGCCCGCGTCCCCTCGGCCGTCGCCACGTTGCCGGCGACCACCTGGACGTCGTTCGACAGCCGCTTGATGCGGTCCACGGCGACGCCCACCCCCTCGGAATGGCCGTGCGCGGTGTCCACGACGATCAGGTCGCAGCCGGCGTCCACCAGCGCCTCGGACCGCTCGAACCCGGCGTCGCCCACCGTGGTGGCCGCGGCGACGCGGAGCCGGCCGAGGCCGTCCTTGCACGCCTGCGGGTTGAGCACCGCCTGCTCGAGGTCCTTGATGGTGAGCAGCCCGGTGAGCCGGCCGTCCGCGTTCACCACGAGCAGCTTCTCGATCCGGCGGGCGTGCATCAGCGAGCGCGCCTCGGCGGTGTCCACGGGCTCCCGCAGGAGGGCGAGGTCGTCGGCCGTCATCATCGCGTGGACGGGCGTCGCGTCGTCGGTGGCGAAGCGCATGTCGCGGTTCGTCACGATGCCCACGACCCGGCGCGCCTCGTCGACGACAGGGAAGCCGGTGACGTTGTAGCGCTCGGCGAGGGCCCGCGCGTCGGCGAGGGTCTGGTCCGGCCGCAGCGTCACCGGATTGTAGACGACGCCCGATTCGAAGCGCTTCACCCGCCGCACCTCGCGGGACTGCGCCTCCACGTCGAGGTTGCGGTGGATCACCCCCATCCCGCCGGCCTGGGCCATGGCGATGGCCATGCGCGACTCGGTGACGGTGTCCATGGCCGAGGACAGCAGCGGGATGTTCAGCGCGATGCGGCCGGTGACGCGCGTCCGGGTGTCGGCCTGCCCGGGCAGGACGCGGCTCTCGGCGGGAACGAGCAGCACGTCGTCGAAGGTGAGGGCCTCGCGAATCTCCATGAGCGGTCTCCCGGAGCGGTTCGGTTGGCGGCCTCCCATCCCACGGCCCCGACGCCGGAGCAAGCGCCCGTTGCCCGACCGGGGGGCCGCGCCTACCTCCCGGGGATGTTCGCCTTCGACAACAGCTACGCCCGGCTGCCCGAGCGCCTCTACACGCGCCAGCCCCCGGCCCCCGTCGCGGAGCCGACGCTGATCGCGGTGAACGGCCGGCTTGCGCGGGAGATGGGGCTCGACCCCGAGGAGCTGGGCGGCATGGCCGACGTGCTGGCCGGCAACCGGGTGCCCGAGGGGGCGGAGCCACTGGCCCAGCTCTATGCCGGGCACCAGTTCGGCGGCTGGGTGCCGCAGCTCGGCGACGGGCGGGCCGTGCTCCTCGGCGAGCACGTGGCCCCCGACGGCCGCCGCTGGGACGTGCAGCTCAAGGGTGCGGGCCGCACGCCATACTCGCGCGGGGGCGACGGGCGGGCCGCGCTCGGGCCGGTGATCCGGGAGTACCTCGTGAGCGAGGCGATGCACGCGCTCGGCGTGCCCACCACGCGGGCGCTGGCCGCGGCGATCACGGGCGAGGGCGTCCTGCGCCAGGAGGGCATGCTGCCCGGGGCGGTGCTCACGCGCGTCGCCTCCAGCCACATCCGGGTCGGCACGTTCCAGGCCCTCGCCGCGCGGGGCGACGAGGAGGGGCTGGCCGCGCTCCTCGCCCACGCGCTCGGCCGCCACTATCCGGGGGCCGAGGGCCCGCTCGGCCTGCTGCGCGGGGTGATGGACCGGCAGGCGAGGCTGGTCGCGCGCTGGATGGGGCTCGGCTTCGTCCACGGGGTCATGAACACCGACAACATGGCCATCTCCGGCGAGACGATCGACTACGGCCCCTGCGCCTTCCTCGAGGCCTACCACCCCGACACGGTGTTCAGCTCGATCGACCAGTGGGGCCGGTACGCGTGGAAGAACCAGCCCGACATCGCGTTGTGGAACCTCGCGCAGCTCGCCTCCGCACTGCTGCCAATGATGGGCGGGGACCGCGACCGCGCGGTGGAGGAGGCGACCGCGGCCCTGGAGGAGTTCCGCGGGCTCTACTTCGACGCCTGGGCCGAGGTGCTGCGGGCGAAGACGGGCCAGCCCGACGCGGCGCTGGGCACCGAGCTTCTCGAGATCATGGCCGAAGGTGAGGCCGACTTCACGAACACCTTCCGCGCCCTCGCGCTGGAGCCCGAGGCGGCCGCGGCCGGGTTCGCCGAGCCCGCCCAGTTCGAGGCGTGGCGCCAAAGATGGGAGACCGCCTCGCCCGACCGCGCCGCGATGCGCCGGGCCAACCCCGCCGTGATCCCGCGAAACCACCGCGTCGAGGAGGCCATCGCCGCGGCCTACGAGGGGGAACTCGGGCCATTCCGGCGCCTCCACGAGGCGCTCGCCGCGCCCTGGGACGAGACGGAGGCCAACGCCCCCTACCGAAGGTCCGCGGCCCCGGAGGAGCGGGTCACGCGGACCTTCTGCGGCACCTGACCCTTTCGCGGGCGCGCACCGCTGCGTAAGGGAGCGCCATGAGCGACGCGACCACCATCCTCGGCCGGTGCGAGGCGCGGGGCCTGCGCCTCACGGGGCAGCGGCGCACCATCGCGCAGGTGCTGGAGGAGGCCGAGGACCACCCCGACGTCGAGGCGATCCATGCCCGCGCGTCGGCGCGCGACCCGGGGATCTCGGTGGCGACCGTCTACCGCACCGTGAAGCTGTTCGAGGAGGAGGGCATCCTGGAGAAGCGCGAGTTCGGCGACGGGCGCGCGCGCTGGGAGGATGCCGAGCGGGCCCACCACGACCACCTGATCGACCTGAACACCGGCGAGGTGATCGAGTTCGTCGATCCGGAGATCGAGCAGCTTCAGGAGCGCATCGCGCGGCGGCTCGGCTACGAGCTCCGCGGGCACAGGCTGGAACTCTTCGCCGTGCGGCGCCGCGGGTGAACGGGCCGCGCCCGGCGCCGCAGGGCGCCTCCGCCGCCTCTCCGCAGGTGGCGGCAGGGCCCGCCGGGCAGGCGGACGGCACCCTCAGGGGCTGCGCGCTGATGACGCTGGCGATGGGGCTCTTCGCGGTGGAGGACGCCACCATCAAGGCCCTCGCCGCCACCATTCCGCCGGGCCAGATCATCTGGATGCTGGGCGCGGGCGGCGCGGTCGCCTTCGGGGCGTGGCTCGCGACGACGGGCCAGGGCTGGGGGAACCGCTCGGACTGGTCGGCGCGCGTGCTGGCGCGCGCGGGCGCCGAGGCGCTCGGCTCGTGCCTGTTCGTGACCGCCCTGGCGCTGATCCCGCTCGCCCTCGCCTCGGCCTTCGTGCAGTCCGCGCCGCTCCTCGTGGCGGCGGGGGCCGCGCTGTTCCTCGGGCACCGGATCGGTCCGCGCCGCTGGGCGGCCATCGCGATCGGCTTCGGCGGCGTCCTGCTCATCCTGCGGCC
>CAZWWR010000150.1:0-6020 GCA_964637265.1 uncultured Jannaschia sp.
CCGCGCAGAGGGGCGCGCGCGCGCCGGCGGATGGGCTCGCGGATCGGCCCTCCGGCCGGCGAGCGGCTCCGACGGCCGCTCCGAGGCCCGCTCCCAGGCCCGCCCTGTCCTTCACCGAGGCCCACAGGCTCGAGGCGCTTCCGGGCGAGATCGAGCGCCTCACCGCCGAGGCGGAGAAGCTGAGCACCCTGCTGTCGGACCCGGACCTCTTCACCCGGGAGCCGGCCAAGTTCCGCAAGGCGACGGAGGCGCTGGCCGAGCGTCAGGCCCGCATCGATGCGGCCGAGGAGGAGTGGCTGACGCTGGCCGAGAAGGCCGAGGGAGCCGCCTGACGGCCCCCTGCGGGTGCGGTGCGCCGGACTGTCCCGTGTGGGCAAATGGCCATCGCCGACCAAAACCTGGGTCCGTTCGCTTGGGAACATTGGCCGGGCCGGTGCCGGGCCGGGGACGGCGTCGCAACCGGAGTGCCAGGCAGTTTGCGCGACCCCGACCCAGTGACCCTTGCGCCAATGGTTCGCGTTGAAGAAGCGCTGGTCTCCGGTCCGGCGCGGGCATGACAACGCTGCCGCCCCTCGCCTCAGTTTCGTGGGGGAGGCTGTCCGAACCGCCTCCCCTAAGTGCGCGCAGCGGCCCGTCCGTTCGGCCGGGCGGACGAGGCCCGGGGCAGGGTTCGAACCCGGGTCGGATGGATCTCGCCCTTCTCGTGTCGACTCCGGTGCCTCACCGCATGCCCCCAAGGAAGCTGTTCCCCGGGACCATCCGCACGGCGAGGCGCCACGCCCCCTCAGTCGCAGACGTCTCCGATCTCCGCCTCCGGGTCGGGCAGCCGCACCGCGCGGGCGAATGCCGCGGGCCGCTGCACCGGCATGACCTCGGCCAGCAGGCGGCGCAGCCGTTCCGTCCGCGCTCCCTCGGGCGCCAGGGTCGCGCAGCAGAGATACTCCTCCACGAGGCTCGCCTGCTGCTCGTAGCCGTAGTCGAGGAAGCGCCGCGGCCGCCCGTCGGCGTCGGGCTCCGCGTAGAGATACGGGTCGTCCACCGTCACCTGTTCCCGCAGCGCGCGGGCCGGGTGGTATCCCGTCAGGCGGCGGTTCTGCCATTGCCAGACATGGGTCATCTCGTGGACGAAGAACATCGCCCGCCCGAGCGGCAGCGGCTCCCCGGAGGCGAAGTCGGCCCCGGGGATCGCGTCGTCGAGGAACAGCGTCTCGAACAGCACGATCCCGGCGGTGGGGACCCGGATCCGGCCCGGCGGCGGCGGGCCGGCGATGCGCTCCCGGCAGGTCACCGGCGGCCGCGGGTCGTAGGTGATCGGAAACGCGCCGATCACCGGCGTCTGCGTGATGCGCACCCGCTCAGTGGCGAGCGTCGGCCCGTGCAGGGGGGCGAGCAAGGCGCGCTCCCCCTCGGTCAGGGGCCGCGCGCAGGCGGCGAGCAGGAGGCACAGGATCAGGGCGCGCATGGCCTTAGGCTAGGCCGGGCGGCCGCCGCGGGGAAGGGTGCGATCGGGGCCTGACACGGGGCGCCGCGTGCGGCAGAATGGGCCTCGGGCGGGCGCGAGATCCGCCGCGAGGCATCGAGGACACATCATGAGAACCGCCCTGCGCGCGCTCGCGCTGCTTCCCCTGGCCGCCTGCATGGGCACCTCCCCGCCCGAGAGCGAGGAGATCGAGGTCTCGCCCGAGCAGGGGGCGGTCCTCTTCGCGCAGAACTGCGCCTCCTGTCACGGCGCCGATGCGCGCGGCGGCGAGGGGCCGGACCTGACGGGCATCGCGGGCCGGAACGACGGCGACTTCCCCTGGGAGGACGTTCTGAGCACGATCGACGGGTACGGCGCCCACGGGCGGGCGATGCCGGAGTTCGGCGCCAGCGATCTCGGGCCGCTCGTCAACGTCGAGGTGCAGGGGCTGGGCATTCCGGTGCCGGCGGATCTCCTCTCGCTCGGCATGTTCGTCAACTCGGTGCAGGACCCGCCCTCGAACCCGCTGGAGCGTTGACGGGCGTCAAGGCACGCGTCGCGGGAGGCGCGCAGGCTGGCGGAAACGCCTGCGGAGCCCGACCATGCGCCTCGTCATCGCCCTCGCCGCCCTCCTTCCCCTTCCGGCCGCCGCCCAGGAGGCCGACCGCGTGGCCCGCGGCGAGGCGGTGTTCCTCGACCACTGCGCCGTCTGCCACGGGACGGATGCCCGCGGGAACGGGCCGATGACGCCCGCCCTGCGCTGGCCGGCGCCGGATCTAACAGCTCTGGCGGGGGAGGGCGGGTTCCCCGTGGTGGAGGTGGTCGCGAAGATCGACGGGCGCGATCCGCTGGCCTCGCACGGGAGCCAGATGCCCGTCTGGGGGCCCTACTTCGAGGAGTACGACCCTCAGGGCGCCTTCCTCCCCACCCCCTCCGGTCAGCCGCTGGCGACTTCCGAGCCGGTGGCGGCGCTGGTCGCCTGGCTGGAGAGCGTGCAGGGGGGGTGAGGGCGGATCTGCCCCGTTTTGGGGCAACTTTCCGGATGCCGGAACCCAGATTGTACGAAATTCCACGCCGCCCGGGAGCGGCCGACCGGCGCCGGCCGTCCCCGCCCCGGAGGGATCAGCCGTCCCTGCGGCGCCGGGCGACGAGGCCGAACGCCGCCATCGCCGTGAGCGCCAGCGGCAGCCCGGCCGGGACGGGGACGGGCGCCGGGGGCGCGGCCGTCGCGGTGTCGACGCCCAGGACGTCGAACGCCCAGAAGCTCGTGCGGTTGTCGCCGGTGAAGTCGCAGAACCGGCCGTTCGAGCAGCCGAAGGCCGCGGTGAAGGTCGCGTCGGTTTGGGTGAAGCCCTCCGAGAGGGTCGTGCCGGCGGCGAAATTGGCGTATTGCGCGATGGACGCCGTGTAGGAGCCGGGCATCAGGCCGGTGAGGATCAGGTTCGCGTCGTACTCACCGTCCGTCGTCGGGTCCGACGGGACGGGCCCGGGGCCGTCGTCGAACTGGCCAATGAGATCGCCCGCCGCGTCCCACAGCGCCAGGATGGGATCGAACCCCCCGGCCGGGACGGAGGTGCCGTCGGCCATGGTGCCGCCGGCGTAGGAGTAGCTCCGGAGCGTCACGTCGGAGGTCGCCCCGATCGTGAAGCCGAGGAGCTGCACGTCCGCGTCGCCGGTGAAGCTCCCCGTGAAGGAGAAGTCCGTGGCCGCGGACGCGGCCCCCGCCGCGCACAGGGCGGATGCCAGAACGGTGGATGCGATCAGCGATTTACTCATCAACGGTACCTTGCGGAAGTGGAGCCACGGCGTAGCCTTTGCGTCCGGAAAGTAGGTTCGCCCGATGGGCGCGAGTCAAGGTCCACCCGAGCTCCGGGCTCTCGGAGTTGCGCGGGACGGACAGTTCGGGGCCGGCTGCATGGGGGCGGCCGACCTGCGTGCCGGGGTGCCCGGGGGGGCGCGTCGTCCGTCCGGAGGAAACCGGAGACCCGAACGGGGATCGGACCGGGGCGGCGCGGGGCCGTCTTCCGGCATCCCGCAACAGCCGATCCGGGACTGACGAGTGGACGAGGGTCCGCCTCGCCGGCACGTCTTTCGGGGCGGGGATGCCGGATGGATGCCCGGGATCGGGAGGCGGGCCGCATCGGCCCGCATATCAGGCAGGATGCCGCGGATCGGTCCGGTGCAAGCGGGAGGCGACGCGGGAGGTCAGCCGCCGTGCCGTCGTGCCGACAGGCGGTGCGCCATCCGGCGCAGCCCGGCGACGACGAGCATACCGAGCCCACCACCGGCGAGGGCCACCGCCCCGGCCAAGAACATCTCCAGGTTCATGCTCCTACCTCTCACCTGAAATACATCTGCCTCGCCGGCAGCCGCAACGGCGCCGGACCGTCCGCTTCGCGGATCTCGTTGCCCGCCGATCTTCGCAGAGGGGGGCGAATCTGTCCACTGTGGAGAAGGGCGCATTCTCGTGATCGAAACTCCCCGTGCGGGCAGCCTCGCGGCCCGCAGGCGGCCGATCGCGCCCTAGGTTCGTGGCGGACGGTTTACGGATGACGATCGCCGGCTCGTCAGACCAGCTCGACGCCAAAGTGTACGGGGCAGGGTAGGGCAAAAGCCCTCCTCTGCCGGGCAAGGATTGGCAGACATCGCGGCTGGGTATGGTCAGCTCTGCCCTCGCTATCAGGCGATGTAATCGACAACATTAATGGCAAGTGATCTGTGCAACTCCCGGCGGCGCGAGATGAGGGCTGCTTCGACCGGCGAAAGACGTCGCATCTTCGCCAAATAGTCCCAAGCTCTTCCACCCCGGGACAAGCTAACATAGAAGAGTATGATGGGAGCAATACCGAGTGGCAGCAGAATATAGGAATATACGCCGGTAAGGTCGCTGACGATAGAGAGCGCCACAGCGGCAAGAACCGGTAAGACAAAACCTGTCGTAATAATTGGTACAGATCGCAGGGTCTTCCTCCCGGGTGGGTCGATAGACTTTGTAGAAAAGACGATGTCATCTAATCTCTCCTGGTCGTGAGCAAACTCGATCAATATTCCTGACCCTCTGCCAAGATGAGCGTCCACGATGAATGCAGAATCTCCGCTCAATTGAATACGCGTATCTGCGAGTGTATCTTGGTGCAATACTAGCGACCGAAGGTACGTACTATCTCGAGAAAAATTGATATGGATGGGCCTTGTGAAGTCATCATCTGTCACAGTGATTGGAGATCGGTTCACTATGGCCAGCAAAGTGATTGTTAACCGCTTACATTGTTTATCGCCGTGACTTACCATCACCTTAATATCTTCCGGTATATCGCCCCGAACGTACCGGAAATGCCCCATAGTATAGTATAAGCGCTCCCTCCGACGCTTGAGAAAGCGAAGAAAGGCAAGCAGACCGGAAATAATCGCAAGTGTGGTCGCAATTCCACCGGCGAAGGAGTTCAATTGCGAAAGTATCGCACCATCAATCAAACATCCAACTCCCCAGCGAACCGCGCGTTCTCGGAGATGTACCGGAACCGCAGCTCGGGCTTCTTGCCCATCAGCCGCTCCACGAGGTCGCCCGTCTCGCCGGGCGCGTCCTCGTCGACCTCGACGCGGATGAGCTTGCGGGAGGCCGGGTCCATCGTCGTCTCCTTCAGGTCCTTGGCGTCCATCTCGCCCAGGCCCTTGAAGCGGCTGACGTCGATCTTGCCCCCGGTCTTGCCTTTCGGGCCGCCGAGACCCCGCTCCAGCCAGGCGTCGCGCTCGGGCTCGTCGAGGCAGTAGACGCGTCGGGCGCCCTGCGTGAGGCGGAAGAGCGGGGGGCAGGCGAGGTAGAGGTGGCCGCCGTCGATCATCGGGCGCATCTGGGTGAAGAAGAACGTCATCAGGAGCGAGGCGATGTGGGCGCCGTCGACGTCGGCATCCGTCATGATGATGACCCGCTCGTAGCGCAGGTCGTCGAGCCGGAACTTCGTGCCCATGCCGGTGCCGAGTGCCTGGCAGAGGTCGGAGAGCTCGGCGTTCTGGCCGAGCTTGGAGGAGGCGGCGCCCAGCACGTTGAGGATCTTGCCGCGCAGGGGCAGGAGCGCCTGGGTGCGGCGGTCGCGGGCCATCTTGGCGGAGCCGCCCGCCGAGTCGCCCTCCACGATGAAGATCTCGGTGCCGTCGCGGGCGGCGGTCGAGCAGTCGACCAGCTTGCCGGGGAGGCGGAGCTTGCGGGTCGCCGTCTTGCGCGCGGTCTCCTTCTCCTGCCGGCGGCGCAGGCGCTCCTCGGCGCGGAGCACGAGGAAGTCGAGGATGGCGCCGGCGGCCCTGGTGTCGGAGCCGAGCCACGTGTCGAAGCGGTCGCGCACCGACTGCTCCACGAGGCGGGCGGCCTCGGTGGTGGCGAGGCGGTCCTTCGTCTGGCCGACGAACTCGGGTTCGCGGATGAAGCAGGAGACGAGCGCGCAGCCCCCGGTGAGCAGGTCCTCGCGGGTGATCTGGGCGGCCTTGCGGTTGGAGGCGAGCTCCCCGTAGGCGCGGATGCCCTTGAGGATGGCGGCCCAGAACCCCTGCTCGTGGGTGCCGCCCT
>CAZWWR010000151.1:0-6019 GCA_964637265.1 uncultured Jannaschia sp.
GTGCATGGGTCTCTCCCGGGGTCGCGCGCCGGCACTAGCCGCGCCCGGGGCGACGATGCAAGCGCCCGCCGCGGCCGCCGGGGGCGCCGACCGCGCGATGGGGCCGGCGGCGCTCTTGCACCCCGGAGGGGCGGTGAATAGGTTGCCGCGACCTCGGGACAGGGGTGACGCCCCCGCCGAACAGAAGGGATTCCACGATGCTCGTCACCCCGGCTTATGCGCAGGCCGAAGGCGCCGCTGGCGCGTTCGCGTCCTTCATTCCGCTGATCCTGATCTTCGCGATCATGTACTTCCTGCTGATCCGTCCGCAGCAGAAGAAGGTGAAGGAGCACCGGAACATGGTGGCGGCGCTGCGGCGGGGCGATCAGGTGGTCACGCAGGGCGGGCTCATCGGGAAGGTGACGAAGGTCAAGGACGACGACGAGCTGGAGGTCGAGGTGGCCGACAGCGTTCGCGTGCGCGTCGTGCGGGGGACCATCGCGCAGGTTCTGTCGAAGACCGAGCCCGCGGACTGAGCCCATGCTGCAGATCGCCCTCTGGAAGCGCGTGCTGATCCTGGGCGTCTGCGTCCTGGGCCTGCTGCTGGCCCTGCCGAACCTCTTCTACGGCGCCGCCGAGCGCCACAACGACGCCGCCACGGCGGTGGAACGGGGCGCCATCGCGAGCCCCGAGATCGAGGAGGCCCTGTCGGCCTGGCCGGGCTTCCTTCCCTCGTCGGTCGTCAATCTCGGGCTCGACCTCCGGGGCGGCGCGCACCTGCTGGCCGAGGTGCAGGTCGCCGACGTGTACGAGGCCCGCGTCGACAGCTACTGGCCGCAGGTGCGGGACACCTTGCGCGGCCTCCGCGACCGGGTCGGCACGATCCGCAGGCAGGAATCGCCCCCGGGCGAGCTGCGCGTCGCCATCTCGGAGCCCGCCGGGATGCAGGCCGCCGTCGACGCCGTGCGCGAGCTGGCCCAGCCCATCGCCACCCTCTCCGGGATCGGCGCGCAGGACATCGTCGTCTCCGCCGAGGGCGACGAGCTCGTCGTGAGGCTCTCGGAGGAGGAGCGTGCGGCGACCGACGACCGCACGATGCAGCAGTCCCTCGAGATCATCCGGCGCCGCGTGGACGAGGCCGGGACCCGCGAGCCGACGATCCAGCGGCAGGGCGCCGACCGGATCCTGATCCAGGTCCCCGGCATCGGCTCCGCCCAGGAGCTCAAGGAGCTGATCGGGACGACGGCGCAGCTCACCTTCCACGCCGTCGGCGGCGTGACCGAGGACGCGGAGACGCGCGTGGGCGCCGACGAGCTCCTCTACCCGTCGCTCGACGAGGAGGGCGTGTTCTACCGCCTCGAGCGGACGCCCGTGGTTAGCGGCGAGGACCTGACCGACAGCCAGCCCGCCTTCGACCAGAACGGCCTGCCCGCGGTGACCTTCCGCTTCAACCCGACGGGCGCGCGCGCCTTCGGCAGCTTCACCAGCCAGAACGTCGGCGCGCCCTTCGCCATCGCCCTCGACGGCGAGGTGATCACGGCGCCGACGATCCGCGAGGCGATCACCGGCGGATCCGGCCAGATCACCGGCAACTTCGACGTGGAGGAGGCCAACCGGCTCGCCATCCTGCTCCGCGCGGGCGCGCTCCCGGCCGAGATGGTGTTCCTCGAGGAGCGCACCGTCGGCCCCGAGCTGGGCCAGGACAGCATCGACGCGGGCCAGATCGCGGCCATCGTCGCCATGGTCGCCGTCGTCGCCTTCATGATCCTGAGCTACGGGCTGTTCGGCGCCTTCGCGACGGTGGCGCTCGGCATCAACATGGCGCTGATCTTCGGCGTGCTGAGCCTCATCGGGGGCACGCTCACGCTGCCCGGCATCGCGGGCATCGTCCTGACCATCGGCATGGCGGTCGACGCGAACGTCCTCGTGTTCGAGCGCATCCGCGAGGAGCTCAGGACGGCCCGCGGCCCGGCCCGGGCCATCGAGCAGGGCTACGAGCGGGCGCTCTCCGCGATCCTCGACGCCAACATCACCACCTTCATCATCGCCGCCATCCTCTTCACGCTGGGCTCCGGCCCGGTGCGGGGCTTCGCCGTGACGCTCGGGATCGGGATCCTGACCTCCATGTTCACGGCGATCTTCGTGACGCGCCTCCTCATCGTGCTGTGGTTCGAGCGCCGCCGCCCCAAGACGATCGAGGTCTGACATGCGCCTGCGCCTCGTCCCCCAGGACACGAACATCGATTTCTTCCGCTTCCGGAAGGTCACGCTCGGCGCGTCCCTCGTCGCGATGGCGCTCAGCCTCGTGGCCTGGGGCCTCATCGGGCTGAACTTCGGGATCGACTTCCTCGGCGGCACCACCATCCGCACCCAGTCGGAGCAGGCCGTCGACGTCGGCGCCTACCGCGATGCGCTCCAGGCGCTCGACCTGGGCGACCTCGCGATCTCCCAGGTGCTGGATCCGACGCGACCCGACCTCAATGCCGCCCAGGTGCGCATCCAGGCGCAGGAGGGGGCCGAGGCGGTCACGCCCGAGACCATCGCCGCGGTGGAGGCGGCTCTCCGGGAGGTGGACCCGTCGATCACCTTCCCGCTGGTGGAATCCGTCGGGCCGAAGGTGTCCGGGGAGCTGATCTGGACGGCGATCCTGGCCGTCTCCGCCTCGCTGGCGGCGATCCTCGTCTACATCTGGCTGCGCTTCGAGTGGCAGTTCTCCGTCGGCGCCATCGCCGCGCTCGTCCACGACGTGGTGCTCACCATCGGGATCTTCTCGCTCCTGCAGATCCGCTTCGACCTCGCCACCATCGCGGCGATCCTTACGATCATCGGCTACTCGATCAACGACACGGTCGTCATCTTCGACCGCCTCCGCGAGAACCTGATCAAGTACAAGAAGACCCCGCTGCAGGACGTCATGAACCGCTCCGTCAACGAGACCCTGTCCCGGACGGTCATGACCTCGGGCACCACGATCATCGCGCTCCTCGCGCTCCTCATCCTCGGCGGCGACGTGATCCGCGGGTTCGTGTTCGCGATCCTCTGGGGGGTCATCGTCGGCACCTATTCCTCCGTCTACGTCGCCAAGAACGTCGTCCTGATGCTCGGCGTCGACCGCGAGCCCAAGAAGCCCGAGGGCGGCGCCGGCACGCAGTTCGCCGACATCGACGCCTGACGTCCCGGTGACGATCCCGCCCGGTCTGGCCGAGGCACTGGCGCTGCCGGGGATCTGGGCCTGTGCGGCGGCGGTTCTGACGGCGGGGGTGGTGTACGGCTTCGCGGGGTTCGGCGCCGCACTGATCGCCATGCCCGTCCTGACGAGGCATCTCGAGCCCGAGGCCGCCGTCTCCGCCTTCGCCCTCGCGGGCCTCGGCTCCGCCGCGACGATGCTGCCGCGGGTCTGGCCGCAGGCCGACAGGCGGGCGACTCTCTGGATGATCCTCGCCGCGGCCCTGACCGCGCCCTGGGGGCTCTGGGTGCTGGCCCATGCCGATCCGGACCCGCTGCGCTGGGCGATCTGCGCGCTCGTGGCCGCGACGCTGCTGGCGGTGATGTCCGGCTGGCGGCTGCGCCTCGGCAGCGGACCGGGGGCGAGGCTCTCGCTGGGTGCGGCGACCGGTCTCGTCGGCGGGACGACGGGGCTCACGGGTCCGCTCGTGATCGTCACCAACCTCGCCTCCGGCGACGGCTCGGCGCGGATGCGGGCCAACCTCGCCGCCTTCCTCACCTCGCTCAACTTCGTGTTCCTGCCGATCCTCGCCGCGATGGGCGTGCTCACCTCCGCGGCCCTCTGGACGGGCGCGCTGTTCCTGCCGCTCTACGTCGCCGGGACGGAGATCGGCCACCGCCTGTTCCGGCCCGGGCGCGAGCGACTCTACCGCGCCCTCGCCTACGCCGCCGTGGCCGGGGCCGTGCTGCTCGGCCTCCCGGTATGGGATGGCTAGTCGCCTGCCCTATCTCGTATCCGCACGAAGCGCCGGGAGGCATCGATGAACCTGCACGAGGTCACCTTTGACGACGTCCCGCCGTTCGAGGGCTACGGCCCCGACGGGTTCCGAATCGGCGGGCAGGTCCACCGCGGCGCGCTCGTGGTGCACGGAACCCGGGTGGCGGGGTGGGCGGGCCCGTCCGAGCCCGCATCCCTCGTCGCGCTGGCCGGATCGGTGGACGTGATCCTGCTCGGCATGGGGGCGACGATCGCCCACGCGCCGGCCGATCTGCGCGCGGCGGTGGAGGAGGCCGGCATAGGCCTCGAGGTGATGGACACCCCCGCCGCCTGCCGCACCTACAACGTGCTCGTCGGCGAGGGACGCCGCGTCGCCGCGGCGGTTCTTCCGGTCGGGGCCTCGGACTGAGCTTCGACCCTGCGGCGGGCCGAGGCGTACTCCTGCGTCCGCCGCCGTTCCTCCTCGCCACCTGAAGCGGCTTCTGAGGCGTTCGCCGTGCGACTGCTCCGCTGCGAGGGAGGCAGGGTTGCCCTCCACTCTTCGCTTCGCCCGTGAATGTGCTGCTGCCGGGACTGCTAACCGCACCCCTGCCGCCGATGGTAGGTCGGAACCGTCACGCGCTCCGCCGAGGGCGCCATTCTCCTGCATGCCAACTGGAAGGATCGCCGCGGCGGGCAGGAAAGCCTCGGAGTGATCGGCTCTCCTGTGGATGCCCGTGGTCCTGCCTGCCTGAGGTGACGGCAGGGGCCCCGGGATCCCGGTCGCAGCTTGCGGCGGATGCCCGGCGACGGCCCGTATCGGTGTTCGTCCGCCCCGGCCGCGAAGGGGCCGTTCAGGCGCTCCGCGAGGGCGACAAGACCTCCGCCCGGTCCCCGCTTAGCCACGGGCGCTGGTCGGGCACGTGGAGGCGGAGCGGATCTCCCAGGGCGAGCCAGCCCTCCCGCTCGGTCCAGGCCACCACGCCGCGGCGCCCCGCCGCCGCGGGCTTGAACCGCCGCCCGTGCCCGGGCGCCGCCGCCTCGATCACGGGCGCGGCGAGGGTGCAGGGCCGGTTCTGCATGTCCACCGTCAGGGTCGCCCCCGATGCCTCGTCCTGGAGCCGGGACGACGGGGGCAGGTGGCTGAGGTCCGGGATGCCCTCGACCACGACGGTCGCGCCGAGCCAGGAGGGGTCGAGCGCCTCGAGGCCCATGTCGGAAGCGATGCCCGCGAGCTCCTCGGCCGAGAGGATCGAGAACTGCCGGCTGTTGCGGATCTCCGTGCCCCTCGGATGCTGAGCCAGGACCCGCGAGCAGGAAGGCCGAGTCAGGCCCCCATGCGCCTCGCCCTCGGGGCCGGCGAAGGTCGCGCGCAGCCGCTCGGCGCGGCGCGACGCCAGCGAGGCCTCCCGGTCGGGAACGTGCCCCAGCCAGACGATCCGGCCCACCACGTCGGTCGGAGCGAGTGCCGGCATCGTCGTCTCCTTCCTCGGTACGGGGCCCGGGGCGATCCGCCGGGCAAGCGAGCCGCAGATGCCAGAGCCCGAAGAAGAACGCCAATGGGCGGCGTGGCGGCACGGGGCGCCGACATCCGCTGCCCGATCCAGGGGCGGGCGAATTGCCGGCGTGCGTGACGCCGGGGCGTGGTTGAAGCCGGCACGAAGGGTTCCAGAACGCGAAGACCCCGGAGCCTGTGAGGTCCGGGGTCTCCTGCTTCGCTGCCGTTGCCGTCAGCCCGCGGGTTCGGGCTCCGGGCCGCCGAGATCCGGCGCCTTCGGCTTGGGCCGGGTCTTCGGGATCGCGGTGAGCGAGGAGCCACCCGTCGTGTCGGCCCCGTCGTCGTCGTCCCCGCGCTTGAGAGGCTCGCCGTTGATGACGCGCAGGATCTCCGGACCCGTGAGCGTCTCGTACTCCAGGAGGCCCTGGGCGAGGTTCTCGAGATCGTCCCGCTTCTCGGTGAGGATGCGCTTCGCGGTCTCGTAGCCCTCGTCGACCAGCTCCTTGACCTTCTCGTCGATCTTCCGCTGCGTGTCGGGGCTCACGTTGCCGCCGCCCTGGTAGCTGCCGAGGAACGACTGCTGCTCGTTGGCGTAGTCGACCATGCCGAGCTCCTCGGCG
>CAZWWR010000152.1:0-6018 GCA_964637265.1 uncultured Jannaschia sp.
TCCCGCGGGCGGGCGCGGCGTGAGCGCGTCCCGCGCCGGCCAGGCCCCCCCCGGCCTGGTCGATACTGGCCTGGTCGATGCTGGCCCGGTCGAGGTCGGCGCCGTCGCCATCGGCCGCAACGAGGGCGCCCGGCTCGAGCGCTGCCTCCGTTCGCTCCTGGGCGCGGTGGACGGCGAGGTGGTCTACGTCGATTCGGGCTCGACCGACGGATCGGTGGCGCTGGCCCGCGATCTGGGCGCCGCGGTGGTGGAGCTGTCCGCCGACGCGCCCTTCACCGCCGCGCTGGCGCGCAACGCCGGGCTGGCGCGGCTCCTGGAGGGGGCCCTCCACTCCAGGCCCCCCTACGTGCAGTTCGTAGACGGCGATTGCGAGGTGGTGCCGGGCTGGATCCCCGCCGCCCGCGTCTTCCTCGACGCGCATGCGGACGTGGCCGCCGTCTGCGGCCGCCGGCGCGAGCGCCATCCCGAGGCGTCGCTCTGGAACCGGCTGATCGACAGCGAGTGGGACACGCCCGTGGGCGAGGCCCGCGCCTGCGGCGGGGACGCGCTGATGCGGGTAGAGGCGCTCGAGGAGGCGGGCGGCTTCGACCCGGGGATGATCGCCGGCGAGGAGCCCGAGCTCTGCGTGCGTCTGCGGGCGCGGGGCTGGCGGATCTGGCGGCTCGACGCGGAGATGACGCTGCACGACGCGGCGATGACGCGGGCCTCGCAGTGGTGGCGGCGCATGGTGCGGGCGGGCTTCACCTACGCGGAGGGCGCGGCGATGCACGGGCGGGCGCCCGAGCGCCACAACGTGGCCCGCCTGCGCCGGGCGCTGCTCTGGGGGCTGGCGCTGCCCCTCGCGGCGGTGGGCGGCGCGCTGCTGAGCCCTTGGGCGCTGCTGCTGCTGCTGCTGTACCCGCTGCAGACGCTGCGCCTCGCCCCCCGCGAGGGGCTGGCGCGCGCGGCGACGCTGACCGTGGGCAAGCTCGCCGAGGCGCAGGGCGTGCTGCTCTACGCGCTTCGCCGATCGCGTGGCGAGCGGCGCCTGATCGAATACAAGTGAGGTCCTGCCTCAGAGGGACGTCGCGAAGAGCGGCAGGAGCGCCTCCCGCTGCTGCCAGCAGATCGGGCCGATTACGCCCATGCCCGCGGCCATGAAGGCGAGATCTCCCCACGCATCCCAACCCCTGTAGCGGCGCATGTAGTATGCCGTCAGGGGATAGGTCAGCAGGATCGCCAGCCCTGGGCCGAGGATCGCCCCGCCGACGCCGAACCAGCTCGCGCCTAGGAGCAGTAACGCCGTCTGCGCCGCGGCGCGGGCGAGCGTGAGGTGCATCGCCCGCCAGGAATCGCCCGCAGCGAGCATCAGGTCGGTGGCGCCCACGGTGACGATCTGCGGCACCAGCGACAGGCCCATCAGCACCACCATCGGCCCGGCCAGGGCGTAGCGGTCGTCGTAGAGGATCTCGATCAGGGGGATGCCGACGGCGCTCATCAGGACCGTGCCGGCGACGCCCCCCGCCGAGATCAGGCGGCGGACGAGGAACGCCTTGCGCCGGTTCGCGACGTCCTTCCAGGGCGGGCGCATTCGGTAGAGGGGCACCAGCACCCGCTTCTTCAGCGCCTCACAGACCGTGAAGGTGATCGAGGCCATCATGAAGCCGATATTGTAGATGCCGAGCCCGGCCGCGGAGATGAAGGCGCCCAGGATCAGCTTGTCGGCGTTCTTCACGAGGAAGTTCGCTGAGGTGCCCAGCAGGATCCACTTCCCGAAGTGGAACAGCTCGCGCGCGATCCCCCCGTCCCAGTGCAGGCGGTTGCCGCTGTCGGGCAGGAAGCGGCGGTAGAGCAGGCACTTGGTGAGCACGCCCAGCACGTTGCCCCAGACGAGCGCCCAGACGGTGCCGAGTGCCCAGGCCAGGAGCGCCATCACGAGGATGACGAAGGCCTGTGTGCCGAGGTTGATCCCGACGAGCCGGCCGATGCGCAGGTGGCGGTTGGCCGTGGCCACGGCGGTCGGGAAGAAGCCGTTGATGATCGCCGTCAGTCCGACCACCGGCAGCATCTGCGCCAGCAGCGGCTCGTCGTAGAAGGCCGCCATCGGCAGGGCCAGCGCGCAGGCGAGGATCCACAGCACGAAGCCGCGGATCACCTTCACCGTCCAGACGGTGTCGAGGAAGGCGCGTTCGTCGCCGCGACGATTCTGCAGGATCGAGACGTGCAGACCCGAATCCGACAGCAGCGTGAGGCCGGTCAGCACGACCTGGACCAGCGCCATCAGGCCGAAGGCCTCGGGAAAGAGCAGGCGGGTCAGCAGGAGGTTGCCGGCGATGCGCAGGACCTGGGAGCCGCCGAAGGCCGCCATGGTCAGTCCCGAGCTGCGCACCAGACGCTCGCGCAGGCCTTCGCCCGTCAGCAGACCGCCCAGGCGTCCGCGCAGGCGTGCCAGAGGCGACCGGGGTGCGTGCGGCGCGTCGCTCACGGCCGGCTCCCCCGGCGGCCCGGGTGCGGCACGGCGCGGATGGGAGTGAACATCCGACGGCTCCTCGCGCGCCCGACCCGGTAACGCCGGGAGCAAGGCGGGACGCGCGAATGCGGCACTAGACGAGCCCCCGCGCGGCGTCAAAAGCCACGGGCACGGGCGAGGGCGAAACTTCTCCCCTGGCGCAGCCGCGCATCGCAGGGCGGCGAATCGCGGCAGGTGCCGGACCTCGCCCGGGCCCCGGCCGGCCGTCCACGGCCAGCTCGCCTCCGCGGGATCCGCCTCCGTCCCCCCGAACTAGATGCGATTCCGCCACGTCAGGTGGCCGAGGCGCCTCACTTCGCCAATCCGATCGGCGCCGAGGGCCCGGAATCATGGGGAATCACAAGAGAATCCGGGCTAAACCCTTGCCGCGTTCTTCCAAGGCACCTAAAAGTGTCTCGGTAGACATGAGAGTGGTTGTGGCGGCCGCTGTCATCCTGGCAGGAATTGCCCGAATGGAGGCGACTTAATGTTTAATAAGATCAAAGGTTTAGCGCTTGCGGCAGGTGCCGCCGTGGCGCTTTCCGCAGGAAGCGCGGCGGCCGTGACCGTCGTCGACGTTGGCGACAACGTGCTGGAGCAGCAGCTCATCTCCCCCGGCGGGACGGTCGAGTTCAACTTCCAGGCGACGAAGGCCCTTCGCGTTCAGGACTTCATCATCCAGGCGATCGGCTCAAACGCCGGTGCCGACGTGCTCAACCTCGAGGTCGAGGTGTTCGGTGCGGGCGGCAACAGCCTCGGCGTTTCGGGCTTCGGTGATAACCTGTCGGTCAACGGATCGCAGGGTGCCGGCACGATCTTCCTGCAGAACCAGAACCTGAAGGGTGGCGAGACCTTCTCGATCACCGTGACGGACGGCATCCAGAACAACATCGGCCTGCAGCTGGTGTTCGACGCCGTGGCCCCGATCCCGCTTCCCGCGGGCGGCCTGCTGCTCGGCTCGGCCCTCCTGGCCGGTGGTCTGGTGGCGCGTCGGCGCAAGGCGGCCTGAGGCCAGACGAGTCCTTCACGACGGACTTGGTAGACAGATTGGGGGCGTCGCCGGGGGACCGGCGACGCCCCTTTTTCTTGGCTCTTTCGCGACCTTGCGCGAGAGGGGATGGAGGGATGCGCGAACTGCCTATCCCTCTTCCGCAGCGCCCGCTCTCTTCCCGCCTGCTCCGGGTCAGCACGTAGAGTTCTTAGATGCGGCGCTGGATGGATTGGTGCGAATTGTCCCTGCTCGGACATACCTCAGGATGTCTGGACCGGGCGTTACGGTCCTCGCCTCCTGCAGAGCTTTCCCTAGCGGCGGCGCCGGAGATGGTGTGCTGGAAACGAAGGGGATCGTCAGTCTGGTCGGACCAGGGCGGCGCCTTGGAGCACGCCTGCTGCGAGGTGGCTGAGCGCGGAGAGAAGCTCCGGCGGCTCGTACCTGCGGGGGCCCGAAAGTGCGACAGGAAATGATGGGCACGCGCGCGGGTCATACGTCGGCGGTGCGGGGCCCGACGGGTGCGTAGTTGGCACCATGAGGGCTGTGCTTCCAGCGATGGGAGCGTCAAAGGCGATGGCCCCCGCCGGATGGGGCGAGGGCCACGGTCAAGTGGGTCGGGGCGCCGCCCGGGCCTTGCGACCTTCAGATCTTGGAGGCGTCCTCCCCGGCCGCGGACGTAGAGGCTGGTGACGGGGTCACCTTCGGAGCCGGTGCGACGGCGGCCGTCCCGGCGGAGGGCGTCGGTTCGGGCGAGGCGGCCATGGGAGAGACCGGAGCCGGGGGGGCGGGACGCGCCGTGGGGGCGTGTGTCGCGCGGCGCTCGTCCCGCCAGTCGTCCTGCCAGTCCGGAGCGTCGGCCCGGCGCCGGCGGCTGCCGATCAGGAGCCAGGCCACACCCGTGCCGATCATGATGGCCGCGAGCGGATTGGCCTTGGCCTCGCGCAGGATCGCGTCGCCGTAGCGCCGGCCGTCGCCGCGCAGGTAGCTCAGCGCGTCGTCGACGAGCGCCTCGGGGCTCAGCCGGGCCTCAATCTCCTCGATCGAGGAGCGCAGGTCGGCGCGCGCGGCCTCGACCTCGCGCTCGGCCTCGCGGCTGTTCTTCGGCGGATCGGTGCGGGCGGTGTCGGTCGGGCTCATGATGGGCCTCCCTCGGATGTTACGGGAACGGGACGGCGGCGGCGCTCAGCTGCGCTCGCGCACCATCTCCTTGTCCTTGCGGACCTGCTCGACGGCGCGTTCGGGCATCAGCGTGTCGGCGTCGAGCGCGTTGAGCCCGTTGCGCAGCAGCACGGCCCCGATCACGGCGAAGATCGTGCCCACGAGGAGCGCGGCGAGACCCTCGTAGGTCGGCAGCGTGCGCGCGGCGTCGAGTGCCACGCCCACGTTCTCGTTCACCGCCGCGATGACCGCCGCCTGGCCCTCGTCGAGCCCCTCCACGGCGATCGCGCCGGTCTCCGCCTCGTCGCCGAAGATCCCGACGAGCAGGCGCGCGACGCCACTTACGAGCGCCGAGAGCAGGATCCCCAGCGACACCATCACCAGCACCGTCCCGGCGACGATCTCGCCGATCGCGGCCTTGAGCCGGCTCATCCCCTCGGACACCTCCGCGCGGGCCAGCCGGATCTCCTTCTGGATCAGGGTCGAGCCCTGCTGGATCACGTCGGAGGCGAGCCGCGTGGGCGAGCGCCGCTCCTGCGCCGGATCGGCGGCGGCCGGGTCGGCGGGGCGGTGCGGATCGGACGGCGAGGTCATACTGGGTCTCCCTCCCTGATGCGTGGATCCCTCCGGCATGGCCCGCAGCCGACGGCCGGCACGGTTCCGGGGCGTCCCGGGTCTCCCAGCGGCAACGAGGGGGGGCGGCCATGGTTCCCGAAGAATCTGATTTCTCAGGGATTCGGCGGTCGCGGCCGCCCGGCCGGTCCGGGCCGGGCCCTGCCTGTCGGGCGCGAGGCGGGGGCCCCCCGCCGGAAGGGAGGGGGCCGTGCGGCCTTTAGTTCGCGGGCAGGGCGGCGACGCGGCTGCGCACCTCCTCGGCCTGCTTGGCCACCACGGCGCGGTCCTCGGGCGCCTTGCCCGCGTCCCAGCTCTCGAGCACCGCGTCGTAGACGCCGAGCAGCATCTCCTCGCCCTGGCGCACGAAGGAGAGCGCGTCGCGGTCGAGCGAGCCCACCCAGTCGCGCAGCGTGGTGGCGGCCTGGTTCACGGTGCCGCGGATCGAGCCGTCATCGGTGCCCTCGCCATAGGCCACGAGCCGGGCCCCGATCTCGGCGGCGTGCTTGCGATGCAGGGTGTCGAGCTCGCGCGCGACGTCCATGATCTCGGCCTCGGCCCGCTCCTTGAGCGTCTCGTAGCCCGAGAGCACGTCCTCGATGCCGGAATTGACCTGATGGAGTTCGGTGGTTGGGGGGTCGGACATGGGTGTCTCCTCCTCCATGGTATTCTGTGGACAGGACGAACGACGCGCGCGGGGCGTCCGTTCCGGTGGGGCGGGACGCGGCCCGGCCGGCGGCGACCCGACGGACCCGCGCGCCCAGCGGCG
>CAZWWR010000153.1:0-6018 GCA_964637265.1 uncultured Jannaschia sp.
CACCGGGGCGCCCGCGGCCGCGCGGGCCGCGGACGCGTCAGTCGCCCTCCTGCACCTCGCGGCGCTCCTTCTCGGTCGGGATGCCCAGCGCCGCCTCGCGGCTCACCAGCTTGCCCTTGCGCCGCGACAGCACGAAGGCGAGCGCGAGGAAGCCGAGGACGGCCGCGTAGAGCCCCACCGTGATGCCCGAGGAGACGAAGATCGCCGGATCGCCGTTCGAGATCGTCAGCGCCCGGCGGAAGTTCGACTCCATGTCGTTGCCCAGCAGCAGCCCGAGCACGACCGGGACGAGGGAGATGTCGAGCTTGCGCAGCACGAAGCCCAGCACCCCGAAGGCGCTCATGAGCATGAGGTCGAAGGACGAGTTGCTGATCGAGTAGACGCCCACGAAGGAGATCATCACCACGAGCGGCATCAGCACCCACATCGGCACCGCCAGCATCCGGGTGAACAGCCCCACCAGCGGCAGGTTCAGCACGAGGAGCACGACGTTGGCGAAGAAGAGCGCGGCGATCAGCCCCCAGACGACGTCGGGCTGGTTCTGGAACAGTAGCGGGCCGGGGGCGATGTTGAGGGAGATGAGGAGCGCCAGCAGGACCGCCGTGGTGCCCGAGCCCGGCACGCCCAGCGCCAGCATCGGGACCATCGCGCCGCCCGCGGCGGCGTTGTTGCCCGCCTCCGGGGCCGCCACGCCCCTCGGGTCGCCGGTGCCGAAGGTGCCGCGGTCGGAGGTGCGCTTCTCCATCGTGTAGGCGAGGAACGAGCCGAGCGACGCCCCCGCCCCCGGCAGCACGCCCGCGACGAAGCCGATGCCCGAGCCGCGCAGCGTGGCGCCGAAGGTGGGCCTGATCACCGACCACCGGGCGAAGACCCGCTCGGGCAGGGGCACCTTGCGGCCCTTCATCCGCTGCTCCAGCAGGATCAGGAGCTCCGAGATGGCGAACAGGCCGACGAGCGCGACGATGGGCTCGAACCCGTCGAAGAGGTGGAACTCCCCGAAGGTGTAGCGCGGCACGCCGGACTGGGGGTCGATGCCCACGGTGCCCAGCGCCAAGCCGAGGCACGCCGCGATCAGCGTCTTGGCCGGGTTGGAGCCCGTGATGCCGCCGATGGTCACGAAGGCCAGCACGTAGAGGGCGAAGTACTCCGCGGGGCCGAAATGGATCGCGAACTGCACCAGCAGCGGCGCCAGGAGGACGAGGCCCACGGTGGCGAGCATCGCGCCGCAGAAGGAGGCGATGGCGGAGATGGCGAGCGCCTCGGGCGCCTTCCCCTGCTTGGCCATCGGGTGGCCGTCGAGGCAGGTCATCATCGCCGGCTCGTCGCCCGGGATGTTGAGCATGATCGAGCTGATCCGGCCCCCGTACATGCAGCCGTAGTAGACGCAGGTCAGCATGATGAGCGCCGAGCCCGGGTCGAGCCGCAGCGAGAAGGCGAGCGGGATCAGGATGGCCACGCCGTTCACGGGCCCGAGGCCGGGCAGCGCGCCGACGATCGTGCCGATGAAGCAGCCGAACACGGCGAGGCCGATATTGGTGGGCGTCAGGGCGACGGCGAAGCCGTCGAGCAGGAGGGCGAGGACGTCCAAGGGCTACCTTTCCGGCCGCGTGGCCATGCGGCGCCGAGCCTCGCGCGGGAGGGGTCCGGGCGCCGGGCGGCCCCGTCGGCCGGTCCGGTGCGGGGGGATCGCGCGGCCGGGCACCCTACCCTCCGAACAGCGGCCCCGCGGGGAGCGGCAGGCCGAAGAGGAGGTCGAAGGTGAAGAACAGGCCCACGCCGAGGCAGGCGGCCGTGATCGTGCCCTGCAGCCATGTCGCGCCGAACAGGAGCGAGAGCGGCAGCGCGGCGAGGAAGGTGGCGATGGGGAAGCCCAGCGGCACGATGAGGTAGGGGTAGGCGAAGAGGCACGCGAGCGCGACGCCCTGCTTGAGCACCGCGGGGAAGCGGAACCAGGTCGGGTTCTCGTCCGGGCGCAGCACGAGCCACAGGCTCAGCACGGCGAGCGGCACGGCGATCACGCGCGGGAAGAGCGAGGGGCCGGCCGGGTCGCCGAAGGCCACCGTGTAGGTGCCGGCCCGCCACCAGAACCAGAGTGCGAGGGCGAACAGGATCGCCCCCGCGATGCGGTCGCTGAGCCCCTTTCGGGTCAAGACGGCCGGCTCACTGGATGATGCCGATGGCCTGGCTGATCTCGCGGGCCGACTGCTCGGATTCGCGCACGAACTCCTCGAACTCCTGGCCGCCGCGCCAGATGGGCGTGAGGCCCGCCTCGGTCGCCGCCTGCTTCCAGGCCTCCGACTCGTAGAGGTCGGACATGATCTGCGTCCAGCCGTCATAGGCCTCGTCGGAGACGCCGCCGCCGACGTAGAAGCCGCGCCAGTTGTAGCCCTCCGCGTCGATCCCCTGCTCCTTCGCGGTGGGGATGTCGGGATAGGCCTCCAGCCGGTCGGAGGACATCACCGCGAGGGGCTTCACGTCGCCCGACTGGATGAAGCCGCCGATCTCGCCGATGTCGGTCACCGCGACGCCGATGTGGTCCCCCATGAGCTGGGTCACCGCGTCGGCCCCGCCGGAATACTCGACCCAGCGGATGTTCGGCAGCTCCTCGTTCGCGATCCCGGCGCCCTGCGCCAGCAGCAGGAGCCGGATGTGGTCCCAGCCGCCGATCGAGGAGGAGCCGCCCGCGACGATGGCGGCCGGGTCGGCGGCCATCGCGTCGAGCAGGTCGCCGAGGCTCTCGTACTCGCTGTCGGCGGGCACCATCACCACCGCGACGTCGGCGCCGAGCATCCCGAGCCAGCGCATCTCGTCGGCGCCGGCGGGGTACTTGCCCTGGGCGATGTTCGTGATGCCCACCGTGGAGGTGGCGACGATCAGGTTCTCGTCGTCCGCCCGGTCGGCGGCGACGTTGGCGTAGGCAACGGCACCGGAGGCGCCGGGCATGTTCGTCACCTGCACCGGCCCGTCGACGAGGCCCTCCTCGGTGAGCAGGCGGCCCACGGTGCGGCAGGTGAAGTCCCAGCCGCCGCCGGGGTTGGCCGGGGCGATGCACTCGGCGTTCTCGGGCGCGAACTGGGCCGATGCCGGCAGACCGGCGACCATCGCGGCGGCCGCGATCACGACGTACTTCATGGATGTCCTCCCTTCGGGCGCGCTTCGGCGCCTCTGTGCGGGGGACTATGGCCCTTGCGTCATTTGCACGCAATATGGGGCAATCGGAGGAGCGACATGTCCCGGAATGCACAAAATGGGGCGGATCCCGCCGGGGCCGTCCCGCCCTTGCCCGAGGGTGCCCCCGTCACCGTCTGCGAGGTCGGCCCGCGCGACGGGTTCCAGATCGAGCGGGAGGTGATCCCCACGGGCCGCAAGGTCGAGATCGTGGAGGCGCTGTTCGAGGCCGGCGTGCGGCACCTGCAGGCCACGAGCTTCGTCTCCCCCCGCGCGGTGCCGCAGCTCGCCGACGCGGAGGAGCTGCTCCGCCGGATCCGCCGGCCCGCGGGCGCGGTGGTCAGCGCGCTGGTGCCGAACCTGCGGGGCGCCGAGCGGGCGGCCGAGGCGGGGGTGGACGCGGTGCATACCGTCGTCAGCGCCTCCGAGACGCACAACCGCAAGAACGTGAACCGCTCCCGCGCGGACTCGCTGGCCGAGTTCGAGCGGGTGTTCGAGCGGCTGGACGGCTCGGGCATCGCGGTGGAGGGCGGCATGGCCTGCGCCTTCGGCTGCCCGTTCGAGGGCGAGGTGCCGCCCGGCGAGGTGGCGCGGATCGCCCGGCGATACCAGGAGCTCGGCGCCACCCGGGTCGGGCTGGGCGACACCACCGGCATGGCCGTGCCCCGCACCGTGCGCGCCGCCGTCGAGGCGATCCGGGAGGCGGCGCCGGGGCTCCGGATCGGGCTCCACTTTCACAACACGCGCGGCGTGGGGCTGGCCTGCGTGATGGAGGGGCTCGCCCTCGGGGTGGACTACTACGACGCCTCGATCGGAGGGCTGGGCGGCTGCCCCTTCGCGGCCGGGGCGACGGGCAACATCTCGACCGAGGATCTCGTCTACCTGCTCGAGGAGGGCGGGCACCCGACGGGAGTCTCGCTCGACGGGATCATCCGGGCGGCGCATCTGGTGGAGGGCGTGATCGGGCGCGAGCTGCCCGGGCAGGTGATGAAGGCGGGCCCCCGGCTCCGGCGCCATGACGCGGGCGACGTGGCGACGGCGGAGGGATGACGGACGTCGTGACCCGGGTCGTGACCGACGTCGTGACGTCGGTCGTGACGTCGGCCGGAACGGGCGGCGGCCGGGCCCCCGCGGCGGGCGGGCGGCGCGGCCGATGACCGGAGGGGCGGAACGGACGGGCGGCGCGGGCGGCCCCGGCGCGGGCGAATGGCCGGACGGCGGGCCGGAGGGGGCGCCGGAAGGCGGACAGGGCGGGGGGCCGCTGGCCGGCGTCCGGGTCGTGGACCTGACGCGCATCCTGTCGGGGCCGTTCTGCTCCATGCTGCTGGGCGACCTCGGCGCCGACGTCGTGAAGGTCGAGAGCCTGGGCAAGGGCGACCACGTCCGCGGGCAGGGCGAGATCCGCGACGGGCTGTCGTGGTACTTCGCGCAGTTCAACCGCAACAAGCGCTCGATCACGCTCGACCTGCGGAGCGGGGCGGGCCGCGCGGTGCTCGAGCGGCTGATCGCCCGGGCCGACGTGCTGTGCGAGAACTTCCGCCCAGGGGTGCTCGACGCGATGGGGCTGACGGAGGCGCGGCTGCGGGATCTGAACCCCGGCCTGATCGTGGCCTCCGTGAACGGCTACGGCAGCGACGGGCCCTACCGCGACCGGCCGGCCTTCGACTTCATCGCGCAGGCCATGTCGGGCCTGATGGCCGCGAACGGCACGCCCGAGAGCGGCCCGCTGCGGGCGGCCCCGCCGATCACCGACCTCGTGGCCGGGCTCTACGCCGCGCTCGCCGCCGTGGCCGCGCTCCGGGGCCGGGAGGCGGGCGTCGCGCCGGGCCAGCGGGTCGAGGCGTCGATGACCTACGGGATGATGTCGATGATGGCCTACCTCACGGCCGGCGTGCTGGCGACGGGCGAGGAGCCGGTGCCCACGGGCAACGACCACCCCGTCGCCTCGCCCTACGGCCTGTTCGCCGCCTCCGACGGCCGGGTCGCGGTGGCGCCCTCTACCGAGCCGATCCTGCGCCGGTTCCTCGGCGCGGTCGGGCTGGAGCACCTGCTCGCCGAGCCGCGCTTCGCCACGAACGCCGACCGGGTGGCGCGGCGGGCGGAGCTCAACGCGCTGATCGACGGGGCGATGCGGCGGGAGAGCCAGGCGCAGTGGATCGAGCGGCTCAACGCGGCGGGCGTACCCTGCGGGCGGGTGCTCTCGGTGGGCGAGGCGCTCGACGACCCGCAGGCGCGGGCGCAGGAGATGGTGCTCGAGGTGCCGCATCCGGGGCACGGCACGGTGCGGATGACGGGCTTCCCGATGAAGCTGTCGGAGACGCCGGGCCGGGTGCGGCGGCCGGCGCCCGGGCTGGGGGCCGACACCGACGAGGTGCTGGCGGAGGCGGGGTTCACGGAGGCGGAGGTGGCGCGGCTGCGGGCGGACGGGGTGGTCTAGGGCCGGCGCCGTTCGGCGGACCCAGTGCCGCCGGACGCGGGCACGGCGTCCGGCGCCGGCATGGCTTGGAGCGCTCGACAGAACCCTGTGTTGGGCTCATACGATGCGCTGAGCCGTGCGAGCGCCGGACCGGGGGGCGGCGCAGCGACGGTGGTTTGGAGCGGTTTATGCCCGCCGCCCCGAAGGAGCGTCGTGCGATTCGCCACCGTTGCAAAAGCGCCGGCCCATGGGGCCGGTCCGGCGCTGGCACGGCGGGCCTGCGGCCCTCGATTCCGTGCCGGGGGCAGGGCGGTCCACGGCCGCGCTCTGCCCGGCGGCGGCCGCCCCGCCCGCGCGCCTCACGCCGCCTCCGCCCGCGGGTTCTTGCCCAGGATGATCATCGACAGGATGTCGTCCTCGGTCACGTCCTCGAC
>CAZWWR010000154.1:0-6014 GCA_964637265.1 uncultured Jannaschia sp.
CGACGCCCTCGTAGAGCGTGTAGACCGCCTCGTTGATCATCGGCATCAGGATGCGATTGACGATGAAGGCGGGGAAATCCTCGGCCGTCGCCGCCGTCTTCCCCAGCCGTTCGACCACCCTGCGGCAAGCCGAGAAGGTCGGCTCGTCGGTGGCGATGCCGCGGATGAGCTCGACCAGCTTCATCACGGGCACCGGGTTCATGAAGTGGAAGCCCATGAACTTCTCGGGCCGGTCGGTCCGGGAGGCGAGGCGGGTAATCGAGATCGAGGAGGTGTTCGAGGTGAGTATGGTGTCGGGCCCGAGATGCGGGACGAGGTCCTCGAAGATCGCCTGCTTGATCGACTCGCGCTCCGTCGCCGCCTCGATGATCAGGTCGGAGCGCCCCAGATCCGTGAGCGTGAGTGTGGAGCGGATGCGCGCGAGCGCTGCATCGCGATCGTCCTCTGCGACTTTGCCCCGGGCCACCTGCCGGTCGAGGTTCGACCCGATCAGGGCGCGCGCCCGCTCGAGCGCTTCGCCGCTCACGTCCGTCACCAGCACGTCGTAGCCCGCCAGCGCGCAGACATGCGCGATCCCGTTCCCCATCTGCCCCGCGCCGACGATGCCGATGGTCTGGATCACGTCGTCGGCCCTCGCCGTGCCGGCCTCCGCCTGGGTCCCGTCAGCCATCCCACATCTCCCACCGGTCGCGCGGCGCAGAATGACAGCCGCCGGGGGGCTGCACAACTGCGGCATTCGAGGCGAATTGGCGCCTCAACCCACGCTTAAGACCGGGCGGGAGAAGGGTGGCGCCGACGCGGAACGATGGGGTCCGGGCGATGGCACGCTGTCTGGAGGCGGAGCGGTGAAACAGGAACGTTCACGCGATGGGCTCGACTACGCGCTCTGCCGCTACCCCGGCAGCGACCTCCGGTTCCGCGGCCCCGCGCGGACTTTGGCCGGCCCCTACGTCGCGGTGATCGGCGGGTCGGAAGTGTTCGGCCGCTTCGTTCCGAGCCCCTTCACGACCCTGCTCGAGCAGAGCCTCGGTCTGGAGGTGGTGAACCTGGGGATACAGGCGGCGGGCATCGACGTGTTCCTCCGCGACCGGGCGGTGCGGTCCATCCTCTCCGGAGCGAAGGCCGTGGTGATCCAGGTGATGGGGGCCCAGAACCTGTCGAACCGCTACTACACTGTCCATCCCAGGCGGAACGACCGGTTCGTCCAGGCCGCGCCGACGCTTCAGGCCCTCTACCCCGAGGTGGACTTCAGCCAGTTCGCCTTCACCCGTCACATGCTGGCCTCGCTCCGAGAAGCGGCACCGGCGTCGTTCGTCCGCGTGCGGGGGGAGCTGCAGGCGGCATGGCTCGCGCGCATGTCCCTCCTGGTGCGGTCGTGCGACTGTCCGGCGATGCTTCTCGACATCCGCACGGGACTGATGGGCGCGCTCGGCTCCGAGCCGCCGCTGATCGCGCCCGACATGGTCGAAGCGTTGGAGCGCCTCGCCCCGGTGTGCCGAGTCGACGTGCGGGCAGCGATGGGGGAACACCGGACGGCCGGGATGAGCTTCGACCGGCTAGAATGGGACTCCGCGCGCCGCCAACTCACGACGGAAGCGCACCGCCGGGTTCATGCGAGGGTGGGACCGATGGTCGAACGGTTGCTGAGGGCCGAGCAGGTTTCAGGCGTCGTGATGTAAGGGTGGCCAGCCCTAAACTGGCGGTTCTCCCTGAGGGCCGGCTGGCGAGCGAGGTGGACGGTTGATGAACGGCCCGAGAGAAGCGGAGACATACGATCACCGCCGGTGTCGCTGAGGATGCCGAGCCGGTTCCACCATCGCCTTCATCGCTGGCCGCAGTCCCGCGACTTCCGAGGATACTGGAAACCATCGGCGGTTGGTCGTGCGCGCCTTCGCCGGGCTGGCGCGATTAGCCGCTCCAACAACGGTTCGGACCACCGCATTGGGATCCAAATTGCGCTGGCTAGGCCCTCAGCGACCATCGCCTGCAGGAAACAGATGAGGCGTACCCGTCGGGCGAAGCCTTACGGGCCCGATATTTATAAGCGCCCGGGCCGTCGTCGGACCGCATCGAGCGAGAACGCGCGGCGCCCGAAACGGCCGCCGCGCGCGAGGGGGAGCAGGCTGCACCCCCTCTCGGTACTACAGCTTCTCGGTGATCTCCGGGACCGCTTCAAACAGATCGGCGACCAGTCCGTAGTCGGCGACCTGGAAGATCGGCGCCTCCTCGTCCTTGTTGATCGCCACGATCACCTTGCTGTCCTTCATCCCGGCGAGGTGCTGGATCGCGCCGGAGATCCCCACGGCGACGTAGAGTTCGGGCGCCACGACCTTACCGGTCTGACCCACCTGCCAATCGTTCGGGGCATAGCCCGAATCGACCGCCGCGCGCGACGCGCCCACCGCAGCGCCGAGCTTGTCGGCCAGCTTCTCGACCATCTCGAAGGCGTCCTCCGAGCCGAGGCCACGGCCCCCGGACACGACACGCTGCGCGGAGGTCAGTTCGGGGCGGTCGCTCTCGGCAAGCTTGTCCTCGACCCATTCGCTCAGTTCGTTCCCCTCGCCGACGGAGACGGCCTCCACCGGAGCAGAACCGCCCTCGGCGGATGCGGCGTCGAAGGTCGAGGTGCGGATCGTCAGCACCTTCTTCGCGTCCGCCGTCCGCACCGTCTGCACGGCGTTGCCTGCGTAGATCGGGCGCTGGAACGTGTCCGGGCCCTCGACGGCGATGACGTCGGAGATCACCATCGCATCGAGCAGGGCCGCCACGCGGGGCATCACGTTCTTCGCGTCCGTCGTCGCGGGGGCGACGATGTGCTCGTAATTTTCTGCGAGACCCGCGATCAACGTCGCGGTCGGCTCGGCCAGGCGGTGCCCGAGGGAGGCGTCCTCCGCGACCAGCACCTTGGCCACGCCGTCCATCCCTGCGGCGGCCTCGCCCGCGGCCGAGGCGCGGGCCCCGGCGCAGAGCACGTGCACCTCGCCCAGCTCCTTCGCCGCGGTCAGCGCCTTCGCCGTCGCGTCGACGGCGAGTTGCCCGTCGGTGACCTCTGCAACGAGAAGAACCGTCATGATACCGCTCCCGTCTCTTTTAGCTTCGTCACCAGCTCGTCGACCGAGCCCACCATCATGCCCGCCTGCCGGACCGGCGGCTCCTCCGTGCGGAGCACCTCCAGCCGCGGAGCGACGTCGACGCCGTAGTCGGCGGGCGTCTTCTCCTCCATCGGCTTCTTCTTGGCCTTCATGATGTTCGGCAGCGACGCGTAGCGCGGCTCGTTCAGGCGGAGGTCGGTGGTGACGATGGCCGGCAGCTTGACCTTGATCGTCTGGAGCCCCCCGTCCACCTCGCGGGTGACGGTGGCGTGCTCGCCCTCGATCCCGACCTCCGAGGCGAAGGTGGCCTGCGACCAGCCGAGCAGCGCGGCCAGCATCTGGCCCGTGGCGCCCAGGTCGTTGTCGATGGCCTGCTTGCCCATGATCACAAGGCCCGGCTCCTCGGCGTCGACGACGCCCTTGAGCAGCTTGGCCACCGCGAGGGGCTCGATGTCGGTGTGCACGTCGTCGGCGGCGACGATCAGGATCGCGCGGTCGGCCCCCATCGCGAGCGCGGTCCGGAGCGTCTCCTGCGACTGCTTCACGCCGATGGAGACGGCCACGACCTCGGTCACGGCGCCTTTCTCCTTCAGCCGGATGGCCTCCTCGACGGCGATCTCGTCGAACGGGTTCATCGACATCTTGACGTTGGCCAGGTCGACGCCCGAGCCGTCCGCCTTCACCCGGACCTTCACGTTGTAGTCGACCACCCGCTTCACGGGCACGAGAACCTTCATGGCGTCCTCCAGCTCCTGTCCTGGCACATGCTGTCGGGGGCTCACTTAGCGGAAGGGCGGACCCGGCAACAGGGGCAGGGGGCCGCGCCGTCGCGTCGGTTGGGTCTCCTTCGCGCGTTTCTCCCGGTCCGAGGTGCGGAGGAGGAACTACGATCGACTGCGCCACGAGAGATCGCGCGGCCGTCCGACCTCACCAAGTTCCGCGCTCGTCGCTCCGCCCCCGGCCCCCTCAGCGGTTCGCGCCGGGGACCCAGAGGACATCCGCCTTGCCGTCATCGTTGGCGATGCGGGAGGCGACGAAGAACCAGTCGGACAGGCGGTTGAGGTAGCGGACCGCCGCCTCGGTCACGTCGCCTGCCGCGGCGAGTTCCACCGTCCTGCGCTCCGCCCGGCGGGCGACCGTCCGGCAGACGTGAAGCTGCGCCGCGAGGGCGGAGCCCCCCGGCAGGACGAAGGAGCGGAGCGGCTCGAGCGCGGCGTTCATCTCGTCGATCTCCGCCTCCAGGCGCTCGACCTGCCCCTCGGCCATCCGCAGGGGCGGGTACTCGGCCTCGGCGTCGCGGTCGATGCCAGGGCGGCAGAGATCGGCGCCGAGGTCGAACAGGTCGTTCTGGATCGCCGCGAGGCGCGCGTCCATCGCGCCGCCGGCATGGAGCCGGGCGACGCCGACCGAGGAGTTCGCCTCGTCGACCGTGCCGTAGGCCTCGACGCGGGCGTCGGTCTTGGCGACGCGGGAGCCGTCGCCCAGCGCCGTGGTGCCCGCATCACCGGTGCGGGTGTAGATCTTGCTCAGGACGACCATGTCACTCTCCGGTCTGGGCGCGCAGCCACACGAAGCCGACGAGGAGGATCACTGCGACGAGCTGCGCGATGACGCGCAACCGCATGATCCGGTTCGAGTGCTTCCGGTTGAACTCTCCGCCGCGGGCGAAGCCGCCGACCCCGACCATGAGGATGACGAGGACGGCGAGGCAGGCGACCGCCACCAGCCAGAAGAGGGGATCGTCGCGCATCGGGCCTCCGCTCGTTCGGCTGCGAGCTAGGTCACGAGCGCCGCAAGGTCCAGTCCAGCGCGGAATCGGGCAGGGCACGGCGCATCAGCCCGGCCACGCGAGTCGGCAAAGTCACGGGGTAGCGCGCGCGGGGTTTGCGCGCCTCGATCGCGCGCAGGACCGTCTCGGCCACCGCCTCAGGCGGCAGTTCGAAGCGATCGGGAGCACGCGAGCCGAACCGGGCGATCAGGCGGGCGTAGGTGTCGCGGTGCGGCGATGCGTCCACGTCGATCCACCTCCGGAACTGCGCGAGGGAGTTCTCCCGGAAGCGGGTCCGGATCGGACCGGGCTGGACGAGGATCGGGTGGATGCCGGTGCCGTGAGTCTCCATCCGAAGCACGTCGACATAGCCCTCCAGCGCGTGCTTCGTGGCGACGTAGGCGCCGCGCCAAGGTGCGGCGACGAAGCCGAGCACCGAGGAGCAGAACACGAGGCGCCCGCCGCCGGACGCCCGCATCGCCGGGAGCGCCCGGCGCACGAGGGCGTGCCACCCGATGAGGTTCGCCTCGAAGTTCGCCCGGAGCGCGGCCACCGGCAGGTCCTCGAGCATGGCGGGCACGGCGTAGGCCCCGTTGAGGAAAACGGCATCGAGGCCGCCCCCGGTATGGGTCAGCACGGCATCCATCGCTCCGTCGAGCGTCGCCTCGTCCTCGTGGTCGAGAAGCGGGCTCTCGAAGCCCTCCTCCCGGAGGCGGGTGCAGTCCCGCTCCTGGCGGCAGGACGCGAACACCGTCCAGCCGCGCTCCCGGAGCAGACGGGTCGCGCTCAGGCCGATCCCGGAGGAGGAGCCGGTGACGAGGATCGACCGGGTCACGCGGGCACCCCCATCCTTGCGGGTCGGCTCAGGAATGCGGGACAGTTCCCGACGGTCCGGGCCCGGTCAGGCGGGCTGGAGATAGGAGGCGAACATGTAGCCGGTCAGGCCGCTGTCGACGGCCCGCACCCGCTGCCAGCCGTTCTCGGGCTCGCCGATGGCTTCGGCCCGGGCGCCGCGGGGCAGGGCGCCCACGACCGCGTTGCCGACTCCCGGGCCGGCGCGCATGTTCACCCGGCTGCCCGTGACCTCGACGAGGGGCCCCGCCGGCGCGGCCGCGTCCGCCTGCTCCGAGCGGGCGCCCAACGCGTCTCCGGCG
>CAZWWR010000155.1:0-5969 GCA_964637265.1 uncultured Jannaschia sp.
TCGATCACGTCGATGCGCTGGCCGATCGGCGTGCCGCCGAAGCCGATGCCCATGACGCCGACCACCATGGCGCCGTCCCAGTCGCCCCACTGCTCGCCCTCGAGGAACACGGCCGAGGAGGTGCCCTGGGACCAGCCGTTGTTGTCCCAGATCGGGGGCATCGCGTCGGGGTAGGCCTCGAAGTCGGTCATCGGCATGAAGGCCGCCCGCTCGAAGCGGTTCATGCCCTCCATCTGGTTCGGCATGTAGCCGCAGTAGTCGTCGGGGCAGTCGCCGCGCCCGGACATGTTGGGTCGCGGATCCCAGCCGGCGTTGCCGCCGTTCTGCAGCACCGTGATCTCGTCGGAGTGCCACGGCCCGTGCTCCGCGGCGATCGCCGTGCCGGTGCCGGGGTGGAAGGCGAGGCCCTGCACGTTGCGGTGCCCGTAGGTGTAGGTGCGGGCGTCGAAGCCCTCGGGCGGGGCGTTGCCCTCGGCGGCGTTGCCGTCGGTGTCGAGGCGGAGGATCTTGCTGCCCATCATCGTCGGGCTCTGCGGGATCTCGCCGTTGTGGTTGTCGCCCGTGGTGAGCCACAGGGCGCCGTCGGGGCCGAAGCGGACGCGGCCGCCGTTATGCGCGCCGGGGCCGCCGAAGGGATGGTCCGTCGCCTGCGTCTTGTAGGGCACGTCGTCGACGATGTCGGTGCGCTCGGAGACCTGCGAGAAGTCCTCGCTCACCGTCATCCGCATGAGGCGGTTGGTCGGCGGATCGGACATGTTCGAGGTCGAGTACACGTAGATGCGGCGGTTCTCCGAGAAATCCGGATCGACGGCCACGCCCATCATCCCCGCCTGCCCCTCGCAGAACAGGTCGTCGGCGGTGGTGGCGTAGCCTTCGCTGCCGCCCATGCCGAGCAGGGCGCTGACGTCGCCCGAGGGCGTCATCACCGAGAGGCCCTTGCACTTCTCGGTGAAGAACATCGTGCCGTCCTCGAGGAACGCCATGTCCCAGGGGTTCTCGAGGCCCTCGAGCACCACCTCGTGCTGAAGGCTCGTGGTGTTCATGCCGCTCTGCGCAAGCGCGGGCATCGCGGCGAGGCCGCCGGCCACGAGCGGCACGAGCCACGTTGCGGATCTGAAATGAGTCGGGTTCGACATGGTGCTCCTCCCCAGGCATGTCGCGTCGTGTTCCCGAGGTCGCCCCCGGGAGGGAGCAGGCTAGCCCGGCGCGCGGCGCGTTCAACCGGCGATTGCGCGTCGGGACGTGGCCCGCGGCGCGCGTCGGCGAGGGGCGCAGCCGCGGGAGGCAGCCGGGCGGGGCCCGGTCAGTCGAAGGAGATCGCGATGTACGCGGAGAGGTCGGAGATGTCCGCGTCGCTCAGCTCGCTGGCATGGGGCATCATCAGCGGGGAGTTCGGGCCGACGAACTCGCCCGCGCGGTACCGGCGCAGGCGGTCGGCGAGATAGGCGGCGTCCTGCCCGGCGAGCTTCGGGAAGCTGGCCAAACCTTGCGCCTCGGGGCCGTGGCAGTTGCGGCAGACCTGCTGGTACAGCTCCCCGCCCGCCGCCACGTTCTCGGCCAGCGAAGGCGTCGTCAGAGCGGCCGCCATCAGTGCCGCCGCCAGCATCGTCCTGTCCATGACCACCCCATCCGGTCGCGCCGCCGGCTCCTCCGGCACGTCGACCGTCCTAGCACGGCCGGCCGGCGGGCGGGAAGCGGTGCGGGCGGGGTCGTCTCGCGCGCGGGTGGAGCCGGGGCGGGCTTCCGGGAGCGCGGGGTGACGGGGCCGCGGCACTTCGCACGGCATCGAGGTCGGGGCAACGGCGAACCGGTCCGATGCTGGGACGCGCACGGCCCTTCGGTGCCCGCATGGAGGCCCGGCCCCGATCACCGGGAGGGTTGGGTCGCGCTGCATCGTCGATCCGCCCGGCGCCTCCCCGGGAGCCAGACGGTGGGCCCTCCGTCTCCGGGCCGAAGCGCGACCCCTCAGGGCGCGAGCAGCTCGCCGAGCTTCGCCCGGAGGGTCTCCGCGTCGTAGGGCTTGGCGACGGTCGGCGCCTCGGACAGGCCCTCGGGCCGCGGCATCCGGTCTCCGTAGCCGGTGGCGAAGAGGAAGGGGATGCCGAGCCCGGCGAGACGCTCGGCCACGGGCATGGACGTCTCGGTGCCGAGGTTCACGTCGAGCACGGCGTAGTCGGGGGGCTCGCGCTCGATGGACCGGAGCGCGTCCGCCACGGAGGCGGCGACCGTGACCGCGTCGGCCCCGAGCTCTAGGATCATGTCCTCGGCGTCGAGCGCGATCATCATGTTGTCCTCGACGATGAGCGCGCGGCCCCCGAGCCCGCCCCGCGACGGGGGCGCGGCCGCCTCCGCCACGCCGCCTTCGGGCTCGGGCGCCTCGTCCGACGGCCGCACGGCGCTCGCGGGCACGACGAAGCGCGCCTCCACGCCGGTGAGCTCGTAGCGCAGCTCGGCCTCGCCCCGCAGCTCGTAGGGGATCGAGCGCTCGATCACGGTGCTGCCGAAGCCCCGGCGGGTGGGCGCACGCACGGCCGGCCCGCCGCTCTCCCGCCAGGAGAGCACGAGGCGGCCGGTCTCGTCGAACGACCAGCTGATGTCGACATGACCGGAACGGTCGGACAGCGCGCCGTACTTGGCCGCGTTCGTGAGCATCTCGTGGACCACGAGGGCGACGATCGGCGTCGCCTGTGCGTCGAGCAGGACGTCCGGACCGCTCATCCTCACCCGCCCCGCGGGATCGTCGAAATAGGCGCCGACTTCTGTGCGCAGCAGGCTCCGGAGGGAGCCCGGCCCCCATCCGGCGGTGGTGATCTGATCGTGCGCCCGGGCGAGCGCCTGGATCCGTCCGCCGATCGTGTCGGCGAAGCCCTCGACGCTCTCGGCGCTCGACCGCGACTGCCCGACCAGCCCCCGGATCAGGCCGAGGATGTTGCGCACCCGGTGGTTGAGCTCGGCGATCAGGAGCTCCTGCCGCTCCTGGCTGACGCGGCGCTCCTTCGCGGCCGCGTCGGTCACCCGCAGGATCACCTCCAGCAGGGTGACGCGGAGCTGCTCGGCGATCCGGAGGTCGGCCTCCGTCCAGGGGCGGGACTGTCCGCGCACCACCTCGCGCCAGGCCTGGAAGCTCTTGCGGGGGGTGAGCCGCACGCCGTTGGGGCCCACGGTGACGGGCTTCTCGGGGTTGCCGGCCCAGGTGACCGAGCGGGCGACCTCGCGCCGGAAGAACACGAGGTAGTCGCGCGGCTGCCGCGAGATCGGGATCGCCAGGATGCCCGCCGCGCGCTCGGCATAGTCCTGCGCGGGGGGGTGGACGCGGCCCAGCTCCTCGGTCGCGAAGGCCTCGCCCGCGGGCGTGAGGTTGAGGAAGCGGACCAGAGCGGTGAACTCCTCGCGCGTCGGGGTCGAGCCCTGCAGCGCCACCTCGCCGTCGATCCAGGCGCCCACCCCGTCGGAGGCGACGAGGCCGGAGAGCTCCTCCAGCCGCCCGAGCACGGCCCGCATGGTGGAGCCGCCGTCGGCCATGGTGGCCATGACGCTCTGGTAGAGCCGGCGGGAGTTCGCCTCGTAATCGGCCTCCCTGTCCCGCTCCCGGCCCTCGAGCACCCAGGAGAACATCTGGCCGAACAGCTCCGCGGCCGTGCGCCGCTCGAGGCTGATGCGGCGCGGGGCCATGTGATGACAGGCGAACAGGCCCCAGAGCTCGCCCCGGACGATCACCGAGATCGAGAGCGACGCCTGCACCCCCATGTTGGCGAGATACTCGAGGTGGATCGGCGAGACGGCGCGCACCACGCTCATCGACAGGTCGATCGGCTCGCCGGTGGGGCCGAGCGCGGGCTCGATCGGCACGCCCGGGTCGGAGACGTCGGCGATGAGCCGGAGCCAGTTGCGCAGGTAGAGCGCGCGGGCCTGCCGGGGGATGTCGGACGCGGGGTAGCGCAGGCCCAGATAGGGCTCCAGCCCCGAGGCGTGGTGCTCGGCCGCAACCTCGCCGGAGCCGTCCTTGTCGAATCGGTACAGCATGACCCGGTCGAACCCGGTCAGCGCCCGGACCTGCCGGACGGCGGCCCGCGCGAACGCCTCGTCGCCGTCGGTCTTCTGCAGCCGCCCGATCATCGAGCGCACGGTTCCCATCGCGTCGAACCGCTCCCGGTCGGACGGCTCGGCCTCGATCACCACGAGGCGGTCGGACAGGTACATGGCGAGGTCGTGCGGCGCGCCACCCGGCGTCAGCGGGAGGGCGAAGAGGCGCTCCACGGCGTCGGGGGCCTGCACGTTCTGAAGCGAGGCGCGGACGGCATGCATCGTCTCCGGCGCGAGCACGTCCTCGATCTTGCCGCCCACGAGCGCCTCGGACGCGACCCCGAGCAGCCCGGCCGCGTTGGCGGAGGCGCGGGCCACGATCCCGTCCAGCGTCATCGCCACGAGGAGGCCGAACGACTGGATCGCCCCGAGCGCATGGATCGGTTCGCGATCGCAGTTCGTCAGGTCGACGGGCGCTTCCTCAGCCGCCGAACCGAAGCCGTCCGTGCCGGAGACCGCCACGCCCTATCCTCCCTGCCGCACCCCCTGCTCCCGCTCGATCCGCACCGGCACGGGCGGAGGAACGGGCCGGGCCAGGGCCACATCTGCCGACCGGGAATACATCCCGAAGGCCTCCGCCGCACCCCCTGCCGCGGCGTCAATGTCGCGGGCGGTCGGAAGCGCGGCCTCGAGCGCCGCGACGAAGCGGGGCCAGGGGAGCGCATCGCGATGCGACAGGAAGCGGGCGTTCGCGAGGACGGACGGCTCCCCTCCGGCGCGGGCGCGCCGTTCGAGCACCCGGCCGCCGAGCCGCGCGCCCTCGATCACGTAGGCGACCCCCCAGGCGCGGGCACCGCGCGCGGGGGGTGCGGAGCGCGGCCGGGGGACGGGAAGGCCCAGGCCGGCGAGATCGGCGAGCAGCGCGTCCGTCCTTCGCGTCGCGGCCCAGCCGGGGCACGCGCGGCCGAACCCGCCCCGCACGAGGGCGGCCTCCAGCGTGGGAAGCGCTTCGGCATGCATGAGGAGGAACCGCCCGTAGGAGGCCACGTCGCCGATCGGCCGCTCCGACAGGGCGCGGTCGAGCGCCTCGTGGGCATCGGCCGTGGCCGCCCGCAGGGCCTCCCTCGCCGGCTGGTTCGGCATCCCGTTCCTCGTCGCCTTTCCGCACGCGCGGGCCGATGCCGAGAGGCGCCCGTTCGGGTCGTAGTTAGACCGTCGGGCGACCGCCCGCCAGAGCGGGGCCGCCCCGCCGGAAGGGCCGGTCATCCGGCGGGTGGCGCGGCGAGGGTGGTCAGCGTTGCCGTGAGGAGGAGGACGAGCGCCGCGACCGCCCCCTCCCACGCGATCGACCGCCGCAGCGCGCGCGTCGCGCCCGGACGCCCCGCGGCGAGCGCCGGGACGAGGCGCAGACGGTTCAGCGCGGCGAGGCCGAGGAGGGCCGCCACCGATCCGAGCTTCGTCAGCAGGACAAGGCCGTATCCCGTCGAGACGAGCGCCCGCGGGCTCCCCAGGAGCATCGCCGAGAGCGCGAGGCCGGCGAGGAACAGGGCGGCCACGGCCCCCATCGCGAGGGTTCCGGAGCGGCGCATGAGGGGCGCCGCTCCGGAACCCGAGGCGGCGGCGCGGTGGAGCGGCACGAGCGACCCGATCCAGAGCCCCGCGACGAGCAGGTGCAGCGCGAGGAGCGGGACGGCCGCGGCGCGTCGCAGGTCGAGCGTGTGGCCGATCTGGGCGAAGGAGAGGGCCACGAGCGCGCATCCCGCGAGCGCGGTCCCGAGCCCGGCGCGGCCCGGGACGAGGATCGCGGCGACCGCAGCGTAGCCGGCCACGCGCCACGATGCGGCGTCGCCCAGCGGGCCCTGCCAGAGGAGGCCGAGGAGAAGCGGATCGGCCGCCCCGGCGAGGCCCTCGCCCGACAGGCGCGCGGCGCGGATGCCGAAGGCGGG
>CAZWWR010000156.1:0-5913 GCA_964637265.1 uncultured Jannaschia sp.
GGCGCCCTGCGCCACCGGGGCGCCCTCCTCCACCAGCGCCGTCACCCGCGGCGCGGCGCCCGCCGGGCGGAGCGCGGCCTCCTCCGTCACCTCGGTCGCGGCCTCCTCCCCCGGATCCCGGCGCGGCCCTGGAGGGGCGACGTCGAGGCCCGCCCGACCGCCTCCAGCCAAGGCCCAGGCCCGCAGGCCGGAGGGCCGTCCGACAGCATCTGCGGGTCCGGGGTCTGCGCGGAAGGGCGATCGGAACAAGGTCGTCTCCGGTGGCGCGCCCGCGCCGGGGCGGGCCGGAGCGAGTCTGGCGGGAGGGAGGCGGGCGCACATTGACGGCCGTCAATGCCGAGCCGCCGCGCGCGTCGATCATGAGGCCGGCCTTCCCCCGCTGGCCCCAGGCACGGCGGCGCGGGCGGAGGCCCGAAGGGAGGGCACGATGCGATCCACCACGCTCCTGGCCGCGACGGCGCTGATGCTCGGCGCGGCGGCGTTCCTGACGACGCTCGACTCGGCAGTCGGTCCTGGCTCCGGAACGGCCTCCGCGCAGGACGCCCAGGCGCCCGCCGAGGCGGCCGGGACCGTGCCCGCGAGCGCCGACGAGGCCGGGGACGCGCCCATCTTCCTGATGCCGGAGGCGGGCCCGTTCTCCCCGTCCGAGATCGCGGTGCCGAACGCCGCCGCGATCCGCGACTGGGCCCGGTCCGGCCACGCCGACGCCTCCGCCCGGGCCTTCCGCCACTGGGACGAGGACGGAGAGATCCCCCCCAACTGCGCCACCTGCCACGCGGGCGAGGGCTTCCGCGCCTTCCACGGCCTCGACGGGAGCACCGCGGGCGAGATCGCGGAGCCGATCCCGGTGGGCGGGGTCGTGGATTGCGAGACCTGCCACAGCCCCGGCATGTCCCGCGTCGAGGAGATCGCGCTGCCGAACGGGATGATGCACCCCGTCTCGACCGGCGAGGCCTCCTGCGTGACGTGCCACCAGGGCCGCGCCAGCGGCGAGCGTATCGCCTCCGCGACGGGGGGTCTGCCGGCCGACGATCCCCATGCCGAGCTGCGCTTCGTCAACCCGCACTACAACATCGCGGCGGCGACGGCGCTCGGCGGGTACGCGGGGCTGGGCTACGAGTATCCGGGCAAGAGCTACACCGGCCGGTTCGATCACGCCCGCCCGGTGCAGACCTGCGTGCAGTGCCACGAGCCGCACCGCCTCGAGGTGGACGCGCGCACCTGCCTGACCTGCCACGAGACGGGCGACGCGAAGGCCATCCGCATCCAGCGGCAGAGCCACGACGGCAGCGGCGACACGGCGAAGGGCATCCACGCCGACATCGCCGCCAACCACGCGACGCTGTTCGCGCTGGTCGAGGAGTACGCCGCCGCCGTGGCCGGCACGCCGCTGGCCTACGATGGCGCACGGTACCCCTACTTCTTCGCGGACGCGAACGGCGACGGGCGCGCCGACGAGGCCGACGGCGAGCCGGTCCCCTACGGCGCGTTCACGCCCCGGATGCTGCAGGCGGTCTACAACTGGAAGTTCGTCGGCGCCGACCCGGGCGCGCATGTCCACAACCCCCACTACGCGCTGGAGCTGCTCTACGACTCGATCGAGGACCTCAGCCTCGCGATGGGGCGCGACGTGGCCAGCCTCGAGATCGCGCGGTAGGCATCGCCAGTTCGGTCCGGCGGACCCTCGCCCGGCCCCCGGAGCGACCGGCCGCGCCAGCGTGCCACCGGGGGACGGCGCGGCGACCGGAGTGCCGGGCACTTCCTATTTGTCAGATCCGGGCGGCCCCTTCGCCGGGGGCCGCCGCTGCAGGCGCGCCGTGCCACTGCACCGGACGATCCTTTCCGGCCCCGCCGGTTCCGTGCCGGGGCAGCGTTGCGGGTGGTCTCCTGCCGAGCGGTTCACGACCGCCGGCCTCCCGAACTTCCGCAGGACAGGACCCGCAGGCCCCGTCCCGTCGCCATGCGACCCGGCCCGCTTCCGGCTCCGTGATGCCTGCGCAGCCGACGGGACATCACCGCGCCCGAGGGGCCTGCGGCCCGTCAGCCGGGCAGCGCCCCCGTCAGCACGTAGCGCAGCACCTGCGCCACCTGCTCCGGCGTCTCGCACACGGCCTCCGCGGCGGCGGCCACCTCCTTGAGGGCATGGGCATGCTCCGGCGGGTGCTGAAGGATCAGCGACTTGCCCATCGCCACCGCCTGCCCCGCGTCGAAGGCGGCGTTCCACTGCTTGTACTGCGTGCCGAACCGCACGACCACGATATCCGCGTCCCGCAGCGCCTTGCGGGTGCGGATGGCGTTGACCCCGGCGCCCTTCCGGTCATGCCACAGCTTGTCGTCCTCGGCGCCGAGGATCGCCACGCCGCAATCGTCGCTCGCGGCGTGGTCGGTCACGGGCGCGGTGAAGGCCACGTCGAGCCCCTCGCAGGCAGCGCGGATCTCCTCGCGCCAGTCGGTGTGGATCTCCCCGGCGAGATAGACGGTCAGCTTCATGTCGGCTTCCTCCCTCCGGCGGGAGCTAGCCGGTTTCGTCCACCGCCGGAACCCGCGGCGCCCGGCAGGCGACCGATCCGGATAGCCGCAGGCCGCGCGACGCGCCGTCCCGCGGGGCCGTCTCCGAGACCTCGCCCGCGAGGCCAGCCGGGGCGCCGCCGCGGCGGCACCCCGACGGAGCGCAAGACCTCGGGCTCAGGCGATCGGGCCGCCATCCTCCTTCGTCACCACCACGACCGACGGGCGCGGCGGCATGCCCTCCGCGAAGTCGGGCCAGCGGGTCGCCGGATCCTCGAAGGTCGAGTCGCGCCCGAAGCCCACGAGCTCCTTCGTGCCGTCGGTGCCCGGGTGCTGCACGGCGAGGAACAGCGTCCGGTCCCCGTCGGCGAAGTAGGGCCCGCAGAGCTCCCCCCCGACGGGGCAGCGGAAGAACAGCTTCGCGTGGCCCCGAAGCTCGCCCTCCGTCTCGAGCGAGTAGAGCCCGTCCGATTTGCCCGTGAGCCCCCAGTTTCCGCCTTGGTCGGTGGAGATCCAGAGCCGCCCCTGCCCGTCCACGGCGCAGTTGTCCGGCGAGGCGAACCAGCCCGAGTCGGAGGTCTCCGGGTGCCACATGGCCCCCACCTCCGCGACGTCCGGATCGCCGCAACGCACCACTATGTCCCATGTGCCCGACGTCGCCGTGTGGTCGCCGCCCTCCTCGTTGATCTGGAGGATGTGGCCGAAGGCGTTGTCGGGGCGGGGGTTCGACGGATTGGTCTCCTCCCGGCGCGTGTTGTTCGTCAGCATGACGAAGACGCTCCCGTCCGCGCGCGGCTCCACGTCCTCGGGCCGGTCCATCGGCGTGGCCTCAAGAAGGTCGGCCGCGCGGCGCGCGTCGATCATCACGTCGCCCTGGTCCTCGAACCCGTTCTCCGCCGTCAGCGGCCCCTCGCCGTGGACGAGCGGCATCCACGTCGTCGAGCCGTCCTCGTCGAAGCGCGCGACGTAGAGCGTGCCCTCCGACAGCAGCGACATGTTCGCGGCCTTGTCGTCGCCCACGGTTCCCGCGGAGACGAACTTGTAGACGTAGTCGAAGCGGTTGTCGTCGCCCGAGTAGACCACCACGCGTCCGTCCGGGGCCACGATGCTCTCGGCGCCCTCGTGGCGGAAGCGGCCCAGCGCCGTGTGCTTGACCGGCGTCGATTCCGGGTCGAGCGGGTCGACCTCCACGATCCAGCCGAACTTGTTGGGCTCGTTCGGCTCCTTGTCGGTGTTGAACCGGTCGTGGAAGCGGCCCCAGGCGTACCAGCGCCCCGGCACGCCGTAGCGGCCGTAGGACGTCGCCTCGGGGTTGCCCGAGTCCATCACCGGCTCGCCGTCCTCGTCGAGGTCGTCCGTCCAGAAGTAGCCGTGGAAGTTCTCCTCGGCCATTAGGTAGGTGCCCCAGGGCGTGATGCCGCCGGCGCAGTTGTTGAGGGTGCCGATCACCGTCATGCCCTCGGGATCCGCGTTCGTCTGCAACCGGCGATGGCCCGCGGCCGGGCCGTCGAGCGTCATCTCGGTGTCGAGCGGCGTGACGCGGCGGTTGTACTCGCTGTCGCGCACCACCGACCAGCGGCCGTCCTCGCCCTTGGCGATCTCCACGATGGTGCCGCCATGGGCCGCCATCTCGATGTCGACGATCTCCTTCGTCATCCCCTGGAAGCCGTCGCGGTCCTGCCGGCCGAGGCCGGGGAACATGACCTCCTCGTTGGTGTACTCGTGGTTGACGCAGAGCACGCCGCGGCCGGGCTCCAGCTCGACGAAGCCCACGTAGTCGTTGTTGTAGCCGAACTGCTTGAGCTGGGCGTCGGCCGTCTGGTTCTGGGGGTCGAACTCGGGCGCGTCGGCGGTGATCGGATCGCCCCAGCGCAGCAGCACGTCGGCCCGGTAGCCCGGCGCGACGTGGTGCATCGTGTCGTTGCCCCAGCCCAGCTCCTCGAAGTCGTAGCGGCTTCCGGCGCCCTGGGCCCGCGCGCGGCCCGGCGCGGTCATGGCCGTCGCGCCGAACAACGCTGTCGTCGCGGAAACGGCGAGCGCGCCGCGCAGCACGTCACGCCGGCCGTAGCGGCGGTTGATGACGTCGCCGATCGTCCGCCCCAGGTTGGGGTTGGTCGGGATGTCGTCGAACGCCTCGAAGGCCTCGGCGCGGTTGCCGTATTCCTCGCTCTGGATAATCTCTTTGCGTGACATGGGTCCCCCTCCTGTCGGTTCCTCGACTCTGGCGGAGCGCGGCGCGGCGGCCCCGCGGACGGGGTCGGTTAACCACCGCTCCATGTCAGAATTGTTGTAATTCCTTTTCCAAATAGCAACGCCCTAGCTTCCGCACGCGCGGCGGCCTGCCGGCGTTCCGAAAGGGTCCGGCCGGACAGTGACTGTCCCGGGCGCCCCCGGCACGGCACCGAGGGCAGGCAGATCCGCCACGAGAGCGGCGGTTCCCGGGACGGTGCGTGGGCGACAGCGGAACCGGGCGGGAGGCCCTACGGACGTGGCGCGCGCTCTCCGTCCGCGGCGGCACCCCCGGTCCGACGGCGCACCGATGGGCGCATGAGTTTTGTCGGCGCGGAGAGCGTCAAGGAGTCCGGGCGCAAGGGACTCGGAAATTGGATTGATCTTTCGGGATGCCAGTCGGGCGTCGGCCCCTTCCCGAACCGCCCTCCCCCTTTTGCGGAGTATCCCGCCGCGCGGCCGGCGCCAGGCCTCCGCCATCGCCCGAACACGAAAAAGGCCCCGGCGTCGCCGCCGGGGCCCTTCGATCACGCCGGGCGGATCAGTCCGCGTCGGCCTTCTCGCGCTTGGCCTCCTCGCCGGTCTCCTGATCGACCATCTTCATGGCGAGGCGCACCTTGCCGCGGTCGTCGAAGCCCAGCAGCTTGACGTAGACCTCCTGGCCCTCCTTCAGGACGTCGGAGGGATGATTCAGGCGCCGGTTCTCGATCTGGCTCACGTGGACCAGCCCGTCGCGCTTGCCGAAGAAGTTCACGAACGCGCCGAAGTCGACGATCTTGACGACCGTGCCGCGGTAGATCTTGCCCTCCTCCGGCTCCGCCACGATCGAGTGGATCATGTCGTAGGCCTTCTGGATGGCCTCGCCGTTGGCGGACGCGATCTTGATGATCCCGTCGTCATTGATGTCGACCTTGGCGCCCGACGTCTCGACGATCTCGCGGATCACCTTGCCGCCCGAGCCGATGACCTCCCGGATCTTGTCCGTGGGGATCTGCATCGTCTCGATGCGCGGGGCGTGGGCCGAGAATTCCGAGCGTCCCTCCGTCAGCGCCTTGGCCATCTCGGCCAGGATGTGCTGACGCCCGGCCTTGGCCTGCTCCAGCGCGGTCTGCATGATCTCGGGCGTGATGCCGGCGACCTTGATGTCCATCTGGAGCGAGGTGATGCCGGCCTCGG
>CAZWWR010000157.1:0-5797 GCA_964637265.1 uncultured Jannaschia sp.
GACAGCCGCGCCGCCGCCCGAGCCGAGCGGGACGCGCCGAGGCCGGCCACGAGGAGGCTCACGGCGCCGGCCGCGGCGTAGACCGTGGGCGGGACGCGGTGGATCACCGTGGGGAAGTCGTAGAACCGCGCGTAGAGCGAGGCCATGGCGCGCGCGAGCCAGCTGCCCGCCCCCCAGCCCGCGAGCACGCCCGCCGCCGCGATCAGCCCCGCGAGCGCCAGGTAGTCCGCGAGCACGGCCCCGTTCGAGTAGCCGATCGCCTTCAGGAGCCCGATCTCGGCGCGCTCGAGCCGCACCAGGCGGCTCAGCACCATGCCGGTGAGGTAGGCCGAGATGGCCAGGAACACCGGGGGCAGCACGTAGGCCATGACGTCGAGCGTCTCGATGTCGGCCATCAGCGTCGCGTGCGAGGTCTGCAGGTCGCGGCCGTGGGCGCCCAGGCCCCCGTAGGGGGCGAGGATCGTGTCCACCGCCTCGATCACCGGGGCGGGGTCCTGGCGCGGCACGAGCGCGAGGGCGAGGTCGTCGAAGGCGCCCTGCATGTCGAAGGCGGCCGCGGCCTCGCGCTCGGCCATCCAGAGGATCCCGAAGTTCTCGTCGTCGGGCATCAAAGCGCCCGGCGGCTCCACGAACAGGAACTCGGGCGAGCGCGCGGTGCCCACCACGGCCAGCACCCGGCGCACGCCGCCGAGGTTGGCCGCGAAGCGGTCGCCGGGACGGAACCCGTTGGCCTCGGCGAAGCGGTGCGTCACGACCACCTCGCCGCGCGCCTCCGGGTCGGGCCAGCGCCCCGCCCGCAGGGTGGGCGCGTTGAGCCGCGGCTCGCCCGCCTCGGGTCGTGAGACGACGCGGCCCTGGGCCGAGTGCGCGCGGCCGGGGAGGTCGAGCAGGACGTCCTGCACGATCCGCCCCGCGACGGCCCGCACGCCCGGGATCGCCTCGATCTCGGGGAGGAGCGTCCGGGGCACGCGGGTGGCCCGCGCGAACAGATCGGCGAAGCGCCCCTCCTCGTAGGTCGCCTCGCGCGAGCCCTCCAGCGCGTCCGAGAGCCCAACCGACATCAGGATGACGGCCACGCCGCAGGCCTGCACCGCGGCCACTGCCAGCGCTTGCGCCCAGAGGCGGCGCAGGTCGCGCAGGAGCTTGAGGTCGAGCGCCCTCACCACTCGATCTCCGCGGGCGTGACGCGGGTGGCGTTGCGCTCCACGCTCGCCACCCGCCCGTCGGCGAAGCGGATCACGCGGTGCGCCATCGCTCGGATGGCCGCGTTGTGGGTGATGACGACCGTGGTGGTGCCGAAGCGCGCGTTGATGGCGTCGAGCGCCTCGAGCACGCGCACGCCGGTGGCGCTGTCGAGCGCGCCGGTGGGCTCGTCGCACAGCAGCACGTCGGGCCGCTTGGCGATGGCCCGCGCGATCGCCACACGCTGCTGCTCGCCGCCCGACATCTGCGCCGGGAAGTGGTCCATCCGCTCGGCCAGCCCGACCAGGCCCAGCGCCTCCTCGGCGGGCATCGGGTCGCGGGCCACGTCCGTCACCAGGCGGACGTTCTCGCGCGCCGTCAGCGAGGCCACAAGGTTGTAGAACTGGAACACGAAGCCCACGTGGTCGCGCCGGTAGCGCGTCAGCCGCCTCTCAGACAGCGCGGTGAGCTCCAGGTTCCGGAACCAGGCCCGCCCGCCCGAGGCCCGGTCGAGCCCGCCGAGGACGTTCAGAAGCGTCGACTTCCCCGACCCCGACGCGCCGAGCAGTACCGACAGCTCGCCGGGCGGCAGCTCCAGATCCACCCCGTCGAGCGCGCGGACCTGCACGTCGCCCGTGTCGTAGACCTTGGTCAGCCCATCCGTGCGGAAGACGGGCTCCGGCACGGCGCGGGGGTCCGGGGCAGGGGCGGCCGCGTTCCTCACGCCGGGACCGGCGCGGAGAGGCCGGCCGAGCGGGGGGTCGCAGTTCCTCGGTCGGTCGAGGTCATCGCGGCGGCCCCCCGGGATCCATGCGTTGTCATGGTCCATTCACGAGAGACGGCGCTCGTTGACACGGATCAATGCCGGGGCGGTGCGAGGGGGCCATCGTGATCCGAGGCGGCCGCGGTTCCGCGGTCCCGCTCCGCAGATGTCCGGCCCGCTTCCCCCGGGCCGGCGCGGGTGCGGGGTCGGCGCCGGCGCTTCCCCGGGCGCGTTCTGTCCGGGGGGCGGGACTGCGGTTCGCCGCGTCGCCTGGAGGTCCGAAGCATGGACGACATCCTCGAGGTCGCCGACGCTGCGATCCGCCTCATCCTCGGGGCAGAGCTGATCGCGCTGCCGTTCCTAGAGCTTCCGCTGATCGACGAGAGCGCCGCGCTCGCCCTTCTCAGCATGATGGTAGGCGCAGCTTTGGTCGCGTCCGCATTGCTGAAGCTGATCCGGCACTGACACCGCACGGCACGTTCCCGCTCCCCGGCGGTGAACGGCTCGGCGGGCCGTCCCCCGACGGCTCAAATGGATGCCCAGGCCGCGGATCGGGGTGCGGGGGGCCCCACCGTCGCGCCGGCCGGGGCACCGTCGAGTCTTCGCGGCGGGGGCGTCCGACGGACCCTTCGCGGGCGCCCGATCTCGAACTTTTCCGGTCGAGCCCCAGCCGCGTTGACATGGCGCAACCCGGGGCGGCCCGCATCGCGCGAAAGTCGCCGTGGCTAGTCAGGAGGAGCCCATGGCCCGGACGATGAAGGCCGCCGTCGTGACCGCGCTCGGGGCGCCGCTGGAGATCCGCGAGGTCCCGGTCCCTGAGATCGGCCCCGTTGAGGCGCTCGTGCGCGTGCGCGCCTCGGGGGTTTGCCACACAGATCTTCACGCCGCCCAGGGGGACTGGCCGGTCAAGCCCGAGCCCCCGTTCATCCCCGGGCACGAGGGGGTGGGCGAGGTCGCGGCGGTGGGCGCAGGGGTGACGCATCTCAAGGAGGGCGACCGCGTGGGCGTGCCGTGGCTGCACTCGGCTTGCGGGCGCTGCGAGCACTGCACGGGCGGTTGGGAGACGCTCTGCGAGCGCCAGACCAACACGGGCTACGGCGTCGATGGCGGATACGCCGAGTACGTCCGGGCCGACGCGGGCTATGTCGGGGTCCTGCCCCGGGGCCTCGACTTCGGGCCGGCCTCGCCCGTGCTCTGCGCGGGCGTCACGGTCTACAAAGGCCTCAAGGAGACAGAGGTGCGGCCTGGCCAGTGGGTCGCGATCTCCGGCATCGGGGGCCTGGGCCACATGGCGGTGCAGTACGCCCGCGCCATGGGGATGCACGTGGTGGCGGTGGACGTGGCGCGCCCACAGCTCGAGCTGGCCCGCAGGCTCGGTGCCGACGAGGTGATCGACGCCTCCGCCACGGACCCCGCGGCCGAGGTCCAGACGCAGCTCGGCGGCGTGCACGGCGCGCTGGTGACGGCGGTCTCGCCCCGCGCCTTCTCGCAGGCCGTGGGGATGCTGCGGCGGCATGGGACGATGGCGCTGGTGGGCCTGCCGCCCGGCGAGTTCGGGCTGCCCATCTTCGACGTCGTTCTCAAGCGCCTGACGGTGCGCGGCTCGATCGTGGGCACCCGGCTCGACCTCGCGGAGGCGCTCGCCCTCGCGGACGAGGGGCGGGTGCGGACAGAGTTTGCCTGGGACGAGCTGGACAACATCAACGCCATCTTCGAGCGCATGCGGCGCGGCGAGGTCGAGGGCCGCACCGTGCTGCGGATGTGACTCCGGAGCCGGGCTACGGCGCCTCGGGGCCGAGCCAGACGTCGCGGCGCCGCGCCACGTAAGAGACGAGGTCCCCCGCGGGGCGGCCCAGCAGGCGCTCGACCTCCCCGGTCACCCCGTCGGCCGCGCCCAGGCGCTGCGCCGTGTAGAGCGCCGTCATGACGAGCGCCATGGGAAGGGGCGTGCCCCGGCGCCGCTCGTCCAGCACGAAGCGGGGGGCGGACACCGAACGGTAGCGGACCGCCCGGCCGAGCGCCTCCGACAGGATCGCCGCCACCTCGTGGAAGTCGAGCGCCCGCGGCCCGGTCAGCTCGTAGGACCGTCCCTCATGCCCGTCCTGGCCCAGCGCGAGGGCCGCGACGGCGCCCACGTCCTCCACGTCCACGAAGGCGGAGCGGCCGTGCCCCGCGGGCAACGCGATCTCGCCCCGGAGCGCGATGGCCTCGCGGTGCACGGCCTCGAGGTTCTGCATGAAGTCCGAGGGCCGCAGCATGGTCCAGGCGAAGGGGCGCTCGCGCACCGCGCGCTCGATCGCGTGGTGGGGCAGCACGCGGACGCGATCCGCGCCCCGGACCGAGAGGAGGACGACCCGCCGGACCCCGGCCCCGGCCGCGGCGTCGAGGAACGGCGCGAAGGCGCGGGCGCGGGCCATCCGCGGCGGCCGCATCAGGAAGACGGCCTCGGCGCCCGCGAGCGCGGCCTCGAAGGTCGAGGGATCGGCGAAGTCGAAGCGGATGGCGGCGTTGCGGGATCCGGCACGGACGACGGCCCGCCCCGCCAGCGCGCGGACCACGGAGCCCCCCACGCGTCCGCTCGCGCCGGTGACAAGGACGACGGGCGGATCGCTCACCTCGGAGGCCCGGCGGGATTGTCCGACGCCCCGGCGCTCGTCGTCGATCCCCGACCCCCGATGCGTCCGGGCCAGGAACGCGGCTTTGTGCCGCTCGGTCGACCCATGAGGCGATCGGGCTGTCCCCCCTGCCGGACGAGCCCGGCGCCCCCAGCGTCAGCCGACGTCATATGGCGCTTCACACTCCTGCTTGGTTGCGACCGCTCCGCGGCCGAGTTCGAGAGCATGGCCGCCGGGGAGGCTTTGCTCCGGCGGAGGCGATGGCGGTCGCGAAGGACCGCTCGGCATACCCCACGCCATCGGCGGGGAAGTGGCATCTCAGACCGCTCGGATCACCCTGCGAACCTTCCGCGCCCCTCAGATCGCGACGTTCTCCGGGATGCCGTCCTCGCCCACCATGTCGTGGGGATGGGAGCCGACCGCGGGATTCTGAGCCCTCCGTGCGTCGCGGCGAGGAACTCGCCTTCCGAGCTCGCACGATCGCCCGAGGCCCGCGCTCGCGAGGCGGACGCATTCGTCGGCGTACTCCTCGAACGCCTTCTGCGCGAACCGCGCTTGGATCCCCTGGGCCTCGACGACGGTCCCGCATCGGGCGACCTGCCTCCACAGACGGGCGTCCTCGCCGATGCGATGCGCCGCGAACTCCACCGCCTCCGCCCCGATCGCGCCCATCCGGTCCGCCCAGGCCGCCGCGGCGTAGGTCGTCCATCGCAGGCCCGCGGCCTGGATGTCCATCAGCGTGTGGTGCAGCGCGGCATCCCGGCGCGTGCGCCGCGCCGTGGCGGCCGCCGCGGCCGGCTCGACCTTCGTGTCCCTCGCCATCGGTCCCTCCCGTGGACGTCTCGCGCGACGTTGGCACGCGGCCCGCGGCGTTCGTTGACCTCCATCAAGGGGCGAGCGCGACAGGGGCGCCATGAAGGGTGGCGGATCGTGGGAGCGAGGGATGACCGTCGAGGAGGCTCCGCTGCATGGCCGGCCGGGGAGGCCCCCCGGCCCGGCGGCCGGGAGGATCGGGACGACGACGACCCGCTCGGGCCCGCTCGGGCAGCCGGGGACCCCCGGCGTCTCGGTGTTCGCCGTTCGGGCGGGACCATCGGCGGAACTGCTCGCCGGCATCCCGATCGGTGTGGCCGCCGCGCTCCCGGCGTGACGGGCTCGCTCGCGATGGTGCTGGAGCGGGTTGGGGGGCCGCTGGTGCCGCGCCGGCGGCCGGTGCCCGGGCCCGGGCCGGGGGAGG
>CAZWWR010000158.1:0-4535 GCA_964637265.1 uncultured Jannaschia sp.
GTCGAGACGCGCCAGACGTCGCCCGCCCCACTCGCCACCGGCCGCGCGTTGCGCACGTCGCGCCACGCCTCGCGGCTGGCCTCGGCCCCGGTCCGGCCGACCTCCCCGAAGCGGCCGAGCGCCGACGCCAGACGGTCCGCGCGGTAGGCGACGGAGCCCGCGAGGCCCTCGATCCGCAGGAGGGTGCGGCCCGCGGCGGGATCGTGCGCAGCACCCGTCACCTCGAACGGGGAGCCGAGGCCGGCGGCCATCGCCGCGACCGCCCTCTCCGGGTCCAGCCCCTCGAGGACGAGCGTCTCCTCCGTCTCGACGCCCGGAAGCACCTTCAGCGAGACCTCGGTGATCACGCCCAGCGTCCCACGCGCGCCGCAGAGCAGCTTCACGAGGTCGTAGCCCGTGACGTTCTTCATCACCCGGCCGCCGTTCTTCACGATGCGCCCCTCGCCGTCCACGAAGCGCAGCCCGAGCAGGCTGTCGCGGCAGGCCCCGGCGGACACGCGCCTCGGCCCGGAGGCGTTGATGGACACCGCGCCCCCGAGCGTGGGCTCGCCATCCGTGCCCATCACGGCTCGATGGTCCATCGGCTCGAAGGCGAGGCGCTGGTTCTCGGCCGCGAGCGCGGCCTGGATCTCGGCCATCGGCGTCCCGGCGCCCGCAACCATCGTGAGCGCGCCCGGCTCGTAAAGCCGGATGCCCGAGAGCGCGGCCGTCGTGATCCCCCGTCCCGGCCCGGGGAGATGGCGCGTCGCCCCGCCCCGCACCCGCATGGGCCCGTTCGCGCCGCGCAGCATCTCGGCCAGCTCGGCCTCGCCGCCTGGCCGCAACAGCTCGTCCATGGATCCCCTGCCCCTCTCGCAGCCGGGGCGCGCCTCGCCGCGCGCCTCTCTTCCGGCCGGGCCGTCCGCGGCCCGTCCGCCTGTCGCCTCGCCGTCCTCAGCCCGCGCGCCGCCCGGCCACCGTGTCGAGCGGGAACACCTTGCCGGGGTTCAGAAGCCAGGACGGGTCGAACACGTCCTTCACCCGCATCTGCGCCTCGAGATCGTCCGCGCCGAACTGGTCGTGCATGAGGTCGCGCTTCTCGATGCCGACGCCGTGCTCCCCGGTCAGACAGCCGCCGACCTCCACGCACAGGCGAAGGATCTCCGCCCCCATCGCCTCGACCTTCTCGAGCGCGCCGGGCTCGTTGGCGTCGTACATGATGAGCGGGTGCATGTTGCCGTCGCCCGCGTGGAAGACGTTCCCGACCTTGAGACCGTACTTCTCGCTCAGGCCTTCGATCCCCTTCAGGACGCGCGGCAGCTCGCCCACCGGGATCGTGCCGTCGAGGCACATGTAGTCGGCCACGCGGCCGGTGGCGCCGAAGGCCGACTTCCGGCCGAGCCAGATTCGCTTCGACTCGTCCTCGGAGGTGCTGCGGCGAAGCTCCACCGGATCGTGCCGCCGGGCGATCTCCTCGATCTTGCCGAGTTGCTCCTCGATCTCGGCCTCCGATCCCTCGACCTCCACGATCAGGAGCGCCTCGCAATCCGGGTAGCCCGCCCCGGCGTAGTCCTCTGTGATGCGGATGATTGGCCGGTCCATGAACTCGATCGCCACCGGCAGGACGCCCGCCCGGATGATGTCGGCCACGCAGGCCCCCGCGACCTCGTTGCTGTCGAAGCCGATCAGCACGGGCCGCGCGCCCTCGGGCTTCGGGAGGATGCGGAGAGTCGCCTCCGTCACGATGCCGAGCTGTCCCTCCGAGCCGCAGACCACCCCGAGGAGATCGTAGCCCCCCGCATCCATGTGGGCGCCGCCCAGCTCGACCACGGTGCCGTCCATCAGCACCATCGTGACGCCGAGGAGGTTGTTCGTGGTGACGCCGTACTTCAGGCAGTGCGCCCCGCCCGAGTTCATCGCGATGTTGCCGGCGATGGCGCAGGCGAGCTGCGAGGAGGGGTCGGGCGCGTAGAACCAGCCATCCCCCTCGACCTCGCCCGTGACCGAGAGGTTGGTCCGGCCGGTCTGCACGCGGATCACGCGGTCCGTGTAGTCGACCTCGAGCACGTCGGTGAGGCGCGCCACGCCGAGGATGACGGCGTCGGCGTTGGGCAGTGCGCCGCCCGCGAGCGACGTGCCCGAGCCGCGCGGCACCACCGGCACCTGCATGGCGTGGCAGAGCTTGAGGACGGCCGAGACCTCCTCTGTACTGCGAGGGAGCACGGCGGCGAGCGGCGGGCAGCGGTAGGCCGTGAGGGCGTCGCACTCGTAGGCCCGCAGCTCCTCCGGCGCGTCGATCACCGCGTCCTCGGGGAGGATGGCGCGGAGCTGGCGGACGAGCTCGGCCTTCCGCTCCAGCACGAACGGGTCGGGCTTGGGCATCTCCATGGCGGCTCCTCCCTCATGCGCCGGATTGGTCAGAAATTATAACCAATTCCGGCCCCCGGCAAGGGCGGAGGGGACGATGCGGCGTTTCGCGCGGGTTTTGCCCCGTTTCGGGGTAATCCCCGGAGGCCCGCATCCCCGATTGTGCAATCCGGGGCGCCTGCTTGACCTCTCCCGCGCGCGGGTCCAACCGGGCGGCGATGGATTGGGTCAAGATCCTCCACCTCCTCTGCGTGCTCGGCTGGATGACGTCGATCTTCGCGGTGCCCCGCGCGCTGATCTACTGGCGCCGGGAGCGCGAAGCGATGGGCGCCTCGGGGCCGCTGGCCGACCTCACGATCCGGCTCTACCGCTTCTCCGCGGGCCTCGGCGTGATCGCCGTGATCACGGGGCTGTGGCTCGGTGGGGCGGTCTGGGGGATGGCGCCGTGGGTGTGGCTGAAGCTCGCCCTCGTCGGCGCGCTCGCCCTGCACTACGCCTATACCGGACGCCTCGTCTGGGTGGCCCGGCGGGGGGAGTTCCCGCATTCCGACAGGTGGCTCCGTGTGTTCAACGAGGTGAGCGTCGTCGGGGCGGTGGCGGTGCTCTGGGTGGTGGTCGTCAAGCCGTTCTGAGCGCGCCGGCCGACCTAGCGCGGCAGCACGATCCGAAAGCGCAGGGTGTCGACCGGGCCGAGAGCGGGCGGCGGGACGAACCGCTCCACGAACTCACCGCCGGCCTTCAGGATCACGCCGACCGACGCGGCGTTCGCGGCGGCGGCGGTGACCTCGACATGCGGCAGGCCGACGGCCGCGGCCTCGGGCAGGATGGCCCGCAGGGCTGCGGTGGCCAGCCCCTCGCGGCGGCGCCAGGGGACGACGGCGTAGCCGACATGGCCGAGGCAGGTCGGCGGGAGCGCCTCGGTGCCGGACGACCAGCGGAGCGAGATCGTGCCCGCGAAGCCGTCCCGCCAGATCCAGCGGCGCAGGCTCGGCAGCCGGGGCACGGACGAGCCGTCGGGCAGGAGGACGGGCGGGCCGGATGCCTCCGGGTCGTCGAGGCCGGCGAGGAACTTATCGGGGTCGTCCGCGATGGCCCGCAGTTCCTCTTCCGCCACCGCGGGGCGCGAGGCGCTCGGGCTCCAGCCGCGCTCGAGGGCGTCGACATAGGCCGGGAGGTGGCGGCGGTCGGGGCGCAGGAGGGGCATGGGGCGGTCCTGACCGGACGGCGCCCCGGGCTCAAGCCCCGCCGAGACCTCCCTGCCGCCGCAAGGGCCGGCGTCGCGGGAGGGGCGGCGGCCCCGCCCCCGCCCGCGTGCCGCCGCGGCCGGACGCCGTTGCGCCGTGCGGGGGCCGGCTGTAGACGGGCGGCCGCGAAGGAGACGGGACAATGAGCATCGACCGGGAGACCGCGCGCAAGGTGGCGCGGCTGGCGCGCATCGAGGTGACCGAGGACCGGCTCGACGGGCTGGCCGGCGAGTTCAACGCGATCCTCGACTTCGTGGAGCAGCTCGGCGAGGTCGACGTGGAGGGCGTGGAGCCGATGACCTCGGTCACGCCGATGCGGCTCAAGCGGCGCGCGGACGTGGTCACGGCGGGCGGCGACCCGGAGCCGGTGCTGCGCAACGCGCCCGACGCGCGGGAGGGCTTCTTCGCGGTCCCGAAGGTGGTGGAATGACGCTGACCGACATGACGATCGCCGAGGCCCGCGCCGCGCTCCGCTCCGGCGAGGTGACGGCGGCGGAGCTGACCGAGGCCTGCCTCGAGGCGGCGGAGGCCGCGGCCGCGCTGAACGCCGTGGTCCACCCGACGCCCGACCTCGCGCGGCGGCAGGCGGAGGAGGCCGACGCGCGGCTTGCCCGGGGCGAGGGCGCCGACCTGACGGGCATCCCGCTGGGCATCAAGGACCTGTTCTGCACCGAGGGCGTGCCCTCGCAGGCGGCGAGCCGGATCCTCGAAGGCTTCCGGCCGCCCTACGAATCGACCGTGACGCGCCAGCTCCGCGACCAGGGCGCGGTGATGATCGGCAAGCTCAACATGGACGAGTTCGCCATGGGGAGCTCGAACGAGACCTCCGTCTACGGCGACGCGGTGAACCCCTGGCGCGCGGGCAACTCGGACGCGCGGCTGACGCCCGGCGGCTCCTCGGGCGGCTCGGCGGCGGCGGTGGCGGCGCGGATCTGCCTCGGCGCG
>CAZWWR010000158.1:4623-5782 GCA_964637265.1 uncultured Jannaschia sp.
TGGGCGCTGCTCGCGCTGGGGCATCGTCGCCTTCGCCTCCTCGCTCGATCAGGCCGGGCCGATGACGCGCGACGTCCGCGACGCGGCGATCCTGCTGCGCGCGATGGCCGGCCACGACCCGGCCGACAGCACCTCGGCCGACCTGCCCGTGCCGGATTTCGAGGCGATGCTGTCGGGCGACGTGCGGGGCAAGGTGATCGGCGTGCCGCGCGAGTACCGCATGGAGGGGATGCCCGAGGAGATCGAGGCGCTCTGGGCGCGGGGCCGCGAGATGCTGGCCGACGCGGGCGCGGAGCTGCGCGACATCACCCTGCCCCACACGAAATACGCGCTGCCGGCCTACTACGTGATCGCCCCGGCCGAGGCCTCCTCGAACCTCGCGCGCTACGACGGGGTGCGCTACGGGCGGCGGGCCAAGCTCGCGCAGGGCGACGGCGTCACGGAGATGTACGCCAAGACCCGCGCCGAGGGGTTCGGGGCCGAGGTGCAGCGCCGCGTGATGGTCGGCACCTACGTGCTCTCGGCGGGGTTCTACGACGCCTACTACGAGCGGGCGCGGAAGGTGCGCGCCCTGATCAAGCGCGATTTCGACGAGGTCTTCGAGGCCGGCGTCGACGCGATCCTGACGCCCGCGACGCCCTCGGCCGCCTTCGAGCTGGGCGCGATGGCGGACGCGGACCCCATTCAGATGTACCTCAACGACGTGTTCACCGTTACGGTGAACCTCGCCGGCCTGCCCGGCGTGTCGGTGCCCGCGGGGCTCGACGCGCGGGGCCTGCCGCTGGGGCTGCAACTGATCGGACGGCCCTGGGAGGAGGGGGATCTCCTCAACGTGGCCTCGGCGATCGAGGCGCGCGCCGGGTTCGAAGCCCGGCCCGAACGGTGGTGGTGACCCGATGAGCCGCGTGACGAGGCCGACCTTCCTTCTCCTTCCCCTGCTGGCGATCGCGGCCTGCGCGCCGGCCCCGCAGCCGGTGGACGGCTGGGCCTCCTACGACGCCCAGCGCGAGGACGCGCTGCGCGGCGGCGCGGTGATCGTGCCGCCCTCCGAGATCGGCAACGAGACCGAGGCCGAGCGGCTGGCACGGGAGACGCGGGAGGCGCTCGGCCCCGGCGGCACCGAGGTCGCCGTGGGCACGCTGCCGCCGCCGGCGCCCGG
>CAZWWR010000159.1:0-5755 GCA_964637265.1 uncultured Jannaschia sp.
CGAGGGGCTGCCCTTCTTCGAGGCCATCCGGCAGTTCGCCCAGGAGCGGGACCGCGACCAGTGCGTGTTCATGCACCTGACGCTGCTGCCCTTCATCAGGGCGAGCGGTGAGCTCAAGACGAAGCCCACCCAACACTCCGTGAAGGAGCTGCGCTCCATCGGGCTGGCGCCCGACATCCTCGTATGCCGCTCGGAGCGGCCGATCCCGGCCAAGGAGCGCGAGAAACTGGCCCTGTTCTGCAACGTCCGGCCCGAGTCGGTGATCGCGGCGCAGGATCTGTCGAGCATCTACGAGGCGCCGCTCGCCTACCACCGCGAGGGGCTCGATCAGGCGGTCCTCGACGCGTTCCGCATCTCCCCCGCGCCGCGGCCCGACCTGTCCCGCTGGGAGGACGTGGTGGACCGCATCCACAACGTCGACGGCGAGGTGCGCGTGGCCGTGGTGGGCAAGTACACGCAGCTCGAGGACGCCTACAAGTCGATCGCCGAGGCGCTCGTCCACGGCGGCATCGCGCATCGCGTCCGGGTGCGGGCGCAGTGGATCGACGCCGAGATCTTCGAGCGCGAGGACCCGGCGCCGCATCTCGAAGGGTTCCACGCGATCCTGGTTCCCGGCGGGTTCGGCGAGCGGGGCACGGAGGGGAAGATCAAGGCGGCGCAGTTCGCGCGCGAGCGCGGCGTGCCGTATCTGGGGATCTGCCTCGGGATGCAGATGGCGGTGATCGAGGCGGCTCGGAACCTCACCGCCCTCGACGACGCGGGCTCCGAGGAGTTCGACCACGAAGCCCGGATCGCGGTGGGCGGGGCGGACGGCGCCGGCCGACGCTTCACGCCCGTGGTGTATCACCTCAAGGAATGGGTGCAGGGCAACGAGAAGGTCACCCGCCGTCCGGAGGACCACAAGGGCGGGACGATGCGGCTCGGCGCCTACGACGCGGTCCTGGCCGAGGGCTCGAAGGTGGCGGAGGTGTACGGCCGGAGGCGGATCGACGAGCGCCACCGGCACCGGTACGAGGTCGACATCCGCTACCGCGACCGGCTCGAGGAGACGGGGCTGCGCTTTTCGGGCCTGTCGCCCGATGGGCGCCTGCCCGAGATCGTCGAGGTCGACGGCCACCCCTGGTTCATCGGCGTGCAGTTCCACCCGGAGCTGAAGTCGAAGCCCTTCGATCCGCACCCGCTCTTCGACGGGCTGATCGGCGCGGCCAAGGAGCAGTCGCGCCTCGTCTGAGCCGGGCTTGCGCGACCGCCGCGCATCCCGCGCCGGCCGGGCAGCGCGCATGGGGGGCGTGCGACGGGCCCCCCATGCATCCGCCCGGCAGCCGCAGGATTCGACTGGCTGGCGCTTGGCCATGGGCGGCGGCGGCGCTAGCGTCGGCCGGACCGATTGCGGGAGACCCTCATGCGCATCCTCGCCCTTCTCGTGCTGGCTCCACTGGCCGCCTGCACCACCAATCCGGACGCCTTCGTCGACGACCCGCGCGCGCAGGCCTGCCGCGAACGGGCGGCGGTCGCGACCGGCACGCTGCTCGCCGAGACGAGCGCGTCCTTCCTCGGCACCGACGTCGGCGGCCTGTCGACCTACCGGGTGCGGACGCAGGGCGGGGCGCTGCGATGCACCACCGACCAGAGCGCGCGCGTGATCGGCCTCTCCAGAAGCTGATCCGGGCCGGCCGGCGCCGTCCCGAGACGGGCTATCCCCGGCCCCGACCCAACGGGCCCGGAGCCGCCCCGACGGAACCGAAAGCGACCGGGCGTCGTTTAAACCCTTGTGAACGGGAGGAGAACGACATGGCTAACGAGCATCAGACCGAAGGCAAGGGCAAGGACATCGGCGGCAAGATCAAGGAAGAGGCCGGCGACCTGACGGGCAACGAGGACATGAAGCGCGAGGGCCAGGCCGACCAGGTCGAGGGCAAGGTCCAGAAGGGCTACGGCGACGCCAAGGATTCGGTCGAGAAGTGATCCGCATCGGGGGCGCCGCGGCGCCCCCCCACCCGGCGGCCGGCCCTCGCGTCACGGTCGCCGGTTCACCCGTCGGGCAGGTAGCGCCGCACGGTCTCCTGCCCCGCTTCCGTCGCCAGAAGGGACAGGAGCGCGGCGTTCAGCGGCTCGAGGATCGGGTCGTCCTGCGCCACCGCGAAGCCGATCAGAACCGGGTGGAGCCGCGTCGAGCGGACGCGCAGCTCCGAATCCTGGCCCAGGGCCCATTCCAGACGCGGCGTGCCGCCCAGCACGCGGTCGGCCTCGCCGGAGCGCAGCCTCTCCAGCGCCTCCTCCATCGTCGCCACCCTTTGCGGCTCGATCCCCTCGCGCGCGAGGAACGGCTCGGCCATCCCGCCCTCCAGCGTCACCACCCGCTTGTCCCGGAGTTCCTCCGGCAGCGGCAGGACGACGTTGTTGGCCCCCGAGAGCGTGACGATAGCCGCCGTCAGCGCCGCGCTCACGGCGAGGCCGACGAGCATCCAGAGCATGGCGAGCGCCCGGCCCCAGAAGGTGATCGGCGCCTTGTCGCCGTAGCCGATCGTCGTCAGCGTCACCCCCGCCCACCAGAAGCCGTCGCCGAGGCCGTGGAGCGGGCGGGTGGCGAACATGTCGTTGCGCTTCCTCTCGATCACCCAGACGGCTGCGCCGACGACGAGGAGGAGAAGGCTCAGGCCGAGCACGAGGCGCAGGAAATCCGGGGACATCAGCCCGCGGACCACGTCGAGCAGCAATCTGCCCTGCGGCCGGACGACCCCGAGCGTGGCGGTGTAGACGGGGTGGGTGACGTCGGCCACAGCCTCGAGCTCCGCTGTGGCCTTCACCGGCAGCACGATGGACCCGGCGGCGGGCCGCTCGCCCTCGGCCGCCGACAGACGGTACGCGAAGCCGATATCCTCGGCGGCGAGGCGAAACAGGTCGACGGCGAGGCCGGTGAACCGCCCGTCCCCGTGGACCATGGCGAAGGGCGGCGAATGGCGCACCCCCACCTCGACGATCCCACCGGCGGCCGCACCCTCACCCGCTGCCACATCGGGCGCGTCCGCAGACGGCGTCGCCTCCCCCTCCATCGGCTCGATCGGGACGAGGCGGGGCTCCTGCGCGGGCGCCGGCAGGGCCGCCAGGAGCAGGCCGAGCGACAGGAGCGCCGCCCCGGCGGCGCGCGCGACCCGGCCGTCCCGCAGGGCCAAGCGGGTCAGAACCCGAAGGTGAAGCGCCGCGTCACGCCGATGCGGGCGCGGAACTGCGTGTCCTCGGCGGAGATCGGGCTGTCGGCGGCGTCGCCTTGGAGCTCGTCCACCCGAAGCCCGGCGGAGATGCCCCACCGGTCCCCGATCTGGTAGTCCGCCTCGAGCGAGATGCCCACGCTCAGCAGACCGCCCGAGGCGTCGTACTGGGAGAACGCGCTCCGGGAGGCCTCCTGCGAGGAGACGCCGAAATAGGTGTCGGCGAAGTCGTCCGTGCCGACGATGACCCGCGGGCCGGCGCGCAGCGTCCAGCGGTCGCCCACGTAACCTATGGCGTCGGCCCCGATCTCGCCGATGAAGGTCTCGTGGCCGAGGAAGCCGTAGCGGGCATCGGCGAACACCTCGAAGTCGCCGGTCGAGTAGGACAGGCCGAGCCCGGCCTCCGCCGTCCGCTCGACCGTCTCGAGGCCGGCGAGCTCATCGTATTCGTCCGAGTTGCGCTCGGGGATGAAGCGGAACGAGCCGCGCAGCCCGAACCCGGTCGGACGGTACAGCGGGTCCGGATTGCCGAAGTCGAGGTCGCCGATGCGGGCGTAGCCGACGTTCACGCTGAAATCCGGGGCGATCTCCGACGAGTCGTCGCCGAAGTATCCGGGCCGCGCGATGGCGCCCGCGCGCACCGTCACCGTGGTGGTGGCGAAGCGGCGCGGCGCGGCAGACTGCGTCGACATGGTCGGAGACAGGACATAGCCGTCGATCCGCCCCGGCTCGACCTCGGCGGTCTGGGCGAGGGCGGCCGCCGGAAGGACGGCCGCGAAGGCGAGGGCGGCGAGGCTGCGCATGAAGTGGATCGTCCCGGCTTGCTGCCTCATAGGTCTAGCGGCGTGGGGCGTTCGAGCAAGTGCGGTGTCCCGTGCATTCGTCCTTGTGACGCGGCAGGTGGCGGGTCAGTCACGTCTGGGACCCATCCGAAGCCTTTGTGCAACAGGTATTTGTCCGAATCCGGGCGCGTCCGGCCGATTCCCGGGCACGGCCGGCTCCGGGGCCCTCCTGCCGGGCGGCGAGCGCGAATCCCCCCTCCCTTCGGAGCGCCGCCACGACAGGGCCGGTTCGGGTCCGCCGGCGGCCGTTGGGGGGTTCCGGGGAGGGCGCCCGGGCGGATAGCGTGCCGCGCATGGAACGGGCCGCGACGGGGGGCGTAGATGACGAAGGGCTACTGGATCGCGCATGGGCGGGTCTCCGACCCGGAGGGCTACGACGCCTATCGCCGGGCCAACGCCGCGCCGCTCTCGGCCCATGGCGGGCGCTTCGTCGTGCGCGGCGGGACGCAGGAGGTGGTCGAGGGGGAGGCGCGGCCGCGCACGGTGATCATCGAGTTCCCCTCCTACGAGGCCGCGCTCGCCTGCTACCGGTCGGACGCCTACCAGGAGGCGATGCGGCTGCGGCAGGGCATCAGCGAGACTGATCTCGTGATCGTGGAGGGCTACGACGGCCCGCAGCCCGGCGAGGGATGAGGGCGGCCCGCGCGGCAGCGGGCGGCCGAGGCGTCGGGGGGGGCGCTGGCAGGGCGGCCCCGGCCCGCCTATATGCGCCCGCATGTTCAACGACCTTCTCCGCCGGCTCGGCGAGCCCGAGCCCACGCGCCTGCCCGAGCCGGACTCCCGGCTCGCGCTCGCGGCGCTTCTCGTCCGGGTGGCCCGGTCCGACGGCGACTATGCCGCCGTGGAGATCGCCCGGATCGACCGCATCCTCCAGCGCCGGCACGGCCTCGACGCGGCGGCCGCGCGCCGGCTGCGGGAGGAGGCGGAGGGGCTGGAGGCCGAGGCTCCGGACACGGTGCGCTTCACCCGTGCCCTGAAGGACGCGATCAGCCTCGAGGACCGGACCGCGGTGATCGAGGCGCTCTGGTCGGTCGCGCTGGCGGACGGCGAGCGCGAGCCCGACGAGGACCGCCTCCTGCGGATGGTGGCCCCGCTGCTTGGGATCAACGACCGCGACAGCAACATCGCCCGGCAGCGCGTGGAACGGCAGCTGGAGGAGGGCGGCCCGGCGCCGCGCTCCGAGGCTCCGCGGACGGGCCCCTGGTCCTGAGCGGAGGCGCGCGCGCCGCCCTCCGGCCCGGCCCCGCGGCGCTGCCGATGTATCCCGCGGCCGCGCCGGTCTGGGAGAGGGTGTGGCGCGGCGTGCGGGCCCGTCTGGGCGACGCGGTGCCGAGGCACCTCAAACATCCGCGCGACATCCACCGTCACGACCGCGACCCGCGCCTCGTGCTCGGTCAGGCCTGCTCGCTGCCGCTTCGCCTTGGGCTGCTGCCCCGGGTGGTCGTGCTGGGCGCCTTCGACTGAGGCATCCCGGGGGCCCCGCCGGGCCACTATCGTTCCGTCCTGGTGATGCGGCGGGGCGACCCGCGGTCGCCGGCGGAGGCCGCGCGCGCGGGCGTCGCGGTGAACGAGGCGGCGAGCCATTCGGGCTGGGCGGCGCTCTGGGCCCATGCGCGGGACGAGGGCTGGACGCTCGGGCCGCGCCTGCTCACGGGCAGCCACGCCGCCTCGATGGAGGCGGTTGCCAGCGGCCGGTGCCACCTC
>CAZWWR010000160.1:0-5749 GCA_964637265.1 uncultured Jannaschia sp.
GCGGCATCGGACCGTCGGCCGCGTTCACCACCAGGATCGCGCCGTCCATCTGCGCCGCGCCCGTGATCATGTTCTTCACGTAGTCGGCATGCCCGGGGCAGTCGACATGCGCGTAGTGCCGGTTCGGCGTCTCGTACTCCACATGCGCCGTCGAGATCGTGATCCCGCGCGCCTTCTCCTCCGGCGCGCCGTCGATCTGGTCGTAGGCCCGGAACTCGCCGAAGTACTTCGTGATCGCAGCCGTCAACGTCGTCTTGCCGTGATCCACATGGCCGATCGTGCCAATGTTCACATGCGGCTTGTTGCGCTCAAACTTCGCCTTCGCCATGAGGCCCACCCGTCCTTGCATGGGGCCCTGCGGGGGCCCGGTTCTCGTATCGCGCGCGACTTAGCGACGGGACCCCCGGAACGCAAGCGGCGCAGGAGCGGGGGGGAGGCGCGTCAGTCGCAGATGGAGCGGAGCGCCTCCCAGGAGCGGGGGTCGAGAAGCTCCCGCGGGGGGCCGCTCGGGGCGACCGCGTCCGCAAGCTCGATGCGGCTGGTCAGGCGGGGATGGGTGGCGAAGCCCGCGAGCACGCCGCCGACCTCGCCGTAGCGGTCGCGCAGCCGGGCGAAGACCGCCGAGAGCGCCTCCCCGCCGACGCCGAGTTCGCTCATGCGGGCGACGGCGAACGCGTCGGCCCGCCGCTCGGCGCCGCGGGTGTAGCCCGCCGCCAGCGCCCCTCCGGCGATGCCGCCGAGCATCCCGCCCCCCGAGACGTCCCCCGCGAGCACCGACAGCACGGCGATGCCGGAGACGTTCTGCAGGAGGCCCCGCATCGGATCGTCCGCCACGACATGGCCCAGCTCGTGCGCCAGCACCGCGGCCACCTCCTCGGGCGAGGCCGCGCCCAGGATCATCGATTCGGTGAAGGCGATGCGTCCGCCGGGCAGCGCGAAGGCGTTGGGGAGCTCGTCGTCCCCGTCGTCGATAGCCACGACGCGCAGCGGGAAGGGCAGGTCCGTCCCGGCGGCGACGAGCGCGGTCAGCCGGTCGAGCGCCGCCTGTCCCTCGGCTCCGGTACAGAGCGGCATCTCCAGCCCAAGCGCACCGTCCCGCACATGGCCGAAGAGCACGTCGCCGAGGGCGATCTGCGCCTCGGGCGCCGTGCGCGACGCGAGCAGGCCCGCGAGGCCCGGAAGCGCCGCGTAGAAGAGGCCGGCCAGCAGGAGCGCGGCGCCGAGCCACGTGAGCAGCACGCGGCGCCAGAGGCTCCGGTCGGGCATCGCGGACGGGGACAGCACGGGCTCCAGCGCCGCGCGGGCCGGACCGTCCACGTGGAGGCGACGCGCCGAGGCGGCCGGGCCCGCCTCCTCGGCCAGCCCGAGGACGAGCGGGTCGCCGGTGGCGCGATCCGGCAGGCGGCGGAGCGAGGCGAGGGGCCAGCTCTCCCCCTCCCCTCCGGCAGGCGTCACCCCGAGCGTCCGCGCGTCGGGATCGAGGGAGAGCGCGGCCATGCGGGGGGCGGTGCTCCTTCCGTCGAAGAGGCGGCCGCGCAAGGGCTCCGCGGGAAGGTCCTGCGCGGCTCCGTCCCACGGGCCGGGAGGGCGGTCGGCGCTCATATCCCCGCTCCCATGTCGAAGAGGTTGGCGAACCCGTCCGCGTCGACCATCGCGCGGCGGACGCCCGGACGCGCGGTCGCGAGGTCCTGCGCGCCGTCGAGCGTGGCGGTCTCGCCGACATGCGCGATGACCGGCCAGGTCACGAACGCCGTCCGGAGCCCGGCGCGCAGCACGAAGAGCAGCGCGTAGAAGACCAGCACGCCGACGGCGATCTCGATGCCAGAGAGGTCGAGGTCGAGCCCGAGCGCCACCTGCTGACCGTCGAGCGCGAGCGCGTAGACGAGGCCGGAGGCGAACGGGGCCAGCGCGGCGAGGATCGCGACGACGACGACCCAACCGAGGGCCTGAAGCCGGACCACGCGGCCCGTCCGCGGGGCGATGGACAGCGCGGCGGTGCGACCCCAGCGCAGGCCGGACACGAGATGACGGGTCGAGGCCACGCGCCAGTTGATCCAGGCGAGGAGCGCCACCGGCCCAGCGCCGAGGAGCAGCCACAGCGCCTCCGGCTCCTCGTTCGCGCCGGCGTAGACCACGACCGCCGCCACGGCCCACAGCGAGAGAAGCGCCGGGATCCAGGGGCGCCAGAGATCCCGCGCGCCGGCCACCGACCGGAAGCGGCCATCGCCGTAGGAGGCGCGCTCGGCGACGTAGCGGAACAGGCGGTGCCGGCGCAGCGGCACGAGGAGGCCGAACGAGAGAAGCGCGAGGAGGGACCAGAGGACCGCCCGCATGGTGTAGCCCCACGCCCCGGGCGCGAGCGAGAAGGACAGGCCGCGCCACCGGGTATGGGTGAGGAGGTAGCGGCGCCCGCGGTACTGCGCGAACCAGTAGACGGGGAGGAGGGCGGCGAAGCCCGCGGTGAGGCCGTATTCGGGGGTGTGCGCCCACTGCACCGAGGCGAAGGCCAGCAGCATGACGACCGGGCCGAACCAGAAGGCCACCATGACCGCCGCGAGCGCGAAGCCCGCCGCCTTCTCCTGCGGCTCGCCCACGTATTCGAGGGGCGCGTCGCCCATGCGTATGGACGACCAGATCCAGCGGCGCAGGCGCGTCCGGGCCCAGAAGCTGTAGATCCCCAGCGTCAACAGGGTCAGCGCGACCGTGCGGAGGACCAGCGACAGCAGTTCCGCGCGCCCCCCCGAGAAGCCGCCCCTGAGCCGCGTCGCCGGAAGCTCCGCGTTCACCCGCCGTCGGCCTCGCCGGACGGCTCCGGCGGGGCGAAGCGGTTGTCGCGCGGGAAGCCGCGGGGCGCCATGCGGCCGGCCTGGGCGCGGGCGCCGAGCCATTCGGTCAGGTCGGCCTCGTGCCTCAGGCGACCCGCCGGATCGCGCCAGCGGAGCCCGTCGGCGAGGCGTATCACGGCGACGTCGCTGAGCCCGCCGTCGCGGAAGCGCTGGAGCCGCACCCCCTTGCCCCGCTGCATCTCGGGCAGGTCGGAGAGCGGGAAGACGAGCAGCTTGCGGTTCTCGCCGATGCAGGCGACGTGGTCGCCCTGCCCCACCGGCTTCGGCGCCAGCGCACGGCCGCCGCGCACCGTGAGCACCGCCTTGCCCGCCCGCCGCTGCGAGAGAAGTTCCGCCTCGGCGGTCACGAAGCCGTCCCCTGCGTCCGATGCGAGGAGGACCCGGCGCGCCGGGTCGTGGACGAACAGGTCGACCACCTCGGTCTCGTTCGGGAGGTCGACCATGAGGCGGAGCGGCTCGCCCATGCCGCGCCCGCCCGGCAGCGAGGAAGCCGGAACCGTGTAGGCGCGCCCGTCTGAACCCCAGACGATCAGCCGGTCGGCCGTGGTCGCGTGGAGCGCGAAGGCCGGCCCGTCGCCGTCCTTGTAGCGGAGCTCCTTCTCAAGCGACTGGTGCCCGGTGAGGGCGCGGATCCAGCCCATACGGCTGAGCACGACGGTCACGGGCTCGCGTGGGGCCAGCGCCTCGTCGGGCAGCTCCTCCGCCTCGGAAACCTCGCCGAGTTCGGTGCGGCGGCGCCCGATCTCGGTGCCCTTGCCGAAGCGCTTGCGGATCTCGCGAAGCTCGCCCGCGATCGCCCGCCATTGGGCGCCCTCGTCCTCGAGCAGGTCCTGCAGGGCGGCCCGCTCCTCCATCAGCGCGTCGCGCTCGCGCACGAGGGCCATCTCCTCGAGACGGCGGAGCGCCCGGAGGCGCATGTTGAGGATCGCCTCCGCCTGGACCTCCGACAGGGTGGGCTCGCCCGTCGCCGGGAGCGGGGAGCGGTAGTCGGCCTCGTCCCGGGCGCGGACGTATTCCCCGCCCCACGGCTCGAACATCAGCGCCTCCTTCGGCGCGTCGTCGTAGCGGATGATGTCGATGACCCGGTCGAGGTTGAGGTAGGCGAGCAGGAAGCCCTCCAGCACCTCGAGCCGGTGGTCGATCTTGCCCATCCGGTGCCGGGAGCGGCGCAGCAGCACCTCGCGCCGGTGGTCGAGGAAGGCGCGGAGCACCTCCCGCAGCGAGCAGACCCGGGGCGTCACCCCGTCGATCAGGACGTTCATGTTGAGCGGCACGCGGACCTCGAGATCCGAGGCCCGGAACAGGGCGCCCATCAGCGCCTCGGGCGCGACGTTGCGGGATCGCGGAACGAGCACGATTCGAACGTCGTCCGCGCTCTCGTCGCGCACGTCCTCCAGGACGGGCAACTTGCGCGCCTGGATCAACTCCGCCAGCCGCTCGATGAGTTTCCCCTTCGCCACCTGGTAGGGGATCTCGGTGACCACCGCCTGCCACTGCCCGCGGCCGACATCCTCCCAGTGCCAGCGCGCCCGCAGCCGGAACGCGCCGCGCCCGGTGCGGTAGGCGTCGGCGATCCCCTCGCGGCCCTCGACAAGCACGCCCCCCGTGGGGAAGTCGGGCCCGGGGATCAGGTCGAGCAGCTTGTCGTCGGTCGCGTTCGGCGCCTTGATCAGGTGCAGGCAGCCCGCGATCAACTCATCGAGGTTGTGGGGCGGGATGCTCGTGGCCATGCCAACGGCGATCCCGGAGGCCCCGTTGGCGAGGAGGTTCGGGAAGGCGGCCGGCAGAACCACGGGCTCGCGCAGCGTGCCGTCGTAGTTGTCCCGCCAGTCGACGGCGTCCTGATCGAGACCTTCGAGCAGCGCCTCGGCCGCCGCCGTCAGGCGGGCCTCCGTGTAGCGGGAGGCGGCCGGATTGTCGCCGTCGATGTTCCCGAAGTTCCCCTGCCCGTCGACGAGCGGGTAGCGGATCACGAAGTCCTGCGCGAGCCGCGCCATCGCGTCGTAGATCGCGCCGTCGCCGTGGGGGTGATAGTTCCCCATCACGTCGCCGGAGATCTTGGCCGACTTTCGGAACGCGCCGCCCGAGGCCAGCCGCAGCTCCCGCATGGCGAAGAGGATGCGGCGGTGCACGGGCTTGAGCCCGTCGCGCGCGTCGGGAAGCGCGCGGTGCATGATCGTCGAAAGCGCGTAGGTGAGGTAGCGCGCGCCGATGGCCCGCGTCAGCGGCTCCGCCACCACGATGCCCGCTCCGGGGCCGCCATCCTCGTCCCGCTCGCTCATGCCGACGAGATACGGCCCCCCCGCACGGGCCACAAGGCACCGCGGAACGAAAGGCGCACGCGATGTCGGGGCGGGCACGGAACCGGGCGTTCCAGCCGGGATGCGATCGCTCTGGCGCCCGGGTGGGGCCAATCGTCCCGGGCTCTTCGCCGCCGCCCCTCGGAGGAGCCATTCGCCGTGCGGTCATCGATGGCTCGCAGTGAGCCTGCGAAGTCCGGAGGCGGGGGTTTCGTCGCGTGAGCGTTAGCCCTCCGGGGAACGGCCTTATGATTTGATGGCACCGGCCTAGGTGAGACTGCCCCGAGCACCCGCCGCCGGCGGTGGTTGGGATGCGAATGGGTCGGATCGCCACGCTCGCCCCAAGGTGGGACGCCAAGCGGATTTCCCTACCTGCGATTGTCCGCGCCTGTGATATGATCGCGTCTGTCCGGGGAACAGGTTCGGCGTGTTTTGCGTATGACCCCCGGGGATTTGGCAAGGCAGGAGCTTGCAAAGATGTTTAGAATGACGTTCGGCCTCGCGGTCGCGATCTATGGAGCATTCGTGATCTGGGGCCGCCCGGTGGAGGAGATAGCGGAGGCGGGAGACGCGCCGGTCGTCGCGATCGCGCCCGCGGAGGGC
>CAZWWR010000161.1:0-5631 GCA_964637265.1 uncultured Jannaschia sp.
CGGGCATCATGATCATCTACGCCTACGTGATGGGCGAGTCGGTCGCCGCGCTGTTCCTCGGCGGCATCCTCCCGGGCGTACTGGTCGGGCTCGGCCTCATGACGGTCACGAACCTCATGGCCCGGCGGGGCATCGTCGCGCCGCCGCTCCACGCCCGCGCCACCTGGGGGGAGCGCGGGCGGGCGTCGCTGTCGGCCTTCTTCCCGCTGATGACCCCGGTGATCATCCTGGGCGGCATCCTCGGCGGCGTCTTCACCCCCACCGAGGCGAGCGCCGTGGCGGTGGCCTACGCCATCCTCGTCTCAACGCTGCGCCGGACGCTCCGCCTCTCGGACCTGCCCGACGTGCTCTGGCGGGCGGCGCTGACCTCGGCGGTGGTGCTGCTCCTCGTGGGGGCGGCCATGTCGTTCAAGACGGTCGTCGCCATGTCACACGCGCCCGAGATCATGGCCGCGTTCATGACCTCGCTCACGGAGAACCCGCTGCTCCTGCTGCTGCTCATCAACCTGCTGCTCTTCGCGGTGGGCATGTTCCTCGACGCGGGGCCGGCCATCATCATCCTCGGCCCCATCCTCGGGCCGATCTTCCTCGACCTCGGCGTGCACCCGATCCACTTCGCGATGATCATGGCGGTGAACCTGACCGTGGGCCTCGCGACGCCGCCCATGGGGCTCGTGCTGTTCGTGACCTCGTCGGTCTCGGGCGAGCGGATCGAGACGCTCTCGCGCGCGATCCTCCCCTTCCTGGCGGTGCATGTCGTGGTGATCGGCCTGATCACCTACGTGCCCGCCATCTCGCTGGCGATCCCGCGTTTCGCGGGCTTCGTCGACTAGCCGTCCAACAGGGAGGACGACACCATGAGATCCACCTTCGCCGCCGCGGCCCTCGCCGCGCTGATCGCGGGGCCGGCCGTCGCTCAGGAGTTCACGCTCCGCGCCACGGCCAACTCGAACGAGCAGGACGAGGACTACGACGGGCTCGTCGTGTTCGAGAACTACGTCGAGAACGCCTCGAACGGGGCGATCGACGTGGAGCTCTTCATCGGCACGCAGCTCTGCTCCTCCGGGGCGGAATGCCTCGAGGGCGTGGCAGACGGCTCGATCGACATCTTCATCACCACCTCGGGCGGCGCGGCGGGGCTGTTCCCTTACATCCAGGTACTCGACCTGCCCTACCTGATGACCGACGACCGGGTCGCCGAGGAGGTGCTGACGGGGGACTTCGTGCGGCAGCTCCGCGAGCGGATGCTCGAGGATTCGGGCGGCACCATCCGCCTGATGACCATCGGCAACACGGGCGGCTGGCGGTCCTTCGCCAACACCGAGCGGCAGGTCCGCACGCCCTCCGACATGGAAGGCCTGAAGATGCGCACCATCCAGGCCGACCTGGCGGTGGAGCTCGCCGAGGCGCTGGGCGCCTCCGCCACGCCGATCGCCTGGCCGGAGCTCTTCACCTCCCTGCAGACCGGCGTGGTGCAGGGCACGGCGAACGGCATCACCGACATCATGAACATGAAGTTCCCCGATGCCGGGCTCCAGAACCTGACCCTCGACCAGCACAGCTACATGGGCGCGCTGTGGGTGATGAACCAGCAGAAGTTCACCGAGCTCCCCGAGGAGCTGCGCCGGGTCGTCGTGGACGGGTTCGCCGCGCTCCAGCAGGCCACCTTCGCCAGCCCCAAGCGCAAGTCCATCCAGGCCTACCAGGACTTCACCGCGGGCGGCGGCGAGATCTACGTGCCGACGCCGGAGGAGAAGGGGGCGTTCCAGGAGGCCGCGCAGCCGGTCTACGAGTGGTTCGAGGCGAATGTCGACGGCGGCGCCGACGTGCTCGCGCAGTTCCGCGACGCCATCGCCGAGGCGGAGGATGCGCTGAGTTCCGCCTACGAGGCCGACCTGAACTGACGCAAATGCGGGCTTCCGTTCCGCAAAAACCGTTTCGGATGGATGCGTTAGCGGGGGACCCCTTGCGTTCCCCTCCCGGTCGGCCAAGATCGGGTGGGGAGGGTCGGAATGTCACTCACGATGGAAGCCGTTAATTCGGTGGAGTTATCGGGCCATGGCCTTTCGGCCCGGCTGATCCCCCGGGGCGCCACGCTGGTGGAGCTCCGGATGCACGGCCACGATGCGCCCCTGACGCTCGGCCTCGAGGACCCGTCGGGCTATGCGGCCGGCGATGCCGGCTTCATGGGCGCGACCGTGGGGCGGGTGGCCAACCGCATCGGCGGCGCGCGCTTCACGCTCGGCGGGCAGGAGTACCGCACCGATCCCAACTTCCTGGGGCGCCACACGCTCCACGGCGGATCGGGCGGGTTCCACGCCCACGAGTGGACGCTGTTCACCGAGAGCCGCACTTCCTGCGGCTTCCACCTGACGAGCCCCGACGGGGAGATGGGCTTTCCGGGGACGCTCCAGGTCGAGGCGCGCTTCGCGCTGCGGGCGCCGATGACCCTGCAGGTCGAGTACCTCGCCTCGACGAATGCGCTCACGCTCTGCTCGCCCACCCATCACAGCTACTGGAACCTCGACGGGAGCGAGGACATCCGCCACCACCGGCTCTGGGTCGAGGCGGACCGGTATCTGCCCGTCGACGAGGACCTGATCCCGACCGGCGTCGCCCCGGTCGAGGGGACGCGGCTCGACTTCCGGCACGGCGCCTCGCCGGTCGAGGGGGACGGGCCGCTCGACCACAACCTCTGCCTCAGCGACGGCCGGGTGCGGCTCCGGCAGGTCGCGAAGCTGCGCTCCGAGCTCAGCGGGGTGGAGATGAGCATCGCCACGACCGAGCCGGGGCTGCAGGTCTACGACGGCGCCAATCTCGACCGCGCCGGCGGGCTGGGCGGGCGGCATTACGGGCCGAATGCGGGGCTCGCGCTCGAGCCGCAGGCCTGGCCCGACGCCGCGCACCACGCGGCCTTCCCGCTCCCTGTGCTCCGGCCGGGCGCGTGCTATCACCAGATCTCGACCTACTCCTTCCGGAAGGCCTGAAGATGCTCGACACCGGCATGGGCGCGTGGCTGCGCGAGGGCAACCTCGTCGCGGGCGAATGGATCGGCGCGGACGGGGGCGGGACGATCCCCGTAACCAACCCGGCGACGGGGGAGCGGCTCGGCACGGTGCCCGATTGCGGGGCCGCGGAGACGGCGCGCGCGATCGACGCCGCGGCGGAGGCGTTCCCCGGGTTCCGCGACATGGCGCTGATGGATCGGCTCGCGCTCCTGTGGAGGCTGCACGACGCTCTGATGGACAACCGCGACGCGCTGGGCGAGCTGCTGACGCGCGAGATGGGCAAGCCGCTCGCGGAGGCGAAGGGCGAGATCGCCATCGGCGCGCAGTACGTCCGGTGGTTCGCGGAGGAGGCGCGGCGGGCCAGGGGCGAGATCGTGCCCGCGGGCGTGAACGGGCGGCGCATCCTCGTGACCAAGCATGCCTGCGGCGTGGTGGGCATGATCACGCCCTGGAACTTCCCGTCCTCGATGCTGGCCCGCAAGATCGCGCCGGCGCTGGCCGTGGGCTGCACGGTCGTGGCGAAGCCCGCGACGGCGACGCCCTATTCCGGCCTCGCCTGGGGCGCGCTTTGCGAGGAGGCGGGCTACCCGGCGGGGGTGGTGAACGTGCTGACCGGCTCGGCGCGCGAGATCGCGGGCGCGCTGATGGCGGACGGGCGCGTGCGCAAGATCACCTTCACCGGGTCCACGGAGGTGGGCAAGGAGCTGATCCGGCAGTCTGCCGACACGGTGAAGAAGGTCTCGATGGAGCTCGGGGGCAACGCGCCGTTCCTCGTCTTCGACGACGCCGACCTCGACCGCGCCGTGGAGGGCGCGATGGTCTCGAAGTTCCGCAACTCCGGGCAGACCTGCGTCTGCGCCAACCGGATCCTCGTCCAGTCCGGGATCCACGACGCCTTCGTGGCGAAGCTGCGGGAGCGGATGGAGGCGCTGTCGGTCGGGGACGGGATGGCGGAGGGGACGGAGCAGGGCCCGCTGATCGACGAGGCCGCGGTCGCGAAGGTGGAGGAGTTCGTGGCCGACGCGCGGGCGAAGGGCGGCGAGGTCGCGACGGGCGGCGGCCGCCTCGACGGCGGCGGCACCTTCTTCGCGCCCACGCTGGTGACCGGGGCGACGACGGAGATGATGTTCGCCACGGAGGAGATCTTCGGCCCCCTCGCGCCGGTCTTCCGCTTCGACACCGAGGAGGAGGCGATCGCGCTTGCGAACGCGACCGTCTACGGGCTCGCGGCCTACGCCTACACGAGCGACCTCGGCCGGGCGTTCCGGCTCAACGAGGGGCTCGACTACGGGATGGTGGGTATCAATTCGGGCCTGATCACCACCGTCGAGGCGCCGTTCGGCGGGGTGAAGGAGAGCGGCCTCGGCAAGGAAGGCGGGAGCCAGGGGCTCGAGGACTACCTCGACACGAAGTACGTCTGCATCGACGGGATCTGACGGATGTCGGGAGGCAAGGGAGCCCGGCCGACCGCTGCCGTTCCGTGCGCCCGCGTCGCCGCATCGGTCCGCCGCTCCGGCGCGCATCGACCGACCGGGTCGGACCTACGACTGCGGGCGGTGCGGGCATCTCGCTCGATGGACATCGAGAGGGGGCTCCGAGCACTGCTGCTCGTCGCATGAAGCGGTCAGCGGGCGTGGCGGTGATCAGGAGGGACGTGCCCTCACACCGGCGAGAGTCCTTGGCATCAATCGTTTGGCGGACGAATTTAAACCAGCGAGATTCCCCCTCGAGTGTGCTCCGATGCGTTCCGGTTTCGGGGTGAAGGCCGGATGCCCGCCATCATAAAGACCCGACCGACATGCGTCTTCATCGGGTCGTAGCGCCGCCCCAGCGAAGGTGTCGGCCGGGCGACCGGACGAGAAAGGCCCCGCCGGTGACGGGGCCTCCCAAAACGTCAGACGAAGCTCAGAGGTTGGGCTGGTTCGGGTCGAGGCCGATGTGGCCGCCCATGGCGACCATGTCGGCGACGAGCTTGGCTGCCGCGTCGGCACCGCCCTCGGGGGCATCCTCCTGCGCCTTCTTCGCGTCGGCGATCCAGCCGGAGAACGTCTCCTGCGTCAGGTCGCCCTTGGCGGAGGCCTGCTCCGCGAGCACCGTGGTGCCCTCGGCGGACACCTCGGCGAATCCGCCGGTGACGGCGAAGGTCTTCTCCCCGCCATCGGTCTCGGCGACGATCAGGCCCGGCCGGAGGGTGGTGATCGTGGGGCTGTGGCCCTCCCCCGCCGTCATGTCGCCGTCCGCGCCGGGTAGGCGCACGACGCGCACCTCCGACGACGCGAGGCGCCGCTCCGGCGAGACGAGCTCGAAGCGGTAGGCCATCAGGCGGCCTCCGAGGCCATGCGCTCGGCCTTCGCGATCACTTCCTCGATGCCGCCGACCATATAGAAGGCGCCCTCGGGCAGGTGATCGTACTCGCCCGCGACGACCGCCTTGAACGAGGTGATCGTCTCGCTCAGCGGAACCTGCACTCCATCCGAGCCGGTGAAGACCTTCGCGACGTCGAAGGGCTGCGAGAGGAAGCGCTGAATCTTGCGGGCCCGCGCGACCGTCAGCTTGTCCTCCTCGGAGAGCTCGTCCATCCCGAGGATCGCGATGATGTCCTGCAGCGACTTGTAGCGCTGGA
>CAZWWR010000162.1:0-5536 GCA_964637265.1 uncultured Jannaschia sp.
GGGGCCGAGCCCCGCCGCCCGCCGCTGCCCCGAGACGAGCGCGAGCGCGTCCGCGGAGACGGCCGTCCCGGAGGTGGAGAGCGTGCCGAGGTCGCGCCGCGGCGCCGGGATCACGCAGGCGGTGAGCGCGGAGGCCAGCGCGAGCGCGGACAGGAGGGAGCGGAGCATGGCGGCGCGGTCCTTCTCGCAGGGGTCGGCGGCGTGCAGCGCCGGGCCGGCGGCACGGCTCCGGTCGGGATCGCCGGCGGAGGTTAACGAAACGTTCGAGCCGCTTGCCGACGCTCGCGCCGGGGCCTACCGTCGCGCGGCGCTCCAGCACCAGGCACATCCGAGGCCTCCATGCGAATCGGCATCCTGACGCCCGGCCACCCCCCCGAGGAGGTCGCGAAGAGTCACGGCGACTACGCCGCGATGTTCCGGTCGCTCCTCGCCGGGCAGGGCCTCGACTTCGCCACCTGGGACGTGGAAGGCATGGAGTTCCCTCCCTCCGTCGACGCGGCCGACGCCTGGCTCGTGGGCGGCTCCCGGCACGGGGTCTACGAGGACCACCCGTTCATCGCCCCGCTCGAGGGCTTCCTGCGGCGGGCCTGGGAGGCGCGGCGGCGGATCGTGGGCATATGCTTCGGCCACCAGATCCTGGCCCGCGCGCTGGGCGGCCGGGTGGAGAAGGCGGCCACCGGCTGGACCATCGGGCCGCAGGACTACGCGCTGGACGGCGGGGGCACGATCCGGCTGAACGCCTGGCACCAGGATCAAATCGTGCGCCTGCCCGGAGGCGTCCCGGTGGAGGTGCTGGGCCGCGGGCCGGACTCGCCGCACGCGCTGCTGCGCTATGCCGACCGGGCCTTCACGTTGCAGCCGCACCCGGAGTTCGGGACGGCCGTTGTCCACGCCTTGGCGCGGCTCCGCGAGGGGACGGGCGCCTATCCCGACGCGCTCCTGCGCGCGGTCCGGGCGGAGGCGGCGCCCGCGCTCGACCGTCCGCGCGCCGCCCGGGCCATCGGCGCCTTCCTCCGCACCGGCGAGCCGCTGGGCCTTGCGCAGGACACCCCGGAGCCGGCCGATGCCCGCTGACGGGACCCGCGAGCCGGACGATTGGCAGGCCCGCCTGCCCGAGCACACCCGCGCCTGGCTCGAGGGCAAGCGTCTCGACGAGGTCGAGTGCGTGGTGGCCGACCTCTCCGGCATCGCCCGAGGCAAGGCGATGCCCGCCGCGAAGTTCGCCAAGCAGACGCGGTTCTACCTCCCTGCGTCGATCTTCCAGCAGACGATCGCGGGCGACTGGGCCGACGACGGGGACGCCGCCTTCACCGAGCCCGACATGATCCTGCGGCCGGACATGACGACGGCGGTGGCGGCCCCCTGGACGGCCGACTGGACGATCCAGGTCATCCACGACATGACCGACCAGGACGGCACGCCCTACCCCGTCTCCCCCCGCAACGTCCTGCGCCGCGTCTGCGACCTCTACCGCGCGCGCGGCTGGAAGCCCGTCGTCGCGCCGGAGATGGAGTTCTACCTCGTCGCCAAGAACGTCGATCCGGCGCAGGCCGTGGAGCCCCCGATCGGGCGCAGCGGCCGGAAGGCGGCGGCGCGGCAGGCCTACTCGATGTCGGCCGTGGACGAGTACGGCCCCGTGATCGACGACATCTACGACTTCGCGGAGGCGATGGGCCTCGAGATCGACGGCATCCTGCAGGAGGGCGGCTCGGGCCAGGTGGAGCTGAACCTCCGCCACGGCGATCCGGTGAAGCTCGCCGACGAGCTGTTCTACTTCAAGCGCCTGATCCGCGAGGCCGCCCTGCGCGCCGGCTGCTACGCCACCTTCATGGCCAAGCCCATCCAGGAGGAACCGGGCTCGGCCATGCACCTGCACCACTCGGTCGTCGACCTCGGGACCGGGCGCAACATCTTCGTGGACGAGACCGGACGCGAGACCCAGGCCTTCCTCTACTTCATCGGCGGCATGCAGCGGCACCTGCCCGAGGTGATCGCGCTGCTCGCTCCCTACGTGAACTCCTACCGCCGCTACGTCCCGGACTTCGCCGCGCCCATCAATCTCGAATGGGGGCGCGACAACCGCACGACGGGCCTGCGCGTGCCCGTCTCCGAGCCCGAGGCGCGGCGGGTCGAGAACCGCATCGCGGGCATGGACGTGAACCCCTATCTCGGCATCGCCGCCTCGCTGGCCACGGGCTATCTCGGACTCGTCGGTGAGATCGACCCGCGGCCGCAGTTCACAGGCGACGCCTACGACGCGCGCGAGGGCATCCCGCGCGACATGGGCCGGGCGCTCGACCTGTTCGACGGGGCGGACGCGGTGCGCGAGGTGCTGCACCCGCGGTTCTGCGACATCTACGGGGCCGTCAAGCGGCTCGAGTACGGGGCGTTCCTACAGGTCATCTCGCCCTGGGAGCGCGAGCACCTCCTCCTCAACGTATGAGCTGGCTGCACGCCAACGGCGCGCGCGGCGCCTATCCGGCGACGCTCTGGGTCGCGGGCGCGGCCCCGCCCGGCCCGTTCCCCCCGCTCGACGGGGACGCGACGGCGGATCTCTGCGTCGTGGGCGGCGGCATCACCGGGCTGTCGGCGGCGCTGCACGCGGCACGGGCCGGGATGGACGTCATCCTGCTGGACGCGCAGCGGGTCGGGTGGGGCGCGTCGGGGCGGAACGGAGGCCAGGTCGGAAGCGGGCTGAACTGGACGCAGGGCGAGCTGGCCGCACGGCTTGGCGAGGAGGCCGCGCGCGCGATCTGGGGTCTGACCGAGGAGGCGAAGGAGCTGACGCGGGCGCTGATCGCGCGCCATGCGCCGGAGGCGGGCTACCGGCCGGGCGTGATCCATGCCGCGCTGGCCGATGCCGAGATGGCGGCCTTCGAGCGGGAGGCCGCCTTCCGGTCGTCCTCCTACGGCGCCGCGCCCGAGATCCTGGGCGCGGAGGACGTGGCGCAAATGACCGGGTCGCGCGCGTTCCGGGGGGGCGTGCTGGATCGGTCGGCCGGGTTCTGCAATCCTCTCGCCTACGCGCTCGGCCTCGCGCGGGCCTGCGCGGCGGCGGGCGTCCGGATCCACGAGGGGACCGAGGCGATCCGCGCGCGCGACGGACAGGTCGGGACGAAGGCAGGCGCCGTGCGGGCGCGCGCCGTGGTGCTGGCCGTGAACGGATACGCGCCGGCGCTGCACCCGGCGCTGGGCGCGCGGGTGCTGCCGATCAACAACTACATCGCGGCTACCGAGCCCTTGGGGGAGCGCGCGCCCATGCCCGAGCCCGTGGCCGTCTCGGACTCCCGTTTCGTCGTCAACTACTTCTGGCAGGACGACGCGGGGCGCCTGATCTACGGGGGCGGCGAGAGCTACGGGCGCCGCTTCCCGCGGGACATCGCGCGCCGGGTCCGGCGGAACATGGTCCGTGTCTATCCCGAACTTGCGGATGTCGGGTTCACCCATGCCTGGGGGGGCACGCTCGCCGTCACCGCGACGCGGCTGCCGCTGGTCCGGGCGCTCGGGCCCGGCCTTCTGGCGGCGGGGGGCTATTCCGGTCACGGGCTCGCGCTCGCGGGCCTCGCGGGGAAGATCCTCGCCGAGGCGGCGCGGGGCGAGCGGCAGCGGCTCGAGATCCTCGCGGGCCTTCCAGTGCCCGCGCTCCCGGGGGGACGATGGCTCGGGGGCCTCGCGACGACGGCCGGTATGGCCTGGATGGCGGCGCGGGATGCCATGCGCGGCAGGTAGGGGTAACGTCGGGTCATTCCGGTGCGCTAGGCTGGGCGCGTCTCGCACTGCTCCGGAGGGGATCCGATGCTCATGACCCTACGCCCCCGATCCGCGGGGCCGCTCGCGCTCATCTGCCTCGTCCTGCCGCCCGCCGCGGCGGCGCAGACCTTCGAGGGGGAGGACGGATCGAGCGTCCGGATCTACGGGCAGCTCAACTTCGGCCTCCAATACGTCGACGACGGCTCGGAGAGCTTCACGAACGGGCCGGTCGACAACAACGTCTCCACCAGCCGCGTCGGCCTGAACTACGTGGCGCCGGTCGGGGGCTCCGAGCTGCGCCTCACCTTCGAGACGGCGCTCGGCTTCCCGCGGTCGGACGACTACGGCCAGGAGGAGGACGACGAGTTCGACTGGACGCGGGAGGACCTGCGCAAGTTCGAGGTCGTCTACTCGGGCGAGGGCTTCGGCTCGCTCTCCCTCGGTCAGGGCAGCATGGCCACGGACGGGGCGGCGGGGGCGCGGCTCTCGGGGACGGGGGTGGTGGCGTCACCGAACCCGACCGAACTGGCCGGGAACTTCCGGTTCCGGAACGGCGACGGGGCGCTCTCGGGGATCGAAATCGACGACGCCTACGCGGATTTCGACGGCCCGCGCCGCTTCCGCCTCCGCTACGACACCCCCGAGGTCGCTGGCGTCTCGCTGGGCGCGGCGGTGGGCGAGGAGGTGCTCGACGAGGACGACGGCTCGACCTACTACGACGTCGCGCTCGTCTACGGGGGCAGCTGTGGCGACGTCGACCTGCTCGGCGCGGCGGGCTACCTCTGGGAGGATCCCGACGAGGGCGACACCGTCGGGACGGTGGTCCTCTCGGGCGGACTTCTCCATACGCCGTCGGGACTTAGCCTCAGCATCGCGGGCGGCGAGGAGGACGGGGACCGCAGCTACGGCTGGGTCCAGCTCGGCTGGGAGGGGGAGATCCTCGACGTCGGGAGCACCGCCCTCTCGGTGGACCACTACACCGGCCGGGACTTCAACGCCGACGGCTCGGAGTCCGACGCGACGACCCTCGCGGCGGTGCAGGACTTCGACGATCTGGGGCTCGAGGCGTATGTCGCGTGGCGGAGCTACGGCTACGACGACGACGCGGACGACTACCGGGATCTGGATCTCGTCTTCGCGGGGGTGCGCTGGCGGTTCTGAGCGCGGAGGGGCGTTCTGCCCCGTTTGGGGGCAACTCTCACGGGGCCCGATCCCATTTCGGGGCAACTCTCGGCGGCCCCGATCCCGTTTCGGGGTCAGTCGAGCATGTCCAGCGTCATCGGATCCGGCTCCCCGTCATAGAGCGTCTCGATGGCCTCCCCGGCCCAGCCCGCCCCCGCCTCGTGGAACAGCGTGAGCGAGGAGCGCGCCTTCATCGCGTCGAGCCCGCCCAGCACCCCTTCCGCGTCGCCATGCGCCACGAGCGCCTCCGTCGCCTCCCGCAGCCGGGGCCCGAGCACGGGGTCCGCGAGGTAGGCCCGCGCCTCCGCCAGGTCGCGGATGCCGTAGCGCTGCGCGGTGGGGGAGCTGCCGAGGCCGCGGAGCTGGGGGAAGACGTACCAGATCCAGTGCGTCGTCTTGCGGCCCCGGCGCAGCTCGGCCAGCGCGGCGTCGTGGTCGCGCGCCTGGGCGTCGTGGAAGCGGGAGAGATCCTCCATGCGGCGGAAGTTAGCGCACCGGCGGCGGCGGGCGAGACCGGCCGCGATCGGCGGGGATCGGCCCGCCCGGCCGCGCGACGTGCGGCCCCTTCCGCCGGGAGGCCACCGCCCCCGCTTGCGCGGGCGGA
>CAZWWR010000163.1:0-5531 GCA_964637265.1 uncultured Jannaschia sp.
ACTTGAGCCCGGGGCCTGGGGCCGCCGCAATGATCTCGGCCACGTCCTGAGCGCTCAGCACGACGGGCAGCCGCCGCGGCTGACGGCGGAACTGCATGTGCTCATGCATCCCCTCGCTCTTGCACGTGGTCCCGAAGAGGAACCGCAGCGCCATGATGCGGGCATTGAACGTCGGCGGCGCGATGCCCGCGTCGGTCATGTGGAGCTGGTAAGCGCGAAGGTCGGCCGGCGTGGCCGTATCCGGAGACCTCCCCAGGAACCCGGCGAAGTCCTTGATCGCCCGGATGTGGGCCTTCTGGGCTTTGTCGCCCATCCCGCGAATGCGCATGTCCTCGATCATCTGCGCGCGCAGCGGCGTCGTTCTCTCCTCCATGGGAACCTCCTGTCCGACGATTGAGAAGGTCCCAATCGTCAGGCCGAAGAGCCCGATCGGAGAAGAGCGGCGTTCAGATCAGCGTCGGACGGCGACAACCGGCGCCCTGCCGCGCGAGCAGCTTAGTCCTCGTCCGCACTGCGGCCAGCCGGGCGTTGCGAGGCGGGCGACCGCTTCGAGCCCAATTTGACCGATGCTGCGGGGCGGATGAATGGCCGGTCCGGGGGAATGCGTCGGTTCCGCCTGAACCGTTCCATCTGGATCTTGGCCCTCCATTTCGTCTGTTCCAGAATGCAGAACCAAGCCTGAAGGAGCCGACGGACTGTCCCGTAGGACGGTTCCGAGAGGGCGCACGCCAGGATGGGCAACCCCCCTACGTCGCACGCGAGCCCTTCGCGGGCACTGCGCGGCGGCGGTGTCCGAAGGCGAGCGCGGCGCCGAGGGCCCCCAGTAGCAGGACGCCCCCGGGCGGCAACGGGATCGGGGCGAGCGAGCGCTCCAGATCGGTCTGCCATTCGCCTCCGTTGCGCCCGAAGGACGGCTCGGTGAAGTCGAACTCTCCCGGCCCCTCGAAAAGGACCAGAAAGCCGCCCGAGGGGTCTATCGAGATGGCTGCCAGACCGGCGGAACTCGAAGCAGGATCGAACTCGAAGTACGCGTAGATCTCGACGCGGCGAAGGTTGGACGGCATGTCGCTGACCACGAGGGCGTCCTCGTCCGTCGCGCTCAGCCCCAGGAAGGCAACACTGGCCACGCCGTCCGTCGTCAGCTGGGGCAGCCCCGGCTCGGGCGCCGCGAACCGCGTCTCCAGCGTGAGGACCTCGCCAGCGAAGGCTCATTCGAGGAAGGTGTATCGATCGCTCACCTGCAGGACCGATGCGCCGGCGACGCATGGCAGCGCGGCGAGCAGCACGGCCGCCCACCATCGCGTTCCGGTCGACATCTTCCTCCGGTCCGACGTCATCTTGATGGCCTCCACATGCGCGACCCGTAGTGCCGCCTGCCGGTTCCCCGATGGCCCCGTTCCGGCGACCGGGGAGCTCGGAGGGGGCCGTGACGCGCGTTGCCCCGAGCCGGGAGTAGGGCGCCGGCGGATCGGGGTGCTTGATGGGGATCAAGGAAAAGGGGGCGCACCGTACCGCGTCCCGAGGGGCCCGCCCGTCAGGTGCGGTGACGTATGTCAATGACGAGCGCACGGATGCCGGTCAGGCTGGCTATCGATCTCGCACGAGCCTGAGGACCCCCCGTGAGGACCGCCCTGACCAACGCTGCCGTCGTGCTGGTGGCTACCGTCGGAGGGCTGCTCCTCTGGCGTCAGCTCGACCATCGCGCCGACCGGGCCGAGATGGCCCGGCTCCGCGCGCTCCAGCCCGCGGAGCCGGTACGCTTCGACCCCGCCATGGTGGCCGGCCTGCCCGAGCCCGCGCGGCGCTACTTCGGCCACGCCATCGCCCCGGGCACGCCGCTGTGGACGGTGGCCGAGATCGCGATGGAGGGCCGCTTCAGCCTCGGCACGAAGGAGGCGCCCGGATACATGGACATGCGCGCCACCCAGGTTCTCGCCGCGCCGCAGGGCTTCGTATGGAAGATGGCCGGCGGGCGCGGCGCGATGCGGATGTCGGGCTCGGACACGGGGGGCTGGACGCGGTTCTGGCTCGCGGGCCTCGTGCCAGTGGCGCGCCTGGGCGGCGATGCGGACCACGCCCGCTCGGCCTTCGGGCGCTACGTGGCGGAGGCCGTGTTCTGGACGCCTGCCGCGCTCCTGCCCGGTCCGGGCGTCTCGTGGGAGGCGGTGGACCCCGATACCGTGCGCGTCACCGTGCGCCATGCGGGCCCGCACGGGAAGCTGGTGCAACTCGTCGAGGTGACGGTGGATCCCGGGGGCCGGCCGGTGCGGGTCGTGTTCCCCCGCTGGAGCGACGCCAACCCCGAGCGCGTCCACCGCATCCAGCCCTTCGGCGGCCATCTGTCGGAGTTCCGGGAGTTCGACGGCTTCCGCCTGCCCACCCATGTCGAGGCGGGCAACCACTTCGGCACGGAGGACTACTTCCCGTTCTTCGTCGCCGACGTCGCCGACGTGCGCTTCCCCTCCCCGGAGTAGGGTGTCTGGTGGGCGCAACCCTCGGTCATCGAAGGAACGACGTCGCGCCGGCGAATACGATGCCGAACCCTGCGGGCGGCGGAGCCACCGGTCATCCGTCCGATGCGCTCATCGCTCCGTCACCCTCATCACCAGCTTGCCGGCCACCTCGCCGGCCTCGATCCGCTCGTGCGCGCGGCGGACGTCCCGCAGCGGCACCACCTCGGCCACCTCGGGCTCGATCCGGCTCTCGGCGAGCATCGCGAGCCGCCGGGCCAGGTCCTCCCAGAACCAATCGGGGTGCCGCCTGCGCATGGCACCGATGGAGTAGAAGGCCGTCACATGGCCGTTGGGCAGCCGGTCCCAGAGCTTCAGCCTGACGAAGTCGAGCGGGATCGAGCCGCCGCGCCCCAGCACCGCGTTCTGGAACCCGAAGGCCACCAGCATCCCGCCGGGCTTCAGCGCGCGGAGCGAGCGCGACAAGCTCGCCCCGCCCAAGGGGTCGAAGACGAAGTCCATCCCGTCGCCCACGGCCTCCGCGATGGCCGCCTCGAGGTCGCCGGCGCCCCCGTCGGTGGGCAGGCCGCCGAGGCGGCGGATCAGGTCGTGCTTCTCCGCCACATCCGTGCCGAAGGCCGCGATGCCCGCGTCGCGGGCGAGCTGCAGCATGGCGGTACCCACCGCCCCGCCCGCGCCGTGGACCAGGATGCGGTCCCCCGCCTTCGCCCGCGCGACGCGGTGGAGCATCTGCCAGGGCGTCACCGCCGACAGGATCACGGCCAGCGCAGCCTCGTCGCGGACGCCCTCCGGCACGGGCGTCAGCCGGTCGGCCGACACACAGAGATGCTCGGTGTATGCGCCGATCGTGGTCAGGTCGGCCACGCGCGTCCCCACGGGCGGCCCTCGCGTGTCCGGGCCGAGCGCGTCGACGACGCCCACCAGATCGTAGCCCGGCACGAAGGGCGGCTGCTCCTCGACGTCGGGATACATCCCCTTGCGGATCATCACGTCGGTGAAGGCGGCGGAGGTGACGAGCACCCGCACCTGCGCCTCGCCCGGTCCGGGCTCAGGGAGGTCGGGCACGGTCTCCAGCCGCAGCCCCTCTGGGCCGCCGAAGGCGTGCAGCACGATGCGGGTGTAGGGCATGGGGCGGCCTCCTCTCGCTAGGCCCCGTCACAGGGGTGGTGCTCCCGCACGAAGGCCGCGATCGCGTCGGCGGCGTCCTCGTCGTGCCCGAGCATCAGGTGCCCGCCGGAGGGGTGGATCGTCAGCGCGGCGCTGGGGATGCGCTCGGCCAGGAGGCGCGCGGTGTCGGCGGTGCTGAAGAGGTCGTCCTCGGCGGACAGGATCAGCGTCGGGACGGCGATCCGCTCCCATGCCATGCGCGTGGGGGCGCCGGCCCAGAACGCGTCGTTCCTCAACCCGTCCGTCTTGCGGGCGATCGGCATGATGCGGGTCAGCATGGCCTCGGCGCGCCGGCGCTCCGTCGGATCGACGCGATCCAGCAGCGCGGGGTCGGTGGCGAGCAGGGCGCGGGTCGTCGTCCCGGGCGCCAGCCGGGCGAGCGCCCAGAACGCCGCGTCCGACCCGAGCGCGACCTCTATGGCCAGGCGCTGCAGGGCGGTCGGCTCCACCGGGTCGCGCCCCGTTAGGTTGGCCGCCGGCACCATGAGCACGAGGCAGGCGCACCGGCCCGGGTGGCGCAGCGCGAGCTGGGCGGCCGTGAGCGCGCCCGCCGAGGCGCCGGCGACGGGCAGGCGGTCGACGCCCAGATGGTCGAGGAGCTCGACGAGGACGTCGGCCTGGTGCAGGGGCGAGGCGTCGTCCGGAAAGGCGCTTCCGAGATAGCCGAAGCGCGAGGGAGCGACGATGCTAAGAGCCTCTAACAGAACCGTCTGATCTGGTTGAGGCAGACGAGGGAGCAGGCGAGCGAGGTGAAGGCCCAGTGGATGTCGGCGCGCCGTTCGTATCGGATCGTCAGCCGCCGAAAGCGGGCGAGCCAGGCCAGGGTTCGTTCAACCACCCAGCGGTGTCGCCCGAGCCGGTCCGAGCGCTCGACGCCGCGGCGCGCGATGCGCGGGGTGATGGACCGCTCGCGGCATTCGGCCCGGCAGCGGCGGTGGTCGTAGGCCTTGTCGGCGTGGAGCTGTCAAGCGACCCGACAAACTGGTCCGGTGGCGACATGAGGATCTGGCCCCCCTCGGCGAGCTGAGAGGGAGGTCTGGATGACCATGCCTGCGACGGAGACGCTTCCGCGGACCGAGGGTCTGTGGGGGATCGAGATGAAGGAGCCGGACGACGTGTCGGCGATGCTGAGGCTGAAGGCGCTCGGCTGGGGGGCGCACAGGACTCGCGGCGGAGCTTGGGTGCTCGCGGACGACGGTGCGGCGATGGCTGAGGGAGGGCGGATGGCGCCGGCCGCCGCCGCCCTCGCGGCCCAAGGGTCTGGACGGCCTGGAGGGGTGGATCGCCGAGCGCTTCCGGCGCCACGCGGGCAACGCGGACGTGGTGCGCCAGGAGCTGGCGGCCGAGAAGGGCGTGGCGGTGAGCCTGCGCACGGTGGAGCGGGCGGTGGCGCATCTGCGCCGGGAGCTCAGGGCCGAGGCGCGGGCCACCGTGAGGTTCGAGACGCGGCCCGGCCAGCAGCTGCAGATCGACTTCGGCCAGCGCCGCGTGGAGATCGAGGGCGTGCTGCGCGTCGTGTCGTTCTTCGTCGCCACGCTCGGCCACTCGCGCCGCGTCCACGTCCGTGCCTTCGTGGGCGATCATGAGAGTGCTCGGCGGGGAAGTCGAGAAGCGTCAGCGGCGCGTCCTGGTCCTTGATCAGGCACTCGACCGCCTTGGGGTACTTGGCCTGGTACTTCTCGGCGAACACCGCCACGGCGGCGTGGGCCGCGGCCCGGTCCGGCGCGTCGCGCACCTCGCGCAGCGCCGTCTTCATGCTGGGCTGCACGGAGCGAGGGACCTTGCCCGGCACGTTCGCGGCCTTGTGCTGCCAGCAGCGTTGATGACGGGTGCCCGCGAAGACCTCGTCGAGCGCCCGCCAGAACCCCATCGCGCCGTCGCCGATCGCGATCT
>CAZWWR010000164.1:0-5510 GCA_964637265.1 uncultured Jannaschia sp.
CGCGCCCAGCGTGAGCACCGCCGCCCCCGCGCCCCGCCGCACGATCTCCGCCGCGGCCGCCTCTCCCCGGAGCCCGGTGGCGGCCTCCGCTTCCGCCTCGTTGACGAAGACGGTCGCCCCCTCCCCCAGCTGCGGCGCGAGCGCGGGCGACCAGGGCGAGGGGTTGAACGCCACCCGGAGGCCCCGCGCCCGGGCTCGCCGCATCGCCGCCCCCGTCACCGTCGCCCGGAGGTTTCCCTGCAGCACGAGCCAGTCGCCCGGGCCTGCCCCCGCCAGCGCGGTCTCGGCCTCCCCCTCGGTCAGGCCGCGAGCACAGTCCACGGTCGTGAGGATGGCGTTCCGTGCGGAGGCGTCCGTCCAGATCATCGACCGATCGCTTGGCGTGCCGGCGGCGATCAGCGTGGTGTCGAGCGGCTCCCCGGCAAGGGCGGCACGGATGCGGCCGGCTCCCTCGTCGTCCCCGAGCCGCGCCGTCAACGACACCCTCACTCCGCAGCGGGCCAGCACGACCGCCTGGTTGGCGCCCTTCCCCCCGAGCTCGACGGAGCGCTGCCGCCCGATCACGGATTCCCCGTCGAGAGGGAGGCGGTCCGTCTCGAAGGACCAGTCCAGCGCGACGTTCCCGATCACATGGGCGCTGGCCGATGGCGTCCCGGCCATCGCTGTCTCCGTCATCGCTCGCCGCTCCTTCCGCCGTGCCCGCCCCCCTCGCGCCTTGACACCGCCCGTTCCTGCCGGACTAAACCCGTTTCGTAAACCGTTATACCGAGCGGGAGCGTCCGTGCCGGACCGAGCGCGCCACAGCCTGAAGGACGTCGCCCGCCGAGCCGAGCTCTCGGCGGCGACGGTGTCGCGCTACCTCAACGGCTCGCTGGACCTGCCGGTGGCGACACGCGCGCGCATCGAGGATGCGGTCGCCGCGCTCGGCTATCGGCCCAACGCCCATGCCCGCCGGCTCAGCCTCGGCCGTTCGGAGACGCTCGCGCTCGTCGTGCCCGACATCGCCAACCCCTTCTTCGCCCGCATCGCCGCGGCGATGGAAGCCGCTGCGGCGGCCCGCGGTCAGATGGTGACGCTTCACTCGACGGGCGCCGCTGCGGGCAACCCGGCCGGGAGTGTCGCGGGCGTGGGGAGCGTCACGAACGCCCGCCGCGCGCGCGAGGCCGAGGTGCTCGACGCCGCGGCCCGCAACCTCGCCGACGGGGTGGTGTTCCTCACGAGCGGGGGGAACGCGGCGACGGGCGCCATCGCCGAGCGGTTGAACCGTCTCGGCCGCGCCGTCCTCGTGGACGAGGACGTGCCCGGCGCCCGCGTGCCCCGGCTGTGGTGCGACAACCGCGAAGGGGGGCGCCTCGCCGGCGAAGCGCTGCGCCGGGCCGGGCACCGCGCCGTCGCCTATCTCGGGGGACCGCCCGAACTCCTCAGCACGCGCGAGAGGCTCGCCGGGCTGGAGGCGGGCTTGGGGCGCCCGGCCGCGGCCGTGCTCGCCGGCGGTGCGCATTCGGTCGCCGCGGGCGCGGCCATCGCCAAACGGCTGCTCGACGGGGGAGGGCCGGGCGTCACGGCCATCCTCGCGGGATCGGACGAGCTCGCGGTCGGGGTGCTGGACCTCCTGCACCGGCGCGGGCTCCGCGTGCCGCGCGACCTCTCCTTCGTCAGCTTCGACGACGTCCGGTCGCTCCAGCTCTACGCGCCGCCCGTCACCGCCGTCGCCCAGCCCGTCGAGGCGCTCGGGCGGCGGGCGGTCGAGCTTCTGCTCGACGGCGACTGGAGCGACGGCAGGCTCCGCACCCATGTCGAGACGCTGCCGGTACGGCTGGCGGAGCGCGCCTCCGTGGCCCCGCCGGCCGCCCGGGACCAACGAGATCAACCAGGGAGACCACGATGACCAAGAGACTGACGGCACTCGCCGCCACGACGGCCGCGCTGCTCGCCGCCCCAGCCGCGGCGCAGGAGACCTTTGCGCTGGTCCAGATCAACCAGCAGGCGCTGTTCTTCAACCAGATGAACGAGGGCGCCGCCGCGCAGGCCGAGGAGCAGGGCGACGAGCTGGTGATCTTCAACGCCAACAACGACCCGGCCGCCCAGAACAGCGCCATCGAGACCTACATCCAGCAGGGCGTGGACGGGCTGATCGTGGTCGCCATCGACGTGAACGGCATCATGCCGGCCGTCGAGCAGGCCGCCGAGGCGGGCATCCCGGTGGTGGCGGTGGACGCCGTGCTCCCCGAGGGGCCGCAGGCCGCGCAGGTGGGCGTCGACAACGAGACCGCGGGCGCGATGATGGGCGAGCACTTCCTGGAGGTGACGGGCGGCACCGCGAAGGTGGGCGTCGTGGGCGCGCTCAACTCGGCGATCCAGAACATCCGTCAGGCGGGCTTCGTCGATACCGTATCGGCGGCCGAGGGCGTCGAGATGGCGACCGTGGTGGACGGGCAGAACGTGCAGGACGTCGCCCTCGCGGCGGCCGAGAACCTGATCACCGCGAATCCCGACCTGACGGCCATCTACGCCACCGGCGAGCCCGCGCTCCTCGGCGCCATCGCCGCCGTGGACAGTCAGGGGCGCACCGGCGACATCCGGATCTTCGGCTGGGATCTGACGGCCCAGGCCGTCACCGGGATCGACGACGGCTACGTCGCCGCCGTCATCCAGCAGGACCCGGCCGAGATGGGGGCCACCGCCGTGCGCATCCTCGACGATCTCGCCGGCGGCGGCAGCACCGAGGCGAACGTCTCCGTCCCCGTGACCATCGTGACGAGCGAGAACGTGGACGAGTTCCGGAGCATGTTCGAGTGAACGAGGCCTCGGCCACCCTCGAGGCGTCCACGGCGGAGGCGCCGCCCGGCGCCTCCCTCGCGGATGCCGTCCCGCGCCTGTCGCTGCGCGGCATCCGCAAGACCTTCGGCTCCGTCGAGGCTCTGCGCGGCGTCGACCTCGACGTGATGCCCGGCGAATGCATGGGCCTCATCGGCGACAACGCCGCCGGCAAGTCCACGCTGACGAAGATCGTCTCGGGCACCTACACCGCGGACGCGGGCACCATCGCCATCGACGGCGCCCCGGTCCGCCTCACGGGCCCGGCCGACGCCCGCGCGCGGCGCATCGAGATGGTGTACCAGGATCTCAGCCTCTGCGACCACGTGGACGTGATGGGCAATCTCTTCCTCGGCCGCGAGCGCACGCGCTGGTCCTTCCTCGCGACGGGCGAGATGCGCGAGCGGGCGCGGGCCATGCTCGACGATCTCGACATCCGCATCCCCAACCTCCGCGCCAGGGTGGCCCAGCTCTCGGGCGGGCAGCGGCAGGCCATCGCCATCGCCCGCGCCGCCTCCTTCGGGCCGCGGGTCCTCATCATGGACGAGCCCACCTCCGCGCTCGCCGTGGCCGAGGTCGAGGCCGTGCTCCGCCTCATCGCCCGCGTGAAGGCCCGCGGGGTCTCCGTCATCCTCATCACCCACCGGCTCCAGGACCTGTTCGAGGTCTGCGACCGGATCGCGGTGATGTACGAGGGCACCAAGGTGGCCGAGCGGGCCATCGGCGAGACGGATCTCGAGGATCTCGTCCGCCTCATCGTCGGCAAGGGCGCGGGCCTGTGAGCGCCTACACCGAGCGCGGCCGGGGGTCCGCCACGGCCGACTTCCTCTCCGAGCACGCGCAGGTGCTCTCCATCGCGGCGTTCTTCGCGGCCTGCGTCCTGTTCTTCTCGCTGGCCACGGAGGTGTTCCTCACCCCGGGCAACCTGCTCAACGTCGTGCGCCAGGCCGCGCCGATCCTGATCGTCGCCGTCGCGATGACCTTCGTCATCATCACCGCCGGGATCGACCTCTCGGTGGGCTCGCAGGTGGCGCTGGTGAACGCCGCCGCCGCGCTCGCGCTGGCCGCGGGCGTGCCCTGGCCGCTCGTCGTCGGGCTGATGCTGCTCCTCGGCGCGCTCGTCGGGCTCGGGCAGGGCTGGTTCGTCGCCTACCAGGGCATCCCGCCCTTCATCGTCACCCTCGCCGGGCTCTCCATCCTGCGGGGCGCGGCGCTCTACATGACCCAGGGCTACTCGATCCCGATCGGCGACGCGCCCGGCTTCCTCTTCCTCGGCCGCGGCACGCTGGCGGGCGTGCCGATGCCCGCGCTGATCGCCCTGGGCGTGGCCGTCGCGGGCGCGGTGGTGCTCGCCTTCCACCTCTACGGCCGGCAGGTCGTGGCCGTCGGCTCGAACCCGGAAGCCGCGCGCCGCGTGGGCATGCCGGCCCGCCGCGTCGTGGCCTCCGTCTACGTCCTCACCGGCCTCGCCGCCGCGCTCGCCGGGCTCCTGATCGCGGCCCGCCTCGGCTCGGGCTCCTCCAACGCCGCGGTGGGCTTCGAGCTTCAGGTCATCGCCGCCGTGGTGCTGGGGGGCACCTCGCTCTTCGGCGGGCGCGGCTCGATCCTGGGCACGGTGCTGGGCGCGCTCACCATCGCCGTGATCGGCAACGGGCTCATCCTCATGCACATCTCCCCCTTCTTCACCCAGATCGTGACCGGCGCGATCATCCTCGTCGCCATCTGGCTCAACACCCGCATCTTCGCGGCCGGGCGCGGCGGGGGCGGGCGATGACCGTCTCCAGCGTGGCGGCCGACGCGATCCGCACGCTCTTCGGGCGGCCCAGGGCGCTGATCGGGATGATCCACGTGCCCCCGCTCCCGGGCGCGCCGCGCCACCGCGGCGAGACGATGGAGGCGATCCACGACGCCTGCGCCCGCGACGCCGACGCCCTGCTCGGCGGCGGAATGCACGGGCTGATCGTGGAGAACCACGGCGACATCCCCTTCTCCAAGCCCGGGGACATCGGCCCCGAGACGCCCGCCTGCCTCGCCGCCATCGCCGACCGGCTGCGACAGCGCTTCGGCTGCCCGATGGGGATCAACGTGCTGGCCAACGCGCCGCTGCCCGCGCTGGCGGTCGCGGTGGCCGCGGGGGCGGGCTTCGTGCGGGTGAACCAGTGGGCCAACGCCTACGTCGCCAACGAGGGGTTCATCGAGGGCCGCGCGGCCGAGGCGCTGCGCTACCGGGCGGCCCTCGGCGCGCAGGGCATCCGCGTCTTCGCGGACGCCCACGTGAAGCACGGCAGCCACGCGATCACCGGCGACCGCTCGGTCACGGAGCTGACCCGCGACCTCGCCTTCTTCGACGCCGACGCCGTGATCGCGACCGGCAAGAGGACAGGCGACGGCGCCGACATGGACGAGCTCCGCGAGGTGGCCGACGCCACGCACCTGCCCACGCTCGTCGGCTCCGGCGTGACCCCCGACAACGTGGCGGAGATCCTCTCCGTCGCGGACGGCGTGATCGTCGCGACCTCGCTCAAGGAGGGCGGCGTCTGGTGGAACCCGGTGGAGCCGTCACGGGTGCGGGCCCTCGCCGAGGCCGCGGCGCCCGCGCTGGAGGCGGCGTGAGCGCCCTGACGGAGACCGGCGCGCCCGGCTTGGCCCGGCCGGCCGGCAGCGCCTCAGCGCGCATCCTAGCGGCCGCCGCC
>CAZWWR010000165.1:0-4667 GCA_964637265.1 uncultured Jannaschia sp.
GAGGCCGGGCCGGTCGGCGCCGGGGCGGGGGCGTGCGGGGGCCAAGCGGAGGGGCGGGGACGGGCGAGCGGGGCCGCGCGGGCCCTACTCCTCCTTCTCCATCGTGCACTGGAGCGGGTGCTGGTTGCGGCGCGCGAAGTCCATCACCTGCGCCACCTTCGTCTCGGCGATCTCGTGGGAGAACACGCCGACCACGGCGACGCCCTTCTTGTGGACCGTCAGCATGATCTCCACGGCTTGGCTGTGGGTGATGCCGAAGAACCGTTCGAGCACGTGCACGACGAACTCCATCGGCGTGTAGTCGTCGTTCAGCATCAGCACCTTGTAGAGCGGAGGACGCTGCGTCTTCGGTTTCGTCCTGGTGGCGACCGAGGTGTCGCCGCCCGTGCCGACGCCGTCCTCGTCGTCGGAGCTGCCGCGCAAGGGGAAGGGGGCCGCGATGTCGGAGCCGTGAATCATGCCGCTGAGGGTCCCTGCATCTGGATCTCTAGTTCGGCGCCCATCGCATGCCCCGCGCGGCGCCGCGCGCCGGGCTCCAGCGCCGGGCTTGAGCGTTCGGCCCCATCATATAGGCAGGCGGCGAAACAGGAAAAGAGCCTTCCAATGCCCAATCCCGCCCGCCTTCGTGCCGTCGGCTTCGATGCCGACGACACCCTGTGGCACAACGAGGCCGTCTTCAAGCTCACCCAGGCCCGCTTCGCCGAGCTGTTGCGGGACCACGCGGAGCCCGACCACCTGATGGCCCGCCTGGAGGCGGCCGAGCGGCGGAACCTCGGGCATTACGGCTTCGGCATCAAGGGGTTCGTCCTGTCGATGATCGAGACGGCGATCGAGGTGACCGAATCGCGGGTGCCGGCGGCGGTGATCGGGCAGCTCCTCGAGGCCGGCCAGGAGATGCTGCGCCACCCGATCGAGCTGCTCCCGCACGCCCGCGCGGCGGTGGAGCGGCTCGCAGGCTCGCACCGGCTCGTGCTCATCACCAAGGGCGACCTGCTCGACCAGGAGCGCAAGCTGGCGCAGTCGGGGCTCGGGGATCTGTTCGACGCGGTGGAGATCGTCAGCGAGAAGACGGCGGCCGTCTACGCCCGCGCCTTCGCCCCCGAGGGGGCGGAGCGGGCGCTGATGGTCGGCAACTCGCTGCGCTCCGACGTGATCCCCGCGCTGGAGGCAGGGGCGTGGGGCGTCCACTGCCCGTCGGAGCACGAATGGGCGCTGGAGCGGGCCGACCCGCCCGAGGAGGCCGCCCGCTTCCGACGCGTCGCCCATCTGGGCGAGCTGCCGGACCTCGTGGAGGCGATCGGCTAGGGCTGCGCCGGGGCCCCTGCGGGCGCCCGCGGGGTCCGTCCATCGGACGCTCCGGCCCGCCTCGACGGGCGGCCTCCCGTGCCGGGCCGCCATCCACGGACGCCCGTCCGACCCGGCCGCCGGGTTTGGCGGTGGACGTTCGGCGCCCTAGTCTCCTCCGGGCATCACGCGCATCTGGGGGAGGAGATCGCATGAAGGACCGTGACGACAATCCGGGGCGGGGCGACCTGCCGCGCCTGAGCGACGTCTACGCCGACGGCCCCGAGGCGGGCGACCGCGCGCTGTTCGGCCGCGTCAGCCACAGCGACCGGCGGGGCTTCCTGCGCGGCGCGGGGCTGGCCACGATGGGGGCGATGGTCGGGATGACGATTCCGTTCCATCGGAACTTCCCCCAGGGGCTGATCCCCGCCGCGCTGGCGCAGGAGGACGTCCTGCAGGGCAAGGACGGGCTCGCGCTGCTCAACGATCGGCCCGTGAACGCCGAGACGCCCGCGCATCTGCTCGACGACGCGATCACCCCGGTCGAGCGGCACTTCATCCGCAACAACGGCCTGCTGCCGGACGACATGACGGCCGAGGGCTGGACGCTGGTCGTGGACGGGCTCGTCGACTCGCCGCTCGAGCTGACCATCCAGGATCTGCGCGACCGGTTCGAGGTGATCACCCGGGCGCTGCACATCGAGTGCGGCGGCAACGGGCGCGCCGCCTTCGATCCGCCCGCGCGGGGCAACCAGTGGACCACGGGCGCCATCGCCTGCTCGGAATGGACGGGCGTGCGGCTGCGCGACGTGCTCGAGGCGGCGGGCGTGCAGGACGGCGCGGTCTACACGGGCCATCACGGCGCCGACATCCACCTGTCGGGCGACCCGGAGAAGCAGTCGCTGAGCCGGGGCCTGCCGATCGAGAAGGCGCTCGACGACACGGTGCTCATTGCCTTCGAGATGAACGGCGGGCCGATCCACCCGATGAACGGCGCGCCGCTGCGGCTCGTGGTGCCCGGCTGGCCCGGCTCCTGCTCGCAGAAGTGGCTGACCCGCGTCGAGGTGCGCGATCAGGTCCACGACGGCGCGAAGATGGGAGGCCAGTCCTACCGGGTGCCGGCCTATCCGGTCGCCCCGGGCACCGAGGTGCCGGACGAGGACATGGTCATCATGGAGGCCATGCCGGTGAAGTCGCTGATCACCCACCCCGAGAACGGCGCCGAGACCGGGCTCGAGACGGAGGTGCGGGGCCATGCCTGGGTCGGCGACACCACCGTGGAGCGGCTCGAGATCTCGACGGATTTCGGCGCCACGTGGCAGGAGGCCGAACTCGACGCGCCGGTGAACCCGGGCGCGTGGCAGAACTGGCGCGCCACCGTGGGCTTCCCGCAGGCGGGCTACTACGAGGTCTGGGCCCGGGCGACGGACGCGGAGGGCCGGATGCAGCCCTTCGCGATCGACTGGAACCCGCGCGGATACCTCAACAACACGATGCATCGCGTGGGCCTGCGCGCGAGCTGAGGCGGGCGCGGCCCGCCCCCGCGCGGGGCGGGCCGGCTCCGGTACTGGAGGACGACATGGGACACAGGACGGCCGCGCTGGCGGCTCTCGCGGCGCTGGCGCTCGCCTGGGCCGCCCCGACGGCCCGGGGCGAGACCGTGGTGGAGAACGAGGCCGGCGAGGAGGAGGTGCTCTACGAGATCGGGCGCTTCCACCCGGCCTACGGCGCGCAGAGGACCTACGACTACTGCACCGCCTGTCACTCCGAGATGATCATCGCCCAGCAGGGTCAGGACCGGGACGGCTGGGACGACATCCTCGTCTGGATGGTGGAGGACATGGGCATGGGCGAGCTCGCCCCCGAGGACCGCGAGGTCATCCTCGACTACCTCGCCGTCCATTACGGCCCCGACCGGCCGAACTACCCGCTCGACCGCTAGGCTCCTCCGCAGATGTCGCCGCCCCGGCATGCGTCCGCCCCGCGGGTCGTGGCCGTCGTGGTGGGCGCGGGTCCGGGCGTCCGGACGGGGCGAACGCGACGATGCGGGCGGGCTAGCGGTGCGCTGACGGAACTGCCGCCGCCGGCGCCGCCCCGGCACGGGACCGAGGGCGGCAGACCCGCCGCGCCGGTGCCGGACCGGCCCCGCGGGACGGCGGGGCTTCGACGACGGCCCGGAGCTGAGGGGGCGCATGGACGTGGCGGGCATGAACAACCCGGCATTCCGGCCATTGCCGTCGCCCGGTCCGGTGTTGGGGCGGCAGGGCACCCCGGAAGGCGGACCCGGACCCCGTTCGGCGTTTCGAGGCCCGGTCGGTCGGGGAGGCGGCGAGACCTTCCGGTCGGGGGCCCTCTGCGCGGCACCTCACGGACGGGTGCTCGGCGGCCCTCCACCTCGGACGGAACCGCGCGGCGCGTCGATCTCCACCGCCACCGCCGTGCGGGCTCCGGCGTCCGGCCGCCGGGCGCGGGCGGGCCGTCTTCCGCGTCGGAGGCCCCGAAGGAACCGCGCCGGCGGCCCGACGCGGCTCGCCGCCGGTCAGGCCCCCGAGGGCACCCGCAGCACGCGGGGCACCTTGAACTCGACGTCCTCGACGGCCGTCACCACGTCGCGCAGGGTCACGTCGTAGCGGTCGCGGAACGCCGCCACCACGCCCTCCACCAGCTCCTCGGGCGCCGAGGCCCCCGCCGTGACGCCGACGGAGCGCACGCCGTCCAGCGCCCGCCAGTCGATCTCGTCGGCCGAGCGGATGAGCTGCGCGTAGCGGCATCCGGCCCGCGCGCCCACCTCGACGAGGCGCCTGGAGTTCGAGGAATTGGGCGCCCCGACCACGAGCAGCGCCTCGGCCTCGCCGGCCATCGCCTTCACCGCCTCCTGACGGTTCGTGGTCGCGTAGCAGATATCCTCCTTGTGCGGCCCGACGATCGCGGGGAACCGCGCCTTGAGGGCCGCGACGATCTCGGCCGTGTCGTCGACCGAGAGCGTCGTCTGGGTCACGAAGGCGAGGCGGTCGGGATCCCGCACGGACAGCCCGGCCACGTCTTCCGCCGTCTCCACGAGGAGCACCTCGCCCGGCGGAAGCTGGCCCATCGTGCCGACCGTCTCGGGGTGGCCCTCGTGGCCGATCATCACCATCTGCAGCCCGTTCTCGTGGTGCCGGGCGGCCTCGATATGGACCTTGCTCACGAGCGGGCAGGTCGCGTCGACGAAGAGCATCTCGCGCCGGGCCGCCTCGGCCGGCACGGCCTTGGGCACGCCATGCGCCGAGAAGATCACCGGCCGGTCGGGCGGGCACTCGTCGAGCTCCTCCACGAACACCGCGCCCCGGGCGCGCAGCCCGTCGACCACGTGGGCGTTGTGCACGATCTCGTGGCGGACGTAG
>CAZWWR010000165.1:4702-5506 GCA_964637265.1 uncultured Jannaschia sp.
CCCGGTCGACGCCCGCGCAGAAGCCGCGGGGCCCCGCGAGCAGCAGCGTCAGCGCCGGCCGCGCGGCGGCGTCCGGGGAGGTCCCGGCCTCGGCAAGGGTCATGCGCGTCCCTCCATGTCCTGCGCAGGGAATTAGGCATCCCGGCCGCCCGCGTCCAGCGGGCCGACAACGACCTCGGAGGAGCCGAGAAGACGCTGCGCGAGGCGCTCTTCAAGACGCCCGACGAGGCCGACCGCACACCCGTGCTCGCGGCGCTCCTGGACGTCCTCCGCCAAGCCGGGCGTGACGACAACGGGCTCCTCGACCAGGTCCCGATCCCGGACGCCGACCGCTGGCTCCTCCGCCAGCGCGACGGCGCACCGATCGACCTCGACGCCGCGGCGGCGTTCCCCCTCGACGTCATGGTCCTCCGCTACGTCGTCTCTCGGCTCATGGCCGAGACTGAGCCCCGCGAGGGCGAGCAAGCGACGGGGGACGCAAACCCGGACGACCCTCAGCGACCCTCCACCTCAGGCGTCGTGGGTGTCCCACGCCGAGGCCCTTATCCACGACGCGGACCACGACAGCGCGATCGACGCCCTGAGCAACCTCGGGGCCGACTACGCCGAACGGTCGGCCGAGCTCGAAGCCCGAGCGCGGCACGGTCAGGGACAGATGGAGGAGGCCGCTCGGGTGCTCACCGCCGCCGCCGCGGACTTCCCCCGGTCCGTCTCGATCGCGGTCAACGCCTCCGCTACCCTGCTCTCGCTCGAGCGCGCCGACGAGGCGACCTGACCGGCATCCGGCTGCCGTGCGCTCGCAGC
>CAZWWR010000166.1:0-5497 GCA_964637265.1 uncultured Jannaschia sp.
CCCGATACGACTACGCCATCGAGGAGGATCTCGAGGTCGGCCTCGTGCTGCAGGGCTCGGAGGTGAAGTCGCTCCGCGAGGGGCAGGCCAACATCGCCGAGAGCTACTGCGCCGTGGAGGGCGCCGAGCTCTGGCTCGTGAACGCCTACATCGCCCCCTACGCCCCCGCCGTCACCTGGGGCCACGAGGAGCGCCGCCGCCGCAAGCTGCTGGCCCGGCAGCGAGAGATCGCCAAGCTGTGGAACGCCACCGCGCGCGAGGGCTACACGCTCGTGCCGCTGGTGCTTTATTTCAACCACCGCGGGGTGGTGAAGATGAAGATCGGCATCGCCAAGGGCAAGAAGGTGGCCGACAAGCGCGAGACGGCGGCCAAGCGCGACTGGCAGCGCCAGAAGGCGCGCCTGCTCCGGGAGCATGGCTGAGCCGTCCCGACCGGCCGCCTACGTCCTGTGCACCACGCCGCGCAGCGGCAGCACGATGCTCTGCGGGCTGCTCGCCGCGACCGGGGTGGCGGGCCGCCCCGGTTCCCACTTCCACGAGCCCTGCCTGACGCGCTGGCTCGAGGCGCACGGGCTCGCCCCCAGCGCCTTCGGCTCCCGTCGCGCCGCGCTCGAGGCGGCGGTCGCGGCCGCCCGCGCGCGCGGCAGTGCCGGGGGAGTGTTCGGCCTGAGGATGCAGCGGCGCAGCTTCCCCTACTGGATCGCCAGGCTGGGCGAGCTGCATCCCGGGCTCCGGTCCGACCGCGCCCGCATCGAGGCCGCCTTCGGCCCCACGGCCTACGTCCACCTGCGGCGCGAGGACGGCGTCGCGCAGGCCGTCTCCCGCCTGCGGGCGGAGCAGACCGGCCTCTGGCACCGGAGCGCGGACGGCACGGAGCTCGAACGCCTCGCCCCGCCCGCCCGGCCCCGCTACGACCGCGCGGCCCTCGCGCGCATCGTGGAGGAGGACGCCCGTGGGAACGAGGCGTGGGAGGCGTGGTTCCGCCGCGAGGGTGTCACCCCGCGCACCCTCACCTACGAGGCGCTGGCCGACGATCCGGCCGCCGCCCTCGCCCGGGTGCTCCGCGCGCTCGGCCTCGATCCGTCCGCGGCCAGCGGGGTCGTGCCCCCGACGGCGCGTCTGGCCGACCGGACGAGCGCCCGATGGGCCGCGCGCTTCGCCGGGGAAGGCGGGCACTGACGCAACGGGTGTGTCCGCAAACGCGAGGATCGCGGACCGGGCCGGGCCGACGCGGCCGCCTCCGCGATCCTCGCGTCGCCGATCCCGGCCCCGGGGCACTCGCCATCGGGGGCCGGCACGGCCGACACGTCACTTGGGGCAGGAGCGGGCAGGGACATCGGCCGCCCCGGCATTCGCCCGGGATCCGCCCGCCCCGGCGCGCCGTGCGGTCGCCCTTGCGTCCCGGCAGGCCGGGGCGTATCGGAGCGCGCCCCGCCGGTGGGGCCATGTCCCCGACCACCATGTCAAAACGGGTGCCTCGCATGTTCCTCGCCCCCTACGTCGCCGCCATGGCGATCATCGTCCTCGCCTCGAATGTCGGCGTGCAGTTCCCCATCGGGGGCGGATGGCTGACCTGGGGGGCATTCAGCTACCCGTTCGCCTTCCTCGTCACGGACGTGACGGTGCGCCTGCACGGTGCCGCGGCGGCGCGCCGCGTCGTCCTCGCGGGGTTCGGGGTCGGCCTGCTCTGCTCGCTCGCGGGCACGCAGATCGAGGGCGCCTTCGGGCCGCTCGTGACCTGGCGGATCGCGCTCGCCTCGGGCACGGCCTTCCTCGCGGCGCAGCTCCTCGACATCGCGATCTTCCGGACCGTCCCCGCCCGGCCCTGGTGGCGCGCGCCCCTGCTCTCCTCCGTGCTGGGCTCGACGCTCGACACGGCGCTGTTCTTCACGCTGGCCTTCTCGGCGGCCTTCGTCTGGATCGAGCCGGGCAACGACGTGTCCTGGGCGCAGGAGGCGACGGCGGTGGGGCCCTACTGGGTCGCGCTGGCGCTGGCCGACGGGGCGGTGAAGCTGGGCGTGGCGCTGCTGGCGCTGATCCCCTTCCGCCTCATTACCCGGCAAAGGGCACAACAGGTGGCATGAAGGGGATTGACAGCCGCTAGATGGGGGCCAACTCTCGGGGCATCGGCAACTTAATGAAAGGAGGTGATCCAGTGTCTAGAAAGCACTCGGAGAGAGGTGTCGGGACAACCGTGGAGGTTCGCGTCTGAGGCAGCCCTCGGGCGATGCGCCCCACGGGTGAGGTCACTCTAACCGACCCCACCTCCTGGACTTTCGGAAGGCCGCACCTCTTGCCGGGGGCGGCCTTCTCAATTTGGGGCAACCTTTTCCGGCCCCCATCCCGTTTCGGGGCAATCCTCCGGGACCCGGAACCCAATTCGTACAATCCGGGGCGAGGCCCATGCTGAGGATCACCGACCGCGTCGCGCTGCAGGACTGGGAGATCACGGAGCAGTTCGTGCGCGCCTCCGGGCCCGGCGGGCAGAACGTGAACAAGGTGAACTCGGCGGTGCAGCTGCGCTTCGAGGCGGAGCGCTCGCCCTCGCTGCCGGACCCGGTCAAGCGGCGCCTCCGCCGCCTCGCCGGCCGGCGCTGGACGGCGGACGGCGCGGTGGTGATCGAGGCCACCGAGGAGAGCTCGCAGGCGCGCAACCGCGAGGCCGCCCGCCGCCGTCTCGCCGACCTCGTCCGCCGCGCCCTCGTCGCCCCGAAGCGCCGCGTCCCGACGAAGGTGCCCCGCAGCCAGAAGCGCAAGCGGCTCGAGGAGAAGCGGCGCCGCGGCGAGGTGAAGGCGCTCCGCTCGGGGGTGTGACTTCGCTGGCTGCGTACGGGTCAGACGGTCCGGGGGACATCGCCGGGGGAGGGCCGGGCCACCTGGCGTCGCGGCGACCGAACGCTGGAGCAACGCACCGGTCGATCGGAGGACATGTCGCGGGCGCCCGATGGACGCCGCGCGAGCGCCGGTCCGGGGGGGCGCTCTGCGGCCGGGGTGTCGGGCAAGTCGTGCCCGCCACATCGGGACGCCCCTTCCGTTCGGTGCCCCCGTCGCGGATCGGGCGGAGGTGACGCACCTCGATTCCGCAATGGGGGAGCACGTCGAACGACGGTCCACGTGGGCACGCCTCTCACGCACGCCCGGGGCCCTGCCGGGTCGCAGCGAACGGGCTCCTCCCGGCGGCGCGGTGGCCGGAGACCGTCCGCCCGCATCTCGACAACCCCGCGAAGCCGACCCGCGGATTCCGAGGGCGGATGGACCGGGCGGGGACGCGGCCGGGGTCGGGCTAGTCGAAGAGGATGTCGCCCGGGCCGAGCGTGGTGGCCGCGACGTCCTCGAGCACGATCTCGGTCCCGGCGTAGCGGATGACCGCGTCGTCGCCCCGCTGGCGGATGTCGAGATCGGAGATGCGCGAGGCGCCCGCCGTGATCACGATCAGGTCCTCCCCGCCCTCCCAGTCGCGGATCACGTCGTCGCCGTCGCGGGCGCCGAAGTGGAACTCGTCCGCTCCCGACCCTCCGCGCAGGTCGTCGTCGCCGGATCCGCCGCGCAGCCAGTCGTCGCCCGATCCCCCGCGCAGGACGTCGTCCCCGCCGCCGCCCCGCATCGCGTCGTCGCCGGACCCGCCCGCCAGGCGGTCGTCCCCCTTCGCGCCGGACATCCGGTCGTCTCCGCTGCCGCCCCGCATGTCGTCGGCCCCGGCCTTGCCCCACAGCTCGTCGGGCCCGGAGCCCCCGCGCAGGAAATCCTCGCCGCCGCCGCCGTTGAGCTCGTCGCGCCCCGAGCCGCCGAGCAGGCCGTCCGCGCCCGAGCCGCCCGAGACGTCGTCCCGCCCGCTGCCGCCCGCGAGCATGTCACGGCCGCCGCCGCCGACGAGCCGATCGTTGCCCGAACCTCCCCACAGGCCGTCGTCGCCCGCGCCGCCGACGAGCCGGTCGTCCCCGCCGAGGCCGTGGATCCTGTCGTCCCCTTCGCCGCCCACGAGCCGGTCGCCCCGGGGGAGGCCCTCGAGATCGACGTCGCCCGCCGTCCGGGCGAAGTTCTGGGTGATCATGAGGCCGTCGTAGCCGCGGAACTCGCCCTCGCGAATGCCGATCCCGACCAGCTCGAAACCGCCGTCGAGGATGTTCGCACGGTGCCCCGGACTGTCCATCAGGGCGTCGTGGAGGTAGCGGACGGCGTCTCCGAGGGGCGAATCGTCGAGCCCCCAGACGACGGCGATGTTCTCGCCCCAGGCCCAGGGCGGGCGGAAATCGAAGCCCGCGCGGTCCATCCGGTCGCCCGCCGAGCTTCCGTCGATCCCGGCATGGTCGAACCGGTCGAAGAAGAGCATCTCGTCGCTGTAGTCGTCGGCCGTCTCGTTGAGGTTGCGCTCGAACACGAGCGGCTCGAGGCCGGCCAGCCGCCGCTCCTCGTTCACAAGGTCGAGCATGAGGCGCTCGAGAGCGGATGCTGACACCAAAATCGTTCCTCCCAATCGGCTTGCATCCTACCCCGTCCGGCCGTCGCTATCCAATAGCTCCGTTCGGTCGGGGGATGCCGGCGCGGGCGGGGATGCGCGCGAGGGCGGGCCGGGGGCCGGGTCGTCGTCGGGCCGGAGAGGGGAGGGGCGCGATCTCGTGCCCGGGAGCAGCACGCCCGGCGACGGTCAGGCGGACGGTTCCGGGCCCGTCGAGCAGTCGATGCACCATCGTCGCTCACGGCCAGTGGCAGGGGATCGAGGGGCCGCGCCCCCGCCGAGCGAGCGCCGGACCGGCCCGTGCGCCGGAGGCGAACCTTCGGTGCGACTGGCCGGTTCTCCTGCAGCGGTACCCCGGAGCGGAAGATTCGGCCTGATCCGGCAGGCAGGGAGGGTGCGGCCTGTCGGTCGGGGCGACGTACCCCCGGCCGGGCGCCGGTACGGCCGGGTGTCCAGGAAGGCCTGAGCCGGGTACGGTCGGGCGGTCTCATCGCCGAGCCGAACCTCGCTCTGCCGGAAACAGGGGAAGGGGCTGTCGGGTCCAGATGGGCGGCACAGACTGGTGCATCCCCGGCCGCCTCGGACGGGCCAGCCGCCAGTGGCGCCCCGGGGGCCTTTTCTTCGCAAGCCCGCGATGGACCCGATGTCTTTGGTGCCGGCCCGAACGCCCGCCCCCGGCTCCAAGCACGGGGCCAGTTCGGCCGGACACGGCGCGGAGAGCCCGCCGTGTTCACCGGAGGCCGGGGCGGTGCTTCGCCCCGAGGTGGGCAGCGAGGCGCGGGGCGCTCAGGCGGACAGATCGAGCAGGCGGCCCCAGGGCGGGCGCATCGAGGCGCCGTCGGGCACCGCCCAGATCGCCGTGGGGATGCGCGGGGGCGGGCCGGCCTCGCCGTCGAGGTCGGTGAGCAGCACAAGCGCGGCGGCGCCCATCGCTTCCGCCTCCGCGACGGGCGGGCGGAAGTCGGTGCCGCCGTCGCGGGGCATCGGCGGCAGGACCGGCGTGCCATGGGGGTCGATCCGGACCTGGTGGCGGACCCGGTC
>CAZWWR010000167.1:0-5466 GCA_964637265.1 uncultured Jannaschia sp.
ACATCCTTCTGATGGCGGCGCGGCGCGGACGTCTATCCGAGGCCGAGGTCGTCCCCTCGCTGATGCGCCTGCGCCGACTGCCTCTGGAGGCGGTGGACATGGCCGCGGGCGGTGATGCAGGCGTCGTCGCCCTCGCCACGCGACACCGTCTGACCGCCTATGACGCGGCCTATCTCGTTCTGGCCCAGAACCGCGCCCTGCCGTTGGCGACGGCGGATCGTGCGCTGCGGCGCGCCGCCGACGCGGAAGGCATCGAACTCGTCTGACGATCCGTCAGGCGTCCTTGCCCGCGGCCATGCGACGCTCCGGCGGTCGGCGACGTGGCGGTTTGGCCGGGATGATCTCTGGGACCGGATCAGGGCCCGGCTCGACCGTCACTCCTGATACGTTTTGAGCAACCGCAGGCTCGACTTGATCGGCTTGCCCACCAGTTTCGACGTCATCGCCCCTCACCGGCGGCGTGCGCCGTCCCTTCGATCGCGCTCGGGCCCGGTCGCCCACGGCGGCCACGCCTCCCTGCACTTCGGCGGCGAACTCCGCACCGTCAGCCGGGTCGAGGGTGGCGCCCGCTCCCTGATCCGCCGCGAGGAACGCGCCCATCTTGCGCGGCCGGGACGGCTCCGGGATGATCGCGGGCGGGTACGGCAGCGGATGGCCCGCGCGGGCCGCGTCGATGCGCTTGAAGTGCCGGTCGGCGTAGTGGGTGATCCGGTCCGCCAGGATCGGGTACTGCCCCTCGGGCAGGATCAGCACCTTGGACGTGTCCAGCCGCAGCGTCTCGGACGCCGAGACCAGCGGCCGCTCCTCGGAGCGCCGCGAGACGTTGCCGCTCTCGTCCAGCCGCTGCACCGCGCCCTGGCTGCGCGTCTTTGCCACGATGGTCGTCCGGCCGAGCGCGCTCGACAGCACCTCCGCCGTGCGGTCGTCCTGCGGCGTCATGTAGATCTGCACGCCGGCGGCCGCGAGCAGCGCGCGCCGGTCGGTCTCGCCGTAGACGCTCTCCAGCCCGGGGATCGACTGCGTGACGATGAAGAACCGCCCCCCGTAGGAGCGGATGGTCTTGAGCGCCTGCAGCACGTTGGGCTGTCGGCCGAGCTGGTCGAACTCGTCGAGGACGAACATCACCGGATGCGGTTCCTCCGAACCGGGCTGCGCGCGCTGCAGCGAGGCGATGGCGTCGGCGAAGAGGAGCCGTACCAGCGGGGCCAGCGTGCGTAGCTCCTCGGGCTGGATCGCGATGTAGAGCGTCTGCGCCTCACGCCGGAACGAGGCGAGGTCGAAGTCCGACGCGCTCGTCGCCCGATCCACCGCCGGGTCGAGCCAGAGCTGCAGGCCCGCGCCACGGATCACCGACACGTAGCTGTCGAGGATCTTGTCGATTTGGTCGGCCATGCCGAGGAACACCTCGCGGACCACCGCGATCCCGGTCTCCTCTGCGATCAGGCGGTAGCTCTCCTTCTTGTTGCCGCCGCCGTTCATGATCCGCAGCGCCTCGCCGATGGTGGGCGTGCCGGTCTCGATGGCCCGCAGGCAGGCGACCACGAAGAGCGACCGGCCGGCCTGGAAGAAGCTCTCGGCGTCCTTGGACTCGACCGACAGGAACAGGTCGGTCATCGTGTTGATGGCGGTGAACTGCTGCTCGGTTGAGGGCAGCGCCGCGATGCGCGCCAGCGGGTTGAAGCGGTGCGTGCGGGTGCGGACCTCGCCCCCCTGCCCGTCCGCCTCCTCGCCGTCCTCGTCCGATGCGGCGACGTAGTCGAAGGGCGAGAAGTACCAGACCTTGTTGCCCAGGGCCCTCGTCCGATGGACGGAGGTGGTGGCGAAGTTCTCGCCCTTCACGTCCAGCACCACGGCGCTGCCGCGAAAGTGCATGAGGTTGGGGAACACGAAGCCGACGTTCTTGCCCCGCCCCGTGGGCGCGATCATGATCGCGTGCGGGAAGCGGTCCGGCGTCGCCGAGACGAACTGTCCGGCTTTACCCGGGCGTCCGAGCTTGCCGTAGACGAAGCCGTTCCGCTTCAGTCCCGCCACCATCCGGTTGCGGCGCATCTCGCGGGCCGACTGGAAATGCGCGTCGTCGTAATCCGTCAGCCCGCCGCGCCAGGCGGAGACGAGGCCGAGCGCGGCGAACGCGATCATCGGTCCGAGCGTGAGCATCCAGACCGAGCGCAGCACCGCCGGGTTCGCGCCGAGCTCGGCGGTCGACCAGCGCAGGAACCACGGCTCCGCCAGGGCGAAGCTCTCCAACGGCTCGCGCAGCATCGCCATCGCGGCCAGCGTGGCGAGGGCCAGACCTAGAACCGCGCCGCCGGCGAGGCCGATCGCAGCGGCCAGCGGGTAGCGCCAACGGCTCTCCATCGAGGTGATCATCGGATCAGAGTTCCAGCCCGTGCTCGGGTGCCACCCGGCTCCGAGCCTCCTGCGCCCGCGCAGCCCGGTCGAAGACCGCCATGCGCTCGCGCGCCGCTCCCACGGTGGCGCTGTCACGCGCCTCGGGCTCGGCGTCCCACCCGGCGGCGGCCATGGCTGTCAGTTCGGATCGAACGACGTGACGCAGGCCGGCATCCGCGATATGGTCGGAGAGCGAGCCCCCCTGCCCCGCGACGACGGCCTCGGTCTCCTTCTCACCCATCTCGCTACGCACGGCACGAACGAGCTCCTGGACCGCCGCGACCTCGGCGAGGCGCGTCGATGCAGGGGCGGCTGCAAGCTCGGCGCGCGCGACCGGCTCGCGGAGTTCGGGCGTCATGGCCAGTTCGGCCGCTGCGCGCACCGCCGCTCCTCGCGCGGCATGTTCCATCGCCTCCCAAGCCGCGGGATCGATGCCTTCGGGGCGCCCTGCCTCGATCGCCTGCGCGCTGCGGCCCGGCCAGGCGAAGCGCGCCGCGACCTCCTCGGCCGTCACCTCCGATCGCTCCAAAACCTCCGCATGCGGGGCGAGCGCGGCCTCGACGCGCTCTCTAAGGACGTCGAGCGCGCGGTCCGCCGCCGCGGTCGCCTCCCCCTGCCCGTCCGCGAGCGCGCGCAGCGAGGCAATCATCGGCACCGCATGGATGTCCGTTGCGAGAGGTGCGGGCTCATGTCCGGCCAGCACGCCCCGACCCAGCACCGCCTGCACCGCCTCGGCCTTCGCGGCGAGCAGATGCTCCAGCTCCGCCTTCTCCGCGCAGCTCTCCATGTCCCGGATCGCCGTCCAGGTCCGCTCCGCCTCGCGCTCCAGCGCCCCGCAGGCCGCCGTCAGCCGCGCGGCCGGATCCCGCTCCGTCAGGCCGACCGCTTCGAACCCCGCCATGATCGTCTCCCCTCGTCCGAGCGCATCCGCCGCGGACCGCGCGGCCTTCGCGAGACGCTCCATGAACCCGTCCTCGTCCGGGCCCGCCAGACCCGCGACCTCCGCGAGGCGCGCGTAATCTTCGGCGAAGCCCCGCACGACCTCCAGCCGCGCCTCGCGCTCGGCCTCGCCCATCCCTGCCATGAACGGCGTGCGCCCCTCCAGCCGCGCGGCCGGGATGTCGGCTTGCCGGGGGGCATGCTCGACGATGCCGCGGCTCAGCCGCGACGTGGCGTTGAGCGCCAGCCCGTGTTCGGCGGCGACCGTGACGTGAAGCTCGCGCATCAAGTCGTAGCTGATCTCCGAATAACGGCTGATCGACAGGAACCGCCCCTCCTCCATGCCGACCTTGTCGACGATGAAGTGCGCATGCACGTGCTCGGTGTTGGCATGCAGCGCGGCCACGTAGCGGTAACGGTCCCGATGCTCGCCACTTGCGAACAGCGCCTGGCCCCAGTCGCGCGCGATCGCCTCGGCGACCTTCGGATCGGTGTCCTGGGGAAAACTCAGGATCAGGTGATCGGTGTGGCCCCGCTTGGGGGCGCCCGCCCAAGAGGCCGACCAGTCCGCGACGATGGCCTCGACGCCCTCGGCCTCGAGCGACCGATCCACCCCGATCTGGTTGCTCCAAGCTGCCATCCTGGCCTCGTCGCGCAGCACGTAGTCCGCTTGCCGCCGCAACTCGGCCGGCGTGTGGCAGCCGCCCTGTGCCACGCGCTTCACCACACTCTGCGGCACCCGCAGTACGTTGCCGGCTAGTCCCGCCGCCAAGCCCCCTGCCCCACCGCGACCGCCACCGAACGCGCGCGGTCCGCGACCGTGGATGCCGCGGGCGTTCCGTCCCATCCCAGGAAGCACTTCGCCGATCACCGCGGCTTGGACAGTCCCGCGGTCAGCCATCGACACCGACCTCCTCCGGTCGCTTGCCGCCGTCGCCAAGCGTCGCGCCGACCAGCTCGGTTCGGACGAACGCGCCGCGCATAGAGGCCGCCCGCAACGCCTGGACGGCCCGCGCGACCTCCTCCGTGCGCACGGAAAGGCGCTCGACCAATGCCGCATCGCGCGCATTCCAGCGCAGCTTTCCGGCATGGCCGAGACGAAGAACTTGGACGAGATTGCGCGCCATCGCGTTCAGTTCGCGCGACGTCCGGCCTAGCTCCTCAAGCTCCTTCGCCCGGAAATCCGCGACACCAGCCGACAGGCGGATCATCCGGCGCAGCATCTCCGACGTCGTCGTGCCCGCCTCGTCAACCATCGCGGCGAAGGCGTCCGCCTCCTCCGGCGTCACACGCGCCTGGATGATCCGCCCCTTCGAGGTCCGATCGGAGGCGACGGCACGCTGTCGGACACGCGCCACGGTCTGCCTGGAGCAGCCGATCCGGCGCGCGATCTCGATGTCGGAACGACCTTCGGAAGCGAGGTCGAGAACCTCACGCCGTTCGTCCGCTCCAAGCCGTGCCGCCATGTCGTCGGCCTCCCTGAACCGGACGTCCAAATTCTGTCATACAAGATACCGTTCCTGTCAACGTCCCCCTTTGGGGGTCCGCTGCGTCACCTTGGGCGCTTCGCGACCAAGGTGAGACCGGGCTCGCCCGGTCTGGGTCACTCACCAAACCCTTTAGGCAGATACTTGTTCGCTATCGCGACGCCCACCCGCGCGCCGGAGAAGGCTGCTCAGGCCGATCTTGGCGCGGCGTATTGGGGGCTCCGGGAATGCCACGCATATGAGCTGTCCTTGGGGCTCTCATGCAAGCGGAACGCATACTTGTCGTTCTGCATACCTGCGTTGCAGATATCTGCTTACAACATAGGCGGATGCTGTATACTCAGACCCTCTACCCTCCTATTGCATTTTGCATACCCGTTTCCGGCATTTCTTCCGGTGTTGTTTCTGCGGATAAGTGTTTCGCGTTGTGCTGATTGCAGGCCGTATACCTACGGGACGCAGTCACGATCCAAACGGCCCGTTTATTGCATGCCGCATCAATGCATCCATGGTTCTGCATCGTGGCGTCGTGCGTCCCGGTTACATGCATGCAACGTGGCTGAATATTCGTATCACGCACCTTGTTATACCCGTCCGATGCGGCGACGGTTCTCGCACAACGACGGCACGCGTTCGGCCGCTCTGCATC
>CAZWWR010000168.1:0-5455 GCA_964637265.1 uncultured Jannaschia sp.
CCCAGCCCATGGGGTGCAGCACCGCGTAGCCCCGCGCCATCCGGTAGCGCGCGATCACGTCGCCCATCGTGTAGTTGCGCACGTGGCCGATGTGGATGCGCCCCGAGGGGTAGGGGAACATCTCCAGCACGTAGTATTTCGGCCGCTCCGGATCGCGCCGGGCGCGGAACAGGCCGGCCTCGTCCCAGGCGGCCTGCCAGCGCGGCTCGATGGCGGCCGTGTCGTAGGCGGCGTCGCCGCCCGGGGCCGGGCCGGGGGCGGCGGGGGCGGGCGTCGGCTCGGGGCGCGTGTCTCGGCTCGGGTCGGGCGTGTGTGGCATGGGTCCCTCGGGCAGGGCGCCCGCGGGGTGCATCCCCTGCGGGCCGGGGTGTCTAGAGGCCGCCGTCGCGGACGCGGAGCTGCCGGGCGCGGGTGAGGATCGCGTCCTCCACCGCGCGCAGCGTCTCCCGGCCGACGGTGCCGGAACGGGTGCGCATGGCGACGTTGAGCGAGCGAGCGTCGAGCGCGGGATCCTGGATCAGCACCGTCGCGCGGTAGGCGCGGGCGCCGCCCGGCGGGGTGCCGTAGCCGAACTCGATGATGCCCGAGAACGGATCGGCCTGCGCCACCGGCATGAAGGAGAGTACCTCGAGCGAGGCGGACCACAGGTAGCGGTTCACCTCCAGCGTGGTGTTCGGGTCGTCGGTGTTGGTGAACAGGTCGAAGAACGAGGAGCGCCCGTCCGCCCGCTCGTCGCGGACGATGGTGACGGGATTCGTCTGGTTGGCGATCCGCTCGTCGGTGCTCTGGCCCATGAAGGTCTCGCCGCAGCCGCCGAGCAGGGCGGCCAGCGCCAGCGCCGCGGCCGCGCCGCGCGCCGCCCGCCCGGAGGTCCCCGGCCGGATCGTCTCAGCGCTGGTCATCGCGTCCCCGTCATGGCCGTCTCGAACCCCTCCGAACGGCCCCCTGCTAGCCCACCCCCGCGGGCCTGCCAAGGGCGCCCGGAGGCGGCGCTCCGCCCCCTCCGCCGTGGCCTCCGGGACGCTTTGGGGCAGGGGTGCGGCGCAGCCTTGCCTCACTGTGGCACGAACGTCGCATGGGGTCGGGGATTGCCGGGGCCCAGCCCTGCTTCGATTGAACGGTGGGGGGGGATGTTCGAAACGCAGTCCACGCCGCCGCGATTCACGTGACGGGGACGATACGTAACACGAGGGAAAACCATGAAGAAGATTCTCTTCGCCTCGACCGCGCTGGCCATGACGGCCGGCATGGCCGCGGCTCAGGGTGTCACACTGTCGGGTTCGGCCGAGATGGGTGTCTTCGGCGCGAGCCGTGACCTTGTCGACGCTCAGTTCCACACCGACATCGACGTCACCTTCACGATGGCGGGCGAGACCGACGGCGGGCTGACCTTCGGCGCGACCATCGATCTCGACGAGTCCGACGGCTCGAACATCGGCGAGACCACGGTCGCCTCCGAGCCCGGCGGCGACGAGACGGACGAGGAGGGGGTCCAGGACAACCTCATCCGCATCCCCGGCTCCTCGGGCGCCTCGCCGGCCTTCTCGGCGAACACGCAGGGCGGTGAGACGATCTTCATCTCCGGCGGCTTCGGCACCGTGACGATGGGCGACACCGACGGTGCGTTCGACTGGGCCCTGACCGAGGTCCTGTTCAACAACGGCTCGCTTCAGGACAACGAAGAGACGCTGGGCTACTCGGGCAACGCCGGCCTCGACGGCTTCTACGACGGCCAGATCGTCCGCTACGACTACTCGTTCGGTGATTTCGGCGTCGCGCTCTCGGGCGAACTCGACGACGACGGCAGCGGCGACCCGGTCCTCGGCATCGGCTTCAAGTACGGCACCGAGTTCGGCGAGACGGGCCTCGAGTTCGGCCTCGGCTACCAGTACGTCGACGGTGACGGCGCGGCCTTCGCCGACCAGATCAACGAGCTGACCGATCAGGACGCGCTCGGCGCCGGTATCGCCTTCGACGGCGAAGCCCAGGCGATCGGTGTGTCGGCGGCGGGGACGTTCGCGGGCGGCTTCTCGGCCGGCGTGGTCTACTCGCTGATCGACTTCGACGGGACCGACGTCGATCACTTCGGCATCGGTGGCGGCTACACGACGGGCGCCATCTCGGCCTCGGCGAACTACGGCTGGACCGAGTTCGGTGATGTCGGCGACATCCAGGGCATCGGCCTGACGCTCGGCTACGACCTGGGCGGCGGCGCCGAGGTGCAGTTCGGCTACGGCTACAACGACATCAACGGTGAAGGTGACGAGTCGATCGATACCGACTTCCACACCTACTCCGTCGGCGTGTCGATGTCGTTCTGATCCCAGCGATCTCGGGGACGATGGAAGAGCGGGCCTTGCGCCCGCTCTTCTCTTTTGGGCACACCGCCCCGCGGAGGTGCCCCATGCAGACCCACACGTCCCTCGCCGCCATCGAGGAGCGCGTCGCCGCCGCCTGCGCCGCGGCAGGGCGCCCGCGCGGGGACGTCACGCTGATCGCGGTGAGCAAGGTCCAGCCGCCCGAGCGCGTGGAGGCGGTGCTCGAGGCCGGGCACCGGGTCTACGGCGAGAACCGGGTCCAGGAGGCGGCGGGCAAGTGGCCCGACTGGCGCGAGCGGTTCGCCGATGTCGAGCTGCACCTGATCGGCCCGCTCCAGAGCAACAAGGTCCGGCCGGCCGTCCAGCTCTTCGACGCGATCCACACGGTCGACACGCCCAAGCTCGCCCGCCGCATCGCCGACATCGCCGAGCAGGAGGGGCGCTGCCCCGCGATCTTCGTTCAGGTCAACACCGGCGAGGAGCCGCAGAAGGCCGGCGTGCCGCCCGAGGAGGCGGACGCGCTGGTCGCGGAGGTGCGCGGGCTCGGCCTGCCGCTCGAGGGGCTCATGTGCATCCCGCCCGAGGACGAGGCGCCCTCGCTCCACTTCGCTCTGCTGGCCCGCATCGCCGAGCGCACGGGGCTCGCGGGGCTGAGCATGGGCATGTCGGGCGACTTCGAGGAGGCGATCGCCCTCGGCGCGACCCATGTCCGCGTCGGCAGCGCGATCTTCGGCCCCCGCGACTAGGCCGCCCGGGGCCTGCGTGCCGCCCCGGCGCGCGGGAGGGCGCGGGAGGATCGAGGCCATCCCGCCCCCGGCCGTCGGGAGCCCGCCCGACCGCGCGCAGCCTCTCTCCGGCCGCCCTCGCTCCGGGATGCGGCCACCGTCTCGCGCCCCGGACGCCCCCTGCCGCAGGCCACCGGCCGCGGGCTGGGCCAGCGACTCGCAGGCGGCAGGGCCGCCCGCGTCGGGGGCCGCCCGCCGCCCCGGAAGGCCGGATCGCCACGATCTCGGCATCTTGTTGCCGATCCGCTGCAACAACGGCCCCGGCGCGGCCTCCTCGGTTGTTCCGCGCCGCGGCGAAACGTAACCTCGCACTCACGGGGAGAACGCTCGCAGGAGCGGATCGGAGGGCGCCGGATGCGCCCGGACCGGCCCGCGGCATTCAGGGCGCTTTGGGGGACGGACGCATGAGACTGGACGATCTGCGCGCGCTCTCGGCCGTCCAGCGGCGCCGCATCCTGACCGCGGTCGACTTCTCGATGATCATGCTCGCGCTCATCGCCGCGGCCGTGCTGCATCCCTGGCCCTCGCCGCTCGACCTCGGGCCCCTGGGCCTCGGGGCCGCCGCGCTGGGCATCGGCGCGCCGGCGCTGGGCGTTCTGGCGCTCCTCGGCCTGCCCTCGATCCGGGTGCAGGATCTCGGGGGGGAGGCGCTGATCCGCATCGCCTTCGCGGCCCTCTACATGGGGCTCGTGGTGCTCGGGCTCGACCGGCTGCTGGGCTTCGGCATCTCGCTGCAGGGCATCGCCATCTTCTCGGGCGCGGTCTTCGCCTCCATGACGGGCGCCCGCATGGCGCTCTTCGCGATGGCGCAGGCGATCCACGCCCGCAGCAAGAACGTCCGCCGGGTGCTGATCTACGGCGCCGGCAACACCGGCCGCCTCTCGGCCCGGGCGCTCAAGATCCACGACGTCTACCTCCCGGTCGGCTTCGTCGACGACAACGCGGTGCTGCACGGCGACACGGTGGCCGGGCTCGACGTCCATCCGCCCTCGGCCCTCGCCCGGCTCGCCGCCGAGAAGCAGGTCGACCGGGTGCTCCTGGCCATCCCGTCGCTTCCCGCCCCGCGCCGCGCCAAGCTCGTCGCCCGGCTGGAGGCGGCCGGCCTCTCGGTCGAGATCATGCCCTCCTTCGCGCAGCTCCTCGGGGACCAGTCCTTCGCCGGCCGGCTCTCGCGCGGCCGGCCCGCGCCGGTGGATCACGTCCGCCTGCTCGGCCGCGCCGAGGAGGACGCGCCGCTGGGCGTCGACGCCCGCCCCTACGAGGGGCGCTCGGTGCTCGTCTCCGGCGCGGGCGGCTCGATCGGCTCGGAGCTCTGCCGCAAGCTGCTCGAGTGCCGCCCCGAGCGGATCGTCATGTTCGAGCTCTCGGAGCAGGCGCTCTACACCGCCCACCGGCTGCTCGGACCGCTGGCCGAGGCCGCCGGCGTGCGGCTCGTGCCGGTGCTGGGCTCCGTGACCGACCGGCGCCACGTCGCCGCCGTGCTCGCGCGCCATCAGGTCAAGATCGTGCTCCACGCCGCGGCCTACAAGCACGTCCACCTCGTGGAGGACAACGCGCTGGCCGGGCTCGCCAACAACGTGCTGGGCACCCGGACGCTGGCCCGCGCCGCGCAGGCCGCGGGCGCCGAGCGCTTCATCCTCGTCTCCTCCGACAAGGCCGTCCGGCCCCGCGGCATCATGGGCGCCTCCAAGCGCCTGTCCGAGATGGTGGTCCAGGACCTGGCCTCGCGCGTGCCGCGGGGCGGCGGGCCCATCTTCTCGATGGTGCGCTTCGGCAACGTGCTGGGCTCCTCGGGCTCGGTGATCCCGCTCTGGGAGGAGCAGATCGCCGCCGGCGGCCCCGTCACCGTCACCGACCGCGAGGTGACCCGCTACTTCATGACCGTGCAGGAGGCCGTGCGCCTCGTGCTGCGCGCGGGCTCGATGGCGCGGGGCGGCGAGGTCTTCGTGCTCGACATGGGCGAGCCGCTGAGGATGATCGACGTGGCCCGCCAGATGATCGAGCGCGCCGGGGCCGTGCCGCGCGAGGTGGCGGACGCGGAGGCCGAGCTGGCGGAGGGCGAGATCGGCCTCCACGTCACCGGCCTGCGCGCCGGCGAGAAGCTGCACGAGGAGCTGCTGATCGGCGGCGCCCGGCAGGGGACGGCCCATCCGAAGATCTTCTGCGTCCACGAGGGCTTCCCCTCCGCGGCGCAGATCGCGCTGATGCTGCGGGATCTGCGCGCAGCGCTCACGGCCGCCGACGACGGCGCCGCGACGACGCTCCTGTCGACCTGGATCGAGGGCTACGGCGCCCCGCAGCCCGCCGCGCCCGCCCCGGCGGCCGACGCCGCCGATGCCGACGCCCCGCCCG
>CAZWWR010000169.1:0-1202 GCA_964637265.1 uncultured Jannaschia sp.
ACGGCGCTTGGTCGGCCGCTCACGCCGCGAGGCCCCGCGCGGAGAGCCAGCGGGCGGAGGCCGGGATGTCGGCCTTGTCGCGCAACTCCAGCACCAGGCGCGGGCGGCTCGACAGCTCCGCGAGCGCGCCGAAGACGGCCTGCCAGGGGACGACGCCGTGGCCCACGGCCCAGTGGCGGTCGGCATGGCCGTCGGCGTCCTGAAGGTGGACGTGGTGGAGCGCGTCGCCCGCCACACGGACGTGGTAGTCCACCGGCGGCGCGCCCGTGGAGCCATGGGCATAGGCCGCGTGCCCGGTGTCGAGCGACACGCGCACCGCATCCGAGCCGAAGGAGTGCGCGAGCTCCACCCGGTCGCGCGGGTCGGTGTCCTCGATGTTCTCGATGACGAGGGTGACGCCCTGCGAGCCGGCGCGCGCCGCCACGTCGCGCAGCGTGTCGTGGACGCGCTCCACGACCTCCTGCCGGCGGCCGAGCCCGGCGTCGAGGTTGTTGCCGTCCCAGGTGGTGTAGGGCGAGTGGACGACCATCTGCGTCGCGCCCACGGCCTCGCAGACGTCGAGCCCCGCCATCATGCGGCGCTGGACCACGGCGCGCACGTCGGGGTCCTGGCTGTCGATCTTGAAGCCCCAGAACGGCCCGTGGATGCCGAGCCGCCCAGGCAGCCCGTCGAGGTCACGCCGGGCCCGCTCCGCCAGGGGCGACCAGTCGCCCGACAGCGCGTCCGGCGAGTGGAAGTCCTGCAGCTCGACGTCCCGCTCGGCGCTCCAGAGCCAGTCGCGGTGGGCGGGCAGGTCGTCGAGCCCCAGGGCGGCGCCGATGGTGAGCGGCAGGCGGTTCGTCATCGGTGTCTCCGGCGGGCGTTCGAGGCGCGCCTAGGAGCCGATTGTGACGGTGCGGCTTCGGTCCGATCGGTGACATGCGATCTTCACGCAAACCGCCGGGGTCTGCGGCTCCGGGCGCCGCATCCCTGTGCGGAGCGGCCGGTGGCGACGCCATGGAGCCCGGTTGGCACGCCGGTCGACCCGCTGCGGGGCGCGGGAGTGGACCTCCGCCCCGGGCCCCCTTGGGCCGCCGGGGCGCCTGGGGCCGCAATCCGCCGCCGCGACCTGCCGCGGCGCCCGGGGCGGCGATCTGTCCGGCGTCGCCGGACGACGCGACGCGCTGCGAAGGGGCGGCCGCCCGGTGGAGGCATGGCTGGGC
>CAZWWR010000169.1:1326-5439 GCA_964637265.1 uncultured Jannaschia sp.
GTGTTCGGGGAGCACGTCCCGATGAGCCTCGCCGTCGACCGGACGGCCGAGTGGCGCGGCGTCTGCGCCGAGCTGCGCCGCCGCATCGACGAGGGGCAGCTTGCGCCCGGCGCGGCGCTGCCCACCCTGGCGTCGCTCGCGCGCGAGACCGGCCTCACCCGGCACGGCGCCCGCAGGGTCATGGCGCGGCTGCGCGAGGAGGGGCGGGTCCAGTCCTGGCAGGGGCTCGGCCACAGGGTCGCCGAGCGCCGGATCGACTACCCCATCCAGCGCCGCACCCGCTTCTCAGGCACGCTGAGGGACCAGGGCCGCGCGGTCTCCGCCGTCCTGATCGCCGGGCGGGTGATGACGGCGGGCCCGCGGCTCGCCCGGGACATGCGGCTCGCCCCAGGGGCGGAGATCCACCGCGCTGAGATCCTGCGGCGGGTGGAGGGGCGGCCGGCGCTCCTGACGCGGAGCCATTTCCCCGCGCGCCTCGGGGGCATCCTCGACGCCATCGCCGCCTCGGGAAGCGTCACGGCGGCCCTCGCGGCGCATGGCGTGGCCGACTACGCCCGCGAGGAGACCCGGATCGAGGCTCGCCTGCCCCGGGCCCACGAGGCGCTCGTCCTCGACATCCCCACGAGCCAGCCCGTCATCGTCACGACCGGCGCGAACACCGACGCCCTCGGCGCCGTGGTGGAGCTCTCCCACTCCGTCTGGCGCGCCGACCGCGTGACCTTCGCCGTCTAGCGCCCCGACGGGCCCGGCGCGCGCCGGATCGCGGACCCCTTCGAGGCTGCGGGGCCGCGGCCCCTCGCCGGGGCGACGGGACCGCCCGGCGACCCCGGCCCCGGGAGCCTGCTCGCGCAGGACGCATTCCCCGGCTCGCGAGGGCCGGGCGGTGGCGTGGGGGCGTGACACCGTCCCCGGAAGCCCGCGACACGGAGCGCGGGGCCGCGCCCGGACCGGGGCCCCGCGTCCATGCCAAGGGAGACCGCCCGATGACACAGCTGACCCGCTTCTCGGTGGAGCCCCTGTCGGGGATGACGCGGCGGCTGGCGGACGTCGCCTCCGGGCGCGCCGCACCCGACCTCGTCATCGCCGGCGCCCGGGTGCTCTCCACCTACTCCGAGCGCGTCCTGCCCGAGCGGGAGGTCTGGCTCTCCGGCGGGCGCATCGCGGCCGTCATGCCGGCGGGCTCTCACGCCGGCGACGCGCCGCGCTTCGACGCCGCGGGCGGGATCGTGGCGCCCGGGCTGGTGGACCCGCACATCCACGTCGAGAGCTCGATGGTCACGGCCTGCGCCTACGCCGAGGCGGCGCTTCTGAACGGCACCACGACGATCTTCTGCGACAGCCACGAGATCGGCAACGTCATGGACGTGGCCGGCGTCGAGGCGATGCTGGAGGACGCGCGCGCGGCGCCCCTGTCGATCTTCCTCACCGTGCCGTCGACGGTGCCCGCGACGAGCCCGGAGCTGGAGACGGCCGGAGGGGACCTGACGGCCGAGAAGATCGCGGCGCTCTTCGACGCCTGGCCCGAGGCGGTGGCGCTGGGGGAGAAGATGGACTTCGTGGCCGTGGCCATGGGCGACCCGCGCAGCCACGCCGTCATCGCCGAGGCGCTCTCGCGCGGGCGGCCCGTCTCGGGGCACGTCTACGGGCGGGAGTTCGTGGCGGCCTACGCCGCGGCCGGCGTCACCGACACGCACGAGGCCATCGACGCCGAGATCGCCGAGGACATGCTGGAGGCCGGGCTCTGGCTCTTTTTGCGCGGCGGGCCGCCCACGACGCCGTGGCACAGCCTGCCCCACGCCATCCGAGCGCTGACGGAGGGCGGCGCGAGCCACAAGCGCGTCGCCGTCTGCACCGACGACCGGGACGCGGACGACCTCCTGATCTTCGGGCAGGACTGGGTCGTGCGCGAGGCCGCCGCCGCGGGCATGACGCGCGAGCAGGCCTGGTCGATGGGCTCGCTCCACGGCGCCACCCGCTTCGGCATGGAGGGCGAGATCGGCGGGCTCGGCGGCGGGCGCCGCGCCGACCTGGTGCTGCTGGACGACGACCTGCATCCGCGCTGCACCTGGTATGGCGGCGAGCTCGTCGTGGAGGACGGGCGCATCACGCCGGCGCTCGACGCGGCCCTCTCCGAGCGCTGGCGCTACCCGGAGGCGGCCTACGCCACGGTGAAGCTGCCCGAGGCCCCCGCTCTGGTGCCGCCGCTGCCGGAGGGGCCGGCCAAGGCGCACGCGATCCGGGTGGATCTGCCGGGCATCCTCCTCGGCCACGAGGTGATCGACCTCGCCCCGGCGCCCGACTGGGCCACGCACATGGCGACCCACGGGGTGTGCTTCGTCGCGGTGGTGGAGCGGCACGGGCGGGGCGGGGGCTCCGCCGCGGCGCTCCTGAAGGATTTCGGCCTGACGGACGGGGCGGTGGCCTCCAGCGTCGGCCACGACAGCCACAACGTCATCGTGGCGGGCACCGACGAGGCCTGCATGCGAGTGGCGCTCGCGGCCATCGAGGAGGCGCAGGGCGGCGTCTGCGTCGTGCGCGGCGGCGAGGTGCGCGCGATGGTGCCGCTGCCGGTGGCGGGGCTGCTCTCGGACGAGCGGGTCGGCGTGGTGGCCGATCAGATGAGGGCACTCAAGCGCGAATGGGAGGACGCGGGCTGCCGCATCCCCTTCATGGGCTTCAACCTCATCCCGCTCTCGGTCATCCCCGAGATCCGCATCACCGACCGCGGCCTCGTCCTCGTGCCGCAGATGACCCAGGTCCCCGCGCTGGAACCGGCCTGAGCCGGAGGGCGCGCGTCGGCCCCCCGTGGCCGGACGGGGGATCGGTCCCTGCGAAGGGCGGCCCGTCCCGCGCCGGTGCGGCGGCGATGCGCGCGGAGGATGGAGGAGCGGTGGGCGGTCCGAGCGAGTCGGGGCTGGCCGGGCAGACGGCCCAGGCGCAGGAGAGGCCCATGCTGGCGCCCCGCGCTCCGTGTTCGCCTCGCATCGGAGGTCCGACCCGAGGGAGCCGCGCCGGAGCCCCCGAGGCCACGCCGCGATGGGCCTCAGCCCCAGAACCCCGTTGCCAGGGTCTCGGAGGCGGGCGGCGGGGTGGGGATCATGCCCGCCTCGGCCATGCGCTCGGCCATCGCCTGCCAGCGGGCGGGGTCGATCGCGCCCACCGCCGCCTCGCCCTCGGGGCCCACGACGTAGCTCTCCAGAAGCTCCAGCGTGCGGACCTGGTAGGGCACGTCGTGATAGGGCGAGCCCTCGGGCACGAAGCCCTCGACCACCCTGCGCGCGGCGGCCTCCTTGTCGGCCAGCGCCCGGGTCCAGCCCTCGAAGCTGGCCGCAAGGAAGGCGCGCACCGCGTCGGGCCGCCCGTCCAGCACGTCCTGATGGACCACGATGGTCTGCGCGGTGGAGTCGAGCCCGTGGTCGCGCATGTGCATCAGCTTCGGCTCCACGCCGAAGCGCGCCGCCACCCCGATGGGCTCGTCGATGACGTAGCACTGCACGGCGTGGACCTCGCCCCGCGTCACGAGCGCGAACTTCTCGGCGTAGGGCACCTCGACGATCTCGATGGCATCGGGCTCCATCCCGGCCGCGCCCATGACGAGCGCCATCACCGCGGCGCCGTCGTCGTGGACGCCGACGCGCCGGCCCAGGAGGTCCCCGAGCCCGTCGAGCGGCCGGTCGGGCAGCGTCATCAGCCCGTAGGGCGAGGCCTGGAACATCGTCGCCACGGCGCGCACCGGGGCGCCCCCGGCCTGGGCCTTCAGGATCAGCGACTGCTCGGCGCAGCCCATGTCCATCTCGCCCGAGCCCACCGCCTCCATGACGCGGATCGAGTCGGCCCACTCCCGGATCGCGACGTCGAGCCCGGCTTCGGCGTAGAGCCCCTCCGCCTCGGCGAGGAAGAGCCCCGCGAATTGGGCGTTGCGCTTCCAGTCGAGCTGGAAGCTGAGCGGCGTCGCCGCCCAACCGGGCCGCACCAGAGCCGGGGCCGCCAGCGCCGCAGCCGCCCCCGCCAGAGCCCCCCGCCGCGTGATCCTCGCCATGCCGTGCCCCCTCCATCGCCGCAGGCCACCAGCCTGGCCCGGGGAGGCGCCCGGGGGGAGGCCGGGCGCGCCCC
>CAZWWR010000170.1:0-5436 GCA_964637265.1 uncultured Jannaschia sp.
CACCGTCAGGACGAGCGCGCCGATTCCGGCCGGCAAGGCGGCGGGCAGGGCCGCGGGCAGGGCGCGGCGGACGGCGTCGGCGAGGCGGCACGGCGCCGCCCCGATGCGGGCAAGCCTCATTCCCATCCCTCCGTGGCCGTCCTCGTGCACGCCATTCCCCGGCGGGATAGGTACGGGACGACTCGTGATCGTTCCGCCCGACGGAACCGGGCGTAAGGATGTGACGTTGTCGTCTTCGGCCTCGCAACCCCTACCATCGCCGCATGCCCGCATTTTCAGCGGTGCAGGTGCCCGCGTCGCCCGCAGGTTGCACGCCCGCGCCCGTGTCCGCGTCCGGGGGGACCGGGCGTGAGCCTCTGGCTCGCCGCCACGCTCCTCGCCGCCACCGCGCAGGCGGGGCGGTTCTACCTCCAGAAGCGGCTCTCCTCCGGCGGGCTGAGCGCCCCCGCCGCGACCTTCGCGCGCTTCGCCCTCGCTCCGCCGGCGCTTGCCGCGGGGCTGGCGCTCGCGGCGCTGTGGGGGGCGGCGGTGCCCGCGCCGGGGGCCGGGTTCTGGGGCTACGCGCTCGCCGGCGGGCTGGCCCAGATCGGGGCGACCGTGCTCGTCGTCCTGCTCTTCGCGCAGCGGTCCTTCGCCGTGGGCATCGCCTTCAGCAAGACGACCGTGCTGATGACCGTGCTCGCCGGCGTGCTCGTGCTGGGCGAGACGGTGACGGCGCCGGCCCTCGCGGCGATGGGCGTGGGTCTCGCGGGGGTGCTCCTGATCTCGGTGCCGTCCGGAGGCGGGGCGGACCCCGGGCCGGGCGCGGCGCGACGCTTCGCCGGCCTCCGCGCCGTGCTCAACCGGGGGAGCCTCTACGGGCTGGGGGCGGGCGCGCTGTTCGCCGTCTCGGCGGTGGGCTACCGGGGCGCCACGCTCGCCGTCGAGAGCCCCGATCCGCTGATGCGGGCGGCGGTCACGCTGTTCCTCGTCACCGCGCTTCAGACGGCCCTGCTCGCGCTCTGGCTCGCGTGGCGCGAGCGCGGCGCCTTCGCGGCGATCCGCGCGCGGGGGCGGGCGGTGGCGGCGACGGGGGCGCTCTCGCTCCTGGGCTCCTACGGCTGGTTCACCGCCTACACGCTCCAGACGGCCGCCTACGTCAACGCGGTGGGGCAGGTCGAGCTGATCCTGTCGTTGGCCATCTCGTGGCTGCTCCTGGGCGAACGCATCGCCGCGCGGGAGCTGGCCGGGATCGGGCTCATCGGCGGGAGCGTGGCGGCGCTGCTCCTGCTGCTATAGGCGCCAGACCCGCGTGCCGTCGCCCGAGTTGTCGAGGAAGGGCACGCCCGGCTGCGCCTCCCCGGCCGCGAGATGGGCGATCTCCGCGAGCGCGAGTTCGGTGACGAAGGGGACGTCGAGCGCGCGCGCCTCGGAGAGCGGCACCCAGTGCAGGTGCGAGAGCTCCTCCTCGGCGGCGTCGAACCGGTCCGGGTCGGTCGCCAGCGCCTCGGCGCGGACGAGAAAGAAGCGGGCGTCGAAGCGGCGGGGACGGCCCGGCGGGGTCACGGCGCGGAGCACGAAGCTCAGAGCCGAGGCGTCGGGCGCGCGCCCCGCGAAGCCGGGCCAGTCGCAGCCCCCCTGCGCCCCGCCATCCGCGTCCAGGCCGAGGACCTGCCCCGTCTCCTCGGCGAGCTCGCGGATCGCGGCCGCGGCGAGCGCCTCGGGCGGCGCGTCGGAGCGTGCGGCGAGCGCAGCGGCGTCGCGCTCGGGCAGGGGGCGGGCGAATCGCGTCGCGGCGTCGCCCGGCTCCACCGCGCCGCCGGGGAACACGTATTTCGACGGCATGAAGGCGGCTCCGGCGCCGCGCCGCCCCATGAGGACGGACGGCCCGGCCGGCCCGTCCCGCAGGAGGATGACCGTCGCCGCGTCCCGGATCGGCGGGCCCGAGGGCGCGTCGCCCGGCCGGCCGGCGCTCACGCCGCGCCGAACCCGTGCATCCGGTTGGCCCATTGCACGGCGACGAGCAGGCCCTTCAGCCGCGGCAGGAACCAGAGCGACAGCGCGACCGCCGCCACCGAGAAGATGGCGAGGAAGGTGTAGGGATCCGGCTCGAAGGCGGTGAAGAACCAAAGCATCGCCGGGCCGATGATGTGGCCCACGATCAGGAGCGTCAGGTAGGGCGGCCCGTCGTCGGCGCGGTGGTGGTGCAGCGCCTCGCCGCAGACGGGGCAGGTGTCGCGCACCTTCAGGTAGCCGCGCATCATCGGGCCCGAGCCGCAGCTCGGACACCGCCTCCGCCACCCGCGCAGGATCGAGCGCGGCAGCGGCCTGTCCTCTTCCTCGATCGACAAGTCACGCATGGGTCAACACCTTCCTGAACCTGACACCTAGAAGTCTACGCGGGACGACAACAGGCGACCCCGGGAAGCTGCGTCCCCGTGTCGCGCGGAACCCACGCTTTCCGGCGAAGGCGCCCGCGACAGCACAAATCGGCGTCAGCCCGCGACGGAATCGGGCACCCCGCGCGTCGGGGACTCCTGTGTTTCGACATGCATGGGACGGGCTTCATGCGGGCCAGCCTCGGACAGCCGTGCCGGGCGCTGCCGTGCCTGGAACACCGCCCTCCGCCCTCATCATGACCGCCACCACTCGCGGCAAGTTGCGCCGGGCCTCCCGGAAGGCGACACGGACAACGCGCTTTCAGCAGAGGGGGCGATCAACGTACCCGGCGAGGGACCCCCTCTCTGGTCCGTGCGCAAACCAAGCCGCCCGAGCCCGTAGCAGAACACGCGACAGTCGACCCCGAGCGCCTGGCTGGACCGGCGTCGGCATCCCGAGCCCGTCCGGTGGTCTCGCGGCGGCGCTGTTGCCCCCCACCCCACCAGGGAAGATCCTCTTGGAACGAGTCGACCCTTCGCTTCGAGCGGGGCGACACGAATGGGGGCTGCGCGCGCGACGCTGGGTTGGGCCGCGACACCAAGCACAGGACCCCCGACCGCCGCGATTGACAAGCTGCGAGGCGGCGCCCCGGGCCGTCTGCTGGTGGGCGCAGGAATGGCGGCGGAAGGCGCGGCGAAGCCGGAGGGTACGGCGCTCGGTGCGTGCCTCGCCGGGAGCGCTGCGGAAGCCGCTACTCTCCTGCTCGATCGGCTCGATCCGTGTTCCGTGGCGCCGCGCTGCGGCTCGGATCCGGCGATCGGTCCGCAGGGAAGTCCTCGGAGGACGTACGGGCGCCTTCCGGCGTCGGATGCCCGCCTCATGTGCGGTCAGGCGACCACCCCTCGCCCGGAACCAGCACCGGGCGGCCGCCATCCCGCTGGACGGTGCCGCGGAGCGGGGAGGCACGCCCGACCGCTCGGACACCGGGCTTCGATCAGGGCACGGCGACTCGGTTTCGGCCGGCCCGCTTCGCGGCATAGAGCGCCCGGTCGGCCCGCTCGAGCAGGGCGCCCGCGCTCTGCTCGTTGGGCTCGAGCAGTGCCGCGCCGAGCGACATCGTCGCCTTGAGCTCGACGCCCCCCGCGACCGGCACGGAGAGGCGCGACACCGCCATGCGCAGCCGCTCCGCCAGCATCCGCAGCTCGCCCATCGTGATGTCGGGCAGCACCGCGAGGAACTCCTCGCCGCCGACCCGGCAGACCACGTCCTCCTGCCGGAGGTTGAGCCGGAGCTCCTGCGCCACGCGGGTCAGGACCGCGTCGCCCGCGGCGTGGCCGTGCGTGTCGTTCACGTCCTTGAAGTGGTCGATGTCCATCAGGATCACGCCGGCTTGGCGGCCCGGCGCCCGGCCCGCCGCGGCCACCCGGTCGAGGTGGTGCAGGCCGTAGCGGCGGTTGTGCAGGCCGGTCAGCGGATCGATCGCGGCCAGCCGCAGACCGGTGTCGACAACCTGCCGCATCCGGTCGGAGCGCCGCTTGCGCCCGAGCTGCGTGCGGATGCGGATCGCCAGCTCGTCCCACGAGAGGGGGCGGTGGCAGACGTCCGAGGCGCCGAGGTCGAGCGCCGTCGCCGCGCGCTCGCTGTCCCCCGCCGGGAGCAGTACGAGGAAGGCGGCGTGCCGGGTGAGCGGGCGCGAGCGCAGCTCCGACATCAGCCGGAGGCCGCTGCTGCGGGCGTTCAGGTCAACGTCGATCACGAACAGGTCGGGCACGTCGCTCTCGCCGTCGAACCCCAGCGCGGCGTCGCGGTCGAGGGTGAGCGGCGCCGCGCCGAGGCGGGAGGCGAGCTGGTCGCGCAGGATGCGCGCGTCCGCAGGGCGTCCCCCGATCAGGCCGACCCGCGGGAAGTGCTTGTCCGCCGGAAGGTTCGCCGCCGGCCCGGGCGCGGTGGCCGTCTCGCCCGCGGGCTCGGGCCGCACGAGCTTCGGCGTGGTCAGGGCGCGTGGCGCCGGGCCCGGATGGTAGGCCGTCCCGCGCTCGGCCATCCCGCCATGTCCCATGCCGACGGCCATCGCGTAGGGCTGGGCCGCACGGGGCACCGGGACGATCTCCGCCTCGGTGCCCGAGCCCAGCCACGCGCAGCCCATCATCTCGAAGTCGCGCGCCATCTCGCGGGCGCGGAGCAGGCTGCGGACGCGGGCCAGCAGCGTCACCTCGTCGATCGGCTTCACGAGGAACCCGTCCGCCCCGGCGGAGAGCGCGGCGAGGCCTGCATCCGGCCGACCGTCGGGAATCGCCAGGAGCACGGGCACGTCGGCGAGGGCCCGGTCGCGGCGAATCCGCGTACAGGCGCCGGCGCCGGTCATGTCGCCGAGATCCGCGTCTAGGATGATGATGTCCGGCCGTTCGTCCTGCAGACGCCTCAGCGCGTCGCTCCCGCTGGCGGCCGGGACCACGTCGTATCGGGCTGAAGAAAGCTTAACCTTCAGTACGATGCGGTTGGCGGCCACAGGATCGGCAATGAGGATACGTCCAGACATGCTCTTGCTCCGGCCTCCGTCCCGCGCCAATTTAAATCCAATGTGTTCGTTAACAAAGCGTTATCCGTGAGGGGAGGGATGATCCATGCGGCGACGGACCGCCGAGGACATGGCGTCGCGGATCCTGGGCTGGCTGGCCGGCGCGGGGCACTGGGAATCCTTCGCGGCCGAGACCGGCACGGACCCGGACAGCTTCCGCGCGGCGATGGCCGAGGACGACACGCGCGGCTGGGCCCTCGGCGCGGTCGTCGACTTCGTGATGACGCGGGACGACTGGGTCCGCGACGCGGCCTTCGCGGCCGGGATCGAGCCGGAGGATCTCGCGCACGTCCGCCGCGCCCTGCCGGGCGGGCAGCCCATCCACTGGACCTGAGCCGCGCGGCCGGCAGCCGCCGAGTGGCCGGACGGGACCATCACCGACTTTGATGCCCCGGTACGGCATGGGGAGGACGTGGCCGCTCCGTGCCGGCACCTCAGGTCGTCGCCGCTGACCTGAGCCCCGACTTTCCTCCGGCTGTGGGGAGAGTCCTGGGGGTGAT
>CAZWWR010000171.1:0-5401 GCA_964637265.1 uncultured Jannaschia sp.
CGATGCGGCCCCGCTCCGCGATCCGGCGCCCTAGTCCGGCAGCGGCGTGGCGTGGGAGGCGGAGGGGCGGCCCTCGGCGGCGCGGCGGGCCTCGGCCTCCGCGATGGCCGCGTCGACGCCGGCCCGGTCGGGGCGGCCCGAGAAGTTCTCCCGGGTGGGGAGGATCTCCGCCACGTGGAGGTAGCGCTCGCCCGCCACCGCGAGGAGGCGTTCGAGCTCGGCGAGCGGATCGGCGTGGTCGTCGGCGCGGATGTCGAGCCAAGGGTAGTCCTCGCCGTGGTGGATCACGAGGCAGGCCGATTGACGGCCCCGCCTGTCGCCGCCCGCGTCCTCGCCCGCCCGCATCGCCGCGAGCATCCGCTCGGCGAAGGGGAGGTTCCCGCTCGCCTCCCAGGCGGTGAGCGTGTCGGCGAGGACCTCCGGCCCGGCGAGCATGTTTCCGGCGACCGAGGCGTCCTCGCCCTCCATATCCCCGCACCAGTCGACGCAGTCCGCGCCGGTATGGGCGGCGACGCGCCCCGCGGCGTCCATCATGTGGGCCTGCCGCTGGTCCCGGCCCTCGTCGCGCGCGACGAGATCGGCGAGCACCGCCTCGGGCGCCTCGCCCGCGGCGAGCCTGTCCGCGCCCTCGACGCCCCAGAGCGGGTTGACGAAGGCCTGGGTGGCGACTGCGCCGTGTCCGCCGCGGATGTGGGGGACGATCGCGCCCACGGCGAAGAATCGGCTGGCGACGGCGATGCCGAGATGGCCGGTGGCCCGGTCCCGGGCGACGATCGAGTAGGTCATGGGCTCATCTCCCGGCGGCGTAGGCCTGCATCAGGCGTGGGGTGGCGGCGGCGCGGATCAGGCCGTCGGGGTCGTATGCGGCGGCGGTGAGGCGGCCGACGGCCCACGGCTCCGACACCTCCAGATCGTGGCCGCGGGCCCGGAGCGCCTCGATGGCCGCCTCGCCCAGCGACGGCTCCACCATCAGGTGCCCGGGCCGCAGGCCGCGCGGGTAGAAGGAGGACTGGGCGTGCCACGTGTGGAACAGCGGCGCGTCGATGGCGGCCTGGAGATCCGTCTCGCCGCCAATTAGGCGCAGCAGCAGGATGAGCTGCCACTGGTCCTGCTGGTCGCCGCCGGGCGTGCCGTAGGAGAGCCAGCCGCCGTCGGGCCTGCGCGCCATCGAGGGCGAGAGCGTGGTGCGCGGCCGCCGGCCCGGCGCGAGGCTCGTGGGCAGCCCCTCGTCGAGCCAGAACATCTGCGCGCGGGAGTTGAGCGGCATCCCCAGGCCGGGGACGACGGGGGAGGACTGGAGCCAGCCGCCCGAGGGGGTGGCGCTGACGAGATTGCCCCAGCGGTCGACGGCGTCGATATGGACGGTGTCGCCGCGCTTCTCGCTCAGGTGGGCCATGGTGGGCTCGCCCGCGCCCATGCCGCCGCCCTCGGCGCCGCCCGCCTCGGCCCGGGCCAGCATGGCGCGGACGCGGTCCTCGTGGCCCTCGATCCGGCCGGGTCGCTGCTCGTGGCTGGCCTCCGCCCCGATCAGCCCGGCGCGGGCGGCGGCGTAGCCGCGGGAGAGGAGCGTCCCGGCGGGGATCTCGGCGTGGTCCGGATCCCCGTAATGGGCCTCGCGGTCTGCCATGGCGAGCTTGAGGGCCTCCGCCACGGCATGGACGAAGTCCGGCCCCGCGGCGTCCTCGGGGGTGCGGCCTTCGAGGAGGCGCAGCGCCTGGAGCTGGAGCGGGCCCTGCGACCAGAAGCCCGGCTTGAAGATCTTCCATGTGCCAGTCGCACCGCGATGGTCGATCTCGACCGGCGCCTCGTAGGTGGCGCGCCAGCCCGCCATGTCGGCGCCGGTGAGCACGCCCCCCCGGCGGCCGCCGGCGGCGTCCATCGCCTCGGCCGTGCGCATCCAGCCGTCGATGGCCTCGGCCACGAAGCCCTCCGCATGGGCGCGGCGGGCGGCCTCGATCCCCTCGGCCCGGTCGCCGGTGCCGGCCTCGGCCACCAGCCGCTCCCATGTGTCGGCGAGCGCGGGGTTGCGGAACAGCGCGCCGGGCGCGGGCGCCGCGCCGCCGGGGCACCACGTCTCGAAGCTGGTCGGCCACTCGTCGCGGAAGAACTCGGCGAGCCCCGCCACCGTCTGGGCCACGCGCGGCAGCACGGGGTGGCCGTGACGGGCGTAGTGGATGGCGGGGGCGAGGACCTCGGCCAGCGGCAGCGCGCCGTGGTCGCGCAGCAGCAGCATCCAGGCGTCGAAGGCGCCGGGGATCACGGTCGCCAGCAGGCCCGAGCCCGGCACGAAGTCGAGCCCCTCGGCGCGGTAATGCGCGATCGTGGCGCCCGCCGGGGCGGGGCCCTGGCCGCAGATGACCCGCGGCGCGTCGGCGCCCCCGGGCTTTACCAGGAGCGGCAGGTCCCCCAGGGGGCCGCAGAGATGGGGCTCGACCACGTTGAGCGCGAAGCCCGCGGCGACGGCGGCGTCGGCGGCGGTGCCGCCCTGCTCCAGCATGCGCATGCCGACGGCGGTGGCGATCCAGTGCGTGGTGGCCACGGCGCCGAAGGTGCCCTTGATCTCGGGCCGGGTGGTGAAGCGCATCGTCTATGTCTCCGGGATCGTGTCGGCTGCGCATCGTCGCTTCCGTTCTGCCGTGGTGCCGATGGCCGCGGGCCCGCCGCGCCGGCGCCAGAGAGGCCAGCGCTGCCACGGCCCGCCGCGTCTGCGCGGGCGTCGTCGGGTTCCGCACGCGCCCTGCACCTCACGTCTCCCGCGGGTCGAGCGCGTCGCGCAGGCCGTCGCCGAGGAGGTTGAAGCCCAGCACGACGAGGAAGATCGCGAGGCCGGGCCAGAGGGCCATCCACGGCGCGCCCTCGAGGTAGTTCTTGGCCGTGTTCAACATCGAGCCCCAGGAGGGGGCCGGCGGCTGCTGGCCCAGGCCCAGGAAGGAGAGCGAGGCCTCCGCGATGATCGCGGTGGCGATGGTGAGCGTGGCCTGCACGAGGATGGGTGGCACGATGTTGGGCAGGATGTAGCGGCCCACCAGCGCGCCGTGGCCCACCCCGATGGCGCGTGCGCTCTCGACGTAGTCCTCCGTCATGACGGCCATGGTCTGGGCCCGGGCGAGGCGGATGAAGAGGGGCATCGCGGAGAGGCCGATGGCGATCATGGCGTTGCGCAGGCTCGGGCCCAGGAAGGCGGCCAGCGCGATGGCGAGGATGAGGAAGGGCGCAGCGAGCAGCGCCTCGGTGAAGCGGGAGATCACGGCGTCCGTCCAGCCGCGGCGGTAGCCGGCGAGCACGCCCAGGGGCACGCCGGTCGCGACCGCGATGAGCACCGAGACGACGCCCGCGAGCAGCGAGGCCTGCGCGCCCCAGACGAGGCGGGAGAGGACGTCGCGGCCGATCTCGTCTGTGCCGAGCGGATGGGCGGCCGAGGGCGCCTGCCGGATCGCGCCCCAGTCGGTGGCGGCGGGCTCCGGGACGGGGAGGACGGGAGCAAGAAGCGCCACGGCGACGAAGAACAGGACGATCACGCCGCCCAGCACCGCCGACGGGCTGCGCCGGAGCTTGGCCCAGGCGCGGGAGCGGCGGGGCGGGAGGGCGGCGTCGGCGGGGACAGGCCCGGGGCTAGTAGTGGCGGGGTCGGCGGCGGTCATCGCGCCCTCCGGGGGCTGGAGACCCGGGGCATCCGGATGTAGGGCCGACGGGGGACGGGCGGCATCCCGCGTCCGGTTGCGGGTGCGGACGGCGGAGATGGCGCGGGAAGCTCTGCCGACGCCGGACCGGGGCACGGCGCGCCGCGATGGATGCCGAGCGGTCGGTGGCGGCCAAGACCCTCCGACCGTCGTGCCCGGCGCTTCCGTCGCAGGAGCGCCGCCAAGGCGGGCCTGCGGCCCTCGCTCTTATGCCGGGGCGATTGAACGGACCCAGACACGTGTTGCCCCTGTGGCGTCATGCCTCGTCCCTCATCCGCGGGTTCAGCACGCGGTAGAGCGCGTCGGCGAGGATGTTGAGCGCGACGAAGGCGACGCCGGTGCAGAGCACGATGCCCTGCACGACGGCGTAGTCGCGGTTGAACACCGCATCGACCACCAGCTTGCCGAAGCCCGGGATGGTGAAGATCTGCTCCGTCAGCACGGCGCCCGCGAGGAGTTCGCCGAAGAGGAGCGTCGTCACCGTCACCACCGGGACGAGGGCGTTCCTCAGCGCATGGCGGATCACCACCGCCCGCTCGCGCAAACCCTTGGCGCGCGCGGTGCGGACGTAGTCGGAGCGCAGCACGCCCAGCATGGCCGAGCGGGTGTGGCGCATGAGCGTGGCGGCGAGCGCGGTGCCCAGCACGAAGGCGGGCATGAGCATCGTCTGAATGGAGCGGAGGGGATCCTCGGAGAAGGGCTGGTAGCCCGATGCGGGGAGCCAGCCGAGGCGGACCGAGACGAGCAGGATCAGCATGATCCCCAGCCAGAAGTTCGGGACCGAGAGGCCCGAGAGAGCCACGAGGTTGGCGATCCAGTCGATCCACGTCCCCTTGTAGTAGGCCGAGATCACGCCCGCCGGCACGCCGATGGCGACGGCCACGATCAGCGCCATGGTGGCGAGCTGGAGCGTGACGGGGAGCTTCTCGGCGATCAGCTCCAGCACGGGCTGGCGGGTGCGCAGGGAGATGCCGAGGTCGCCCTGCACCGCGTTGCCGATCCAGGCGAGGTACTGGACCGGGATCGGATCGTTCAGGCGGTACTTCTCGCGAAGGGCCTCGATCACCTCCGGGTCGCGCTCCTCCCCCGCCATGACGAGGATCGGGTCGCCGGGCAGCAGGTGCTGCAGCCCGAAGACGAGCATCGAGATCATGATCACCGTGGGGATCGCGATCAGGCAGCGGCGGGCGAGGAAGGCGAGCATGTGGCGGCACCTCGGAGCTGGGAGCGCCCGCCCCGGCCCCCGAGCCGGGGCCTCCCCCGTGCGGCGCGCGGCCCCCGGAGAGGCCCCGGATCAGGTCCGGGGCGGGCGAGGGCGGATCACTCGGTCATCGTCACCCCTTCGAGGCGGATCATGCCGTCCGGGTAGGGCACGAAGCCCTCGATCCCCCCGTCGAGCGCCGTGACCCAGCTCTGGTGGTAGAGGTAGACGAGCGGGCTCTCGTCGATCAGCACGTCGCGGGCGGCGTCGTAGCTCTCCTTGCGCACGGCCTGGTCGGTGGAGGTCCGCGCGGCGTTCAGCGCCTCGTCCACTGCCGGATCGGAGAAGCCGCTGTCGTTGATGCCGCCGCCCGTGGTCACGAACTGGTGGATGTTGCCGTCCGGGTCGACGCGGCCGGACCAGCCGATCTGGCTCGCCTGGTAGTCGCCGGCCGACTGGTCCGAGAGCAGCGTGGCGAACTCCTTGGCGGTCAGCTCGATGGTGATGCCGGCCTCGGCGG
>CAZWWR010000172.1:0-2399 GCA_964637265.1 uncultured Jannaschia sp.
CGCTGGGCGGCGCCACCGGGGCCGTGTCGCCCGACGTGCCGGACGACCCGGCCGTGGCGCTCGCCCATGCCGCCGTCGCCGCCGGCCATCGCGGCAGCGTCTGCCCGGACGGGTGGGCGGACGCTCACGCGGCTCGTCTGCCGCTCACGGAGGCGCAGCTCATGACGTGGTACCTGCGCGATGCGCTGACCCGGTCGGACGAGGAGGTCATGGCGGCGGTGGACGAGCACCTCGCGACGCCGCTCGCCCCCGCCGGCGCCAGGCCCGAGGCCGTCGCGGAGGCGCAGATCGCCCTGTGCATCGCCGAGTCCCGCCGGCTGATCGCCTGGCCGCTGCCCGAGGCGCCCGCGACCGCCGCCTGAGAGCGCCGGGCGTCCGAGGGCGGCCGGGCAGGGGATTCCCGGCGCGGCCACGGGCGGAGGGGACGGGGACGACCCGGCAGACCGGAGGGTACGCGGTATCGACGCGGGCAACCTCCATCCTCGGATGAATGGCCCCTGGCCCAAGCTTCACCCGCGAAATGCCAAGAGAGCCGTCTCAAGCCCGTCCGCCGGTGAGATGGCCTCCGGAACGCGGACCCCGTCGCCCGATGCGCGCCCGCCGCGCGCCGTCTGTCCCGTCGCCCCGGCAAGAACTCCGGCCGTTCCGCCGCTGGCGCGCGTGCCGGGCAGGGGCTAGGGGTGGGGCGTCATGCGAGGGAGGGCGCGATGGCCGAGGACGGATCGGGCGCGGGCGCGGCGCCCGGGGAGACGCGGCGCGAGGCGGCGCCGGGCAGGGCCGAGGGCGCCTCGAGCGCGCCGCTGCGCTACCACGAGCTGCCCCGGCCCGGGAAGCTGGAGGTCCGCGCGACGAAGCCCCTCGCGAACGGGCGCGACCTGGCGCTGGCCTACTCGCCCGGCGTAGCGGAGGCCTGCACGGCGATCCGGGAGGACCCGGACGACGCCATCCGCTACACTGCGCGCGGAAACCTCGTGGCCGTGGTCTCGAACGGGACGGCGGTGCTGGGGCTGGGCGACATCGGTCCGCTCGCCTCGAAGCCGGTGATGGAGGGCAAGGCCGTCCTGTTCAAGAAGTTCGCCGGAATCGACTGCTTCGACGTGGAGGTGGCCGAGCGCGACCCCGAGAAGCTCGCCGAGATCGTCTGCGCGCTCGAGCCCACCTTCGGGGCGATCAACCTCGAGGACATCAAGGCGCCCGACTGCTTCGTGGTCGAGCGCATCTGCCGCGAGCGGATGAACATCCCCGTCTTCCACGACGACCAGCACGGCACCGCCATCGTGGTGGGGGCGGCCGCGCTCAACGCGCTGCGCCTCACCGAGCGCAGGTGGGAGGACCTGAAGGTCGTCTCCACCGGCGGCGGCGCGGCCGGGATCGCCTGCCTCGACATGCTGCTGACGCTGGGCGTTCGGCGCGAGAACGTCTGGCTGTGCGACCTGCACGGCCTCGTCCACGAGGGGCGCGAGGAGGACATGACGCCCCAGAAGGCGGCCTACGCGCAGCCCGGCGGGCACCGCGCCCTCGGCGACGTGATCGACGGGGCGGACCTGTTCCTCGGGCTGTCCGGGCCGAACGTCCTCAAGCCCGAGATGGTGCGGCGCATGGCCGACCGGCCGATCATCTTCGCGCTGGCCAACCCGCATCCGGAGATCGACCCGGCGCTCGCGCGGGAGGCGGCGCCCGAGGCCATCATCGCGACGGGGCGCAGCGACCATCCCAACCAGGTCAACAACGTGCTGTGCTTCCCGTTCATCTTCCGCGGCGCGCTCGACGTGGGCGCGACCGAGATCAATGAGGCGATGAAGGTGGGCTGCGTGGAGGGGATCGCCGCGCTCGCCCGCGCGACGACGAGCGCGGAGGCCGCCGCCGCCTACCGGAGCGAGCAGCTCACCTTCGGGCCGGACTACCTCATCCCCAAGCCGTTCGACCCGCGGCTGATGGGCGTGGTGGCGAGCGCGGTGGCGCGCGCCGCGATGGAATCCGGCGTGGCCCGCCGCCCGGTGGCGGATCTGGCGCTCTACAAGCAGCGGCTCGACGGCTCGGTGTTCCGCTCGGCCTTCGTGATGCGCCCGGTCTTCGCCGCGGCGGCCGAGGCGGAGCGCAAGATCGTCTTCGCGGAGGGCGAGGACGAGCGCGTGATGCGCGCGGCGCAGGCGATCATGGAGGAGACGACGGACGTCCCGATCCTGATCGGCCGCCCCGAGGTGATCGACGCGCGTGCGAAGCGGGCCGGGCTGATCCTGGAGCCGGGCCGCAACGTCGAGATCGTGAACCCCGAGAACGATCCGCGCTACCGCGACTACTGGGAGACCTACCACCGCCTGATGGCGCGGCGCGGCGTGGCGCCGGATCTCGCCCGGGCGATCATGCGCACCAACACCACCGCCATCGCCGCGGTGATG
>CAZWWR010000172.1:2409-5382 GCA_964637265.1 uncultured Jannaschia sp.
ATCGCGGCGAGGCCGACAGCCTGATCTGCGGCACCTTCGGCCAGTTCCTCTGGCACCTGAACTACGTCACCTGCGTGCTGGGCCGCGACGGGCTCCACCCGATCGGCGCGATGAGCCTCGTCATCCTCGAGGGCGGCGGGCCGCTCTTCATCGCCGACACCCACGTCCACGCGCAGCCCACGCCCGAGCAGGTGGCCGAGACGGTGCGCGGCTGCGCCCGTCACGTCCGGCGTTTCGGGATCGAACCCAAGGTGGCGCTCTGCTCGGGGTCGCAGTTCGGCAACCTCGATTCCCAGTCCGGGCGGACGATGCGCGCGGCGCTGGCGATCCTCGACGCGGAGCCCTGCGACTTCCAGTACGAGGGCGAGATGCACGTCGATTCCGCGCTCGACCCGGAGCTGCGCGAGCGGGCCCTGCCGGAGGGGCGGATGGAGGGCGCGGCGAACGTCCTCGTCTTCGCCTCGACGGACGCGGCCGGCGCCACGCGCAACGTGCTCAAGGCGCGGGCCGGCGGGCTCGAGGTCGGCCCGCTCCTGATGGGGATGGGCAACAAGGCCCACATCGTGACGCCCTCGATCACGGCGCGGGGGCTGCTCAACGTCTCGGCGCTCGCCGGCACGCCGGTGGCGCATTACGGCTGAGGACGCGGCGGGAGCGCAGGAAGCATAGGATAGGCGGCTCGGGCCGCGTGACCGACTCTGCCCTCGATCCGCTGACGCTCCTCCGCATCCCGCCCGCCGGGGTCCGGCGCGTGCCACCACGGATCGATGCGGGTGCCCTGCGGCAAGCGTCGGGCCATCGGGCCGCCCGCGGCCACGCGACGATCCTCATGTGCCTGTCGTGTCCGTCCGGCCGCTGGGGTCCTCCCAATCCGGGATCGGAAGCCCCCTCCGCCGCTCCGCCCTGTGCGTCAGGCCGGAGGTCCGACGGCACGGCACCTCCGATCGCGGCCGGCCTGACCCGGACGCCCCGGACGGAGCCTGCACGGCCCGCGTGCCGGGGGGCCCGCCGTCAGTCCCGCAGGATCACCGCGCCGAGCCGGGACAGCGCGTCGTCCACCATCCCCCGCTCGTCGTCCGTGAGGGTCTGGGCGCGGGGGTAGACCGGCGCCTCCCGGTCGTCCCGCACGGGGCCTTCCCAGCCCAGCGTCGTGTCGAAGAAGCGCTCCGCGCCCCCCGGCCCGAACTCCCGGACATAGCCCTGCACCACCGTGTCCACGTAGGACAGCAGGATCGGATGCGTCTCGTCGGCCGGCCGGTGCAGGCCCTCGGGGATGTGGTAGACGACGGCCTCGCCGCCCTCGCAGAGCAGCCCGTCGGCCGGAACCCGGAGATAGGCGGCCTCTCGGGCGTCGAGCTCCGTCCAGTCGCCCGCGGGCACCGAGGCCGTGAGCCCGTCGATCTCGGCGCCCGGATCGGGCACGGCGGTGAGGAAGGCGACCGGCCGCAGCGCCGTGTGCCGCCAGGCCCGCCGCCAGCCGCGCAGGCGCGCGCGGCGGACGGACTCGTAGCCGTGCGTGGCGCGGTTCACGAGGCTTCCGTAGCCGAAGAAGCGACCCATCGCGTTTCCCCTTGCCTCCGCGGCATCCTCCCGGATAGGGGAGCGGCGCGCGGCCCGGGAGAACCCGTCTCACGACGGTGCCGAAGGAGCAACCGCCCCGGAAACTCTCAGGCCCAAGGGACCGGATCGCGCCTGACACTCTGGAGAGACCCCCGCGCGGGCGACGCGGCAGGGGGCGCCGACGGGATAGCGATCTCAGGCGAAGGGACAGGGGGGGCTCATGGCGGCAGGCGCCGCCGGGGAGGGCCCGTGGATCTGATCAAGCTCCCGCTCGACACGCTGCACCGTGAGCTGGGCGCGCGCATGGTGCCCTTCGCCGGGCACGAGATGCCCGTCCAGTATTCCGGCGTGATGGCCGAGCACCTGCACACGCGGGAGGCGGCCGGCCTGTTCGACGTGAGCCACATGGGCCAGGTCACGATCCGGGGCGACGGCGCCGCGGAGGCGCTCGAGGCGCTCGTGCCGCAGGCCGTGGTCGGACTCGCCCCCGGGCGGCAGCGCTACGGGTTCCTGACGACGCAGGACGGCGGCGTCGCCGACGACCTGATCCTCGCGAACCGGGGCGACCATCTCTTCGTCGTGGTGAACGGTGCGGTGAAGGATGCGGACGTGGCGCGCCTCCGTGCGGGCCTGCCCGGGCACGAGGTGCGCGTCGAGGACAGGGCGCTGCTCGCGCTCCAGGGGCCGCAGGCGGAGGCGGTCCTGGAGGGGATCCTGCCCGGCACGGCGGCGATGCGGTTCATGGACATCGCGGACCACCCCTGGGAGGGCGCCGCGCTCTGGGTCGCCCGGTCGGGCTACACCGGCGAGGACGGGTTCGAGATCTCGGTCCCGCTCGACGCGGCGGACGCGTTCGCCCGGGCGCTCCTCGCCGACGGGAGGGTCCTGCCGGTGGGCCTGGGCGCGCGCGATTCGCTCAGGCTCGAGGCGGGGCTGCCGCTTTACGGGCAGGACCTCTCGGAGGAGATTTCGCCGGTCGAGGCGGGGCTCGGCTGGGCCATCCAGAAGGCGCGGCGCGCGGGCGGCGCGCGGGAGGGCGGCTTCCCCGGGGACGGGCGCATCCTGCGCGAGCTCGATGAGGGCGCCCCGCGCCGCCGCGTGGGCCTGCGCCCCGAGGGGCGGGCGCCGATGCGGGCGGGCGTCATGCTCTACGAGCCGGGCGGCGTCGAGCCGGTGGGCACCGTCACCTCGGGCGGCTTCGGGCCCAGCGTGGGGGTCCCTGTTGCCCTCGGGCTCATCCGGTCCAATATCGCCCCGGACGCCGCGCTGGAGGGCGAGGTCCGGGGGCGGCGCCTGCCCGTCGCGGTGGTCGGCCTGCCCTTCGTGCCGCCGCGCCAGAAGCGCTGAACAGGAGGCCGCCATGCCCGTGAAGTACACCGAGGAGCACGAGTGGCTCGACGCCGAGGACGACGT
>CAZWWR010000173.1:0-2301 GCA_964637265.1 uncultured Jannaschia sp.
CGCGCCGCTTCCGCCTCGCCTCGCTGCGCCCCCGGGCGGGCCGGACGGCGGGCGCGCCCGGCTGACGCGTCGACTTCGGGGCGGGCAGGCGGGCTTCGCGCGGACCAAAGGCGGGCGCGGGCTCCGTAGCGGGCGGAGGGGACGCCGCCGCCAAGGCAGTTAGCCCCGTCATTGGCTGCGGTGTGGGAGTTTTGCCGGTCGACCTTCCGATCGGGCCGGGAGGGGGATTTTGCCCGGAGGCGAGCGCGTTCCGATCCGGGACGGGACGCGGGACGACGGCCGTACCGGAGCGGCACGTGGTGTCGCGCGTGTCCGCTCCGTCCGCCGCCGCGCCGCAAGGTGCGGAGGGCGTCGATGGCCGGGCCGGTCGGGCCGGGCCGACGAGGGGGATGCTATCGGGCGTCAGTGCGCCGAAGGGGGGTCCGACGGGCCCCATCCGCGTGGCCGATCCGCCCCGGTCGCCCCGTTCACAGCTGGCCCGGCGGGCGGGGCCGGCCGTCGGGGGTCACGGCGGCGCGGGGGTGGGCGTCGCCACCCCCCTCGCCGCCGCCCCCACCCTCGCCCGAGCCCGTGGCTCCATGGCCCGCACCGGCCCCATCGCCGATGGCCGCGAGGATCTCGCTCTCCGCCGTCGCGTCGAGGATCGTGAAGTTTGCCGCCGAGAGGTCGGCCAGCGCGACGCCCGCGAGCGTCGTGCTCTGACGGTTCGCGGGAATCGCGAAGACGGCGCCGAGCCCGGTCTCGGAGACCTCCAGCGCGTCGGCGCCGATCCAGTCGACGAAGATGGTGTGGCGGGCCGGGTCGAAGCCGTCGACCACGGTGTTCGCGCCCCGGGCCCAGGTGACGACCACGTCGGCCGTGGCCGGCGTCACATCGGCGGTGCCGGTGCGGGGGCCGATGCGGGGGCCGGTGCGGGGGCCGTCGACGTCCCCGCCGTCGGCGCCCCCGCCGGGGTCGCTCCAGGAACTCCCGCCGGTCCCGGCCCCGGCGGGGAGGGTCGGCACCTGCGCCGGGGCGGACGGGTCGGGGGAGGCGGAGTCGGCGGGCGGGGGGCCTGCGCGGGCGACGCCGGGCCGATCGTCGGAGGGGCCCGCCGCGTCCCCGGACTGGCAGGACGCCGCGGGCCACCGGTCGTCCCCCATCGTCTCCCGGGTCGAATGTCCGGGCCGGGCACCACCCGTCACGCCGCCGTCCCGGAGGTCGAATTCCGCGTCCACGGTCCGGTCGCCGACGTGGTGCGCCTCGCCCCAGCAGGGCCCGAAGGCCGGAAGCCCGTCGAGACGGTCCTGATGACCACCGGTCCGCATGTGCCCTCTCCATCTCCGTGAACGACATCTCAGTGAGCGGCGCGCCGCCCGTCCGCCCGGCCCGTCCGCAGGGCCGTATCGACGATGCGCCAACCCGGCGTCTCGCGCGGATGCGCCATGTTTTCGGGAGATCGCGCCAGTCGCGCGCCTGCGGGGCGCCCCCGCGCCCGGCGGGGAGGGGTCAGGAACCGCCGATGCCGAGCGCGGGCAGGAGACGCGCCCGGACGCGCTCCGCGTCCACGGAGACGGCCACGTCCTGATGGGGGCGGCCGAACCACGGCTGGGGCGGCAGCGTGTCGGGGTCGACCGCCTGGATCGTCTGGCCGCGGGCGACCCCCTCCTGCGCCACGGCGATGGCCCCCGCCCGCCAGCGGAACGCCCCCTCGTCGAGCGCGGCGATCACGGCCGAGGCGTCGTGGACGTAGCAGCCCTCCACGCCGAAGCGGCGGTGGTACCCGGCATAGTGCCCCTTGGCCCGACCGAGGAAGGCCACGGCCGGATCGGGGCTCGCGGCCATCGCGTCGATCTCGGCCCGGTCGAGCCGGACCAGCCGCGTCACGTCGAGCCCGACCATGCGCACCGGCCAGGAGGCGGCGACCACCTCGTCGGCGGCGAGCGGATCGCCGATGACGTTGGCCTCGGCGACGGGGGTGACGTTGCCGTTCGGCCCCGGCGGGACGCCCATCCCGAAGGCGCCGCCCATCACCACCACGCGCCGGGCGAGGGTCGCGAGCCCCGGATCGGCGCGGAGCGCGAGGGCCAGGTTGGTGAGCCGGCCGACGGCGATCACGGTCACCTCGCGGGGATGCTCGCGCAGGATGCGGGCGATGAGCTCGGGCGCGGGCGCGGGGTCCTCGGGCGGCAGCTCCAGCGCCTCGCGCCGCGCGTCGCCCAGCCCGTCCGCGCCGTGGACATGGGCGGGCGGCGGGGGCGGCGCCTCCCCGTCGAGCGGGAGGGCGGCGCCGCGCGCGACCGGGCAGCCGAGGCCGAACAG
>CAZWWR010000173.1:2453-5345 GCA_964637265.1 uncultured Jannaschia sp.
ACGCCGGGATCGGTGTCGTAGAGGACCTTCACGCCGGCTGTCCCGCCGCCGCGTCCGCCGCCGCGGCGGCGGCCATCTGCGCGGGCAGGACGTGCGCCCGGCCGGCCGCCTTCGCCGCCGCGTCCCAGCCGGCGAGGATCCGCAGCGCGCGGCAGGCGACGGCCGTGCAGGCGCGGATGCCCTCGGGGTCGTCCTCGCGGGCGCGGGTGATCCGGTTGGCGCCCACGGCGCAGATCATGCCCGCGCGCATCCCGAAGAGCTGCGCCTGCACGAAGAGCGTGGCCGCCTCCATCTCGAAGGTGGCGACGCGGGCGCGGCGCAGGTCGTCGATCACGTGCTCCATCCTGGTCTGGCGGAAGCCGCCGGGCATCGGGTTGACCTCGGCGGCGTAGAAGCTGTCGACGCTGGCCGAGAGGCCCAGATGCCAGCGCGGCCCGCCCGCGGCGCGCAGCTCCTCGGCCGCCTCCATCAGGGCGAGCACGATCTCGTGGTGGGCGACGGCCGGGTACTCGCGCCCGACATAGGCGTCGGCCGCCCCGGTGAGGCGGAGCGCGCCCGTGGCGATCACGAGCTCCCCCGGCGCGATCTCCTCCTGCAGCGCGGCGCAGGAGCCGACCCTGAGGAACGTGTCGGCGCCGCAATTGGCGAGCTCCACCACCGCGATGTCGGTCGAGGGCGCGCCGATGCCGGTGGAGCAGGCCGCCATCTCCACCCCGCCGAGCCGTCCGCGCATGAAGCGGTACTCGCGCCTGCGGCCGAGGTCGGCGGCCTCGTCCCAGTTGGCGGCGATCACCGGCACGCGGTCCGGGTCGCCCGGGACCATGACGTAGCGCGGCACGTCGCCCGCCCGGATGCCCAGATGCATCTGCACCCCGCCGGGATGCAGCGGCGTGCCCTCCCCGGCGCTCATTGCGGCAGGTACCCGGCGTCATAGGCCGCCTCCGGGTCCACCTCGACGTCGAGGCCGCCGACGCCGTTGAGCATCTCGAGCGTGCCCGTCACCGCCGCCGGGTCGAGCGCGCAGACGCCGTTCGTCTCGGCGTAGTCGGTGAAGACGTAGGGCTCCTGCCGGCGGAGCTGCTCGGCCTGCTGCTCGGGGTCGAGCTGGTCGTTGAGGGCGGTCACGGCGGCGACCGTCTCCTCCATGTTGGCGTAGGCGTATTCGTAGCCGCGCACGGTGGCGGCGAGGAAGGCGCGCACGGTGGCGGGGTTCCCGTCGAGGAAGTCGCGGGTGGTGAAGATCACCTCCGCGTTGCTCTCCACGCCCCAGTCGGAGGGCAGCAGGATGTTCACGGGGCGGCCGGCGAGCTCGACGGCGATGGGCTCGTTCACTGTGAAGCCCGTCTTGGCGTCCACGTCGCCGTTGATCAGGAGCTCGGTCGAGGGCGAGACGACGAGCTCGATCTCCTCGAGCGGCACGTCCGCCGCGGCGAGCATCGCCCGGGTCAGCGTCCAGGGCCCGCCCTCCGTGTAGGCGAGGCGCCGGCCGCGCAGGTTGGCGGGCTCCTCGATCCCGGCCTCGGCGAGCGTGATCACGCCCGCGGGGTGGCGCCCGAAGCAGGCGGCCAGCATCACCAGGTCCATGCCCTGGTCGATGCCGAGCAGGATGCCGTTCGTGTCGTTCGTGCCGAAGGTGTTGGCGCCCGTGGCCACCAGCGCGGTGGAGTTGAGGTTGGGCCCGCCCGGCATGATCTCCACGTCGAGCCCGGCCTCCTCGTAGAAGCCCTGCTCCGCGGCCATCACGTAGCCCGCCGCCTGGACGTTGAGGATCCAGGGCAGCCGGAGCGAGACCTCCGCCGTCTCGGGGGCCGCTTCGGACGCGGCCTCCTGCGCCGCGGCGGGCGGGGCGAGGGCGGCGGCCAGCGTGGCGCCCAGTGCTGCGGCGAGTGCGGCGCACGGCGCGGCGCGCGGGGGCGTGGGGCGAGGGGAGGAGGGCAGGTGCGTCATGTCGGTCTCCGTTGCGGTTTGGTCGGGTCAGGCATCGATGCGCGCCTCGGGCCAGCGCAGCACGGCGCGCTCCAGAAGGACGACGGCGTAGAACAGCGCGATCGTGGCGATCGAGGAGCAGACGATCGCCGCGAAGAGCATCGTGGCGTCCATCTGGTAGCCGGCGGTGACGATCAGCGTGCCGATGCCGCGGTTGGCGCCGGTGAACTCGGCCACGATGGCGCCGATCACCGCCGCGCTGACGCCGATCTTGGCGGCCTGGAACGTGTAGGGCAGGGCGGCGAAGAGGCGGGCGTGGCGGAAGGTCTGCCAGCCGGTGGCGCCGATCACGGCCATGTACTCCAGAGTGCCCCGGTCGAGCGTGCGCAGCCCCTTCACCGTGTTCACGAGCGTCGGGAAGAAGCAGATGAGCGCGGCGATGGCGACCTTGGGCGCGAGGCCGAAGCCCAGCCAGATCGTAAGCAGCGGGGCGATGGCGAGGACGGGCACCGTCTTGAGCGTGATCGCCCAGGGGAAGAGGGCCCGCTCGGCGGTGCGCGAGTAGAGGAACAGCACCGCGAGCCCGACGGCCACGGCGGTGCCCAGCACGAAGCCCAGCCCGGCGGCGAGCATGGTGACGGAGAGGTTGTCCCACAGCAGCGCCCGGTCGGCCCACATGCGGGCGCCGATCACCGACGGGGCCGGCAGCAGGAAGCGGGGCACCTCGAACAGGCGGACGGCGCCCTCCCAGGCGAGGCCCACGGCGAGGAAGAGGGCGAGCGCGGGGCCGCCGGCGCGTAGGCGGGCGGCGAGGCGGGCGGCGGCGGGCGAGGCGGGGGCGGGCGTCGTGATCCCGGTCGTGACGGAGGTCGTGACGTCGGTCGTGACGTTGGCCTTGACCGGGGTCGCGACCGGTGGCGTGGCGGGGCCCGGCGCGTCTCCGGGGACGGCGCGGCCGGGAGGCGG
>CAZWWR010000174.1:0-5345 GCA_964637265.1 uncultured Jannaschia sp.
CGCGCCCGGCGCCACGCGGCCGAGCACGCCCACCCCGTCCATCGCCGCGACGGCGTCCACCGGATCGGGCGCCGACAGCAGGCGCTTCATCTCCGACCCGACGCGCTCGGCCGAGAGCCGCTCCACCCCCTCCGCGAGCCGCGCGCAGGCGGCCAGCCCGTCGGGGTCGAGCCCCCCGGGCTCCCCGTACCAGGCGTGGAAGCGAAAGAGGCGCAGGATGCGCAGATAGTCCTCCCGGATCCGCGCCTCCGCGTCGCCCACGAAGCGCAGCCGCCGCGCGCGCAGGTCCGGCAGGCCGCCCAGCGGGTCCACGAGGGTCCCGTCGGCCTCGGCGTAGAGCGCGTTCATCGTGAAGTCGCGCCGCGCGGCGTCCTCGGCCACGTCGTCGGAGAAGGCCACCACCGCGCGGCGCCCGTCGGTCTCGACGTCGCGGCGGAAGGTCGTCACCTCGTGAGGGACGCCGCCCGCGACCACCGTCACCGTGCCGTGCTCGATGCCGGTGGGGACCGCCCTCAGCCCCGCCCCCGCCGCGAGCGCCGTCACCCGCTCCGGCCGGGCGTCGGTGGCCACGTCCACATCGGCCACCGGCTGGCCCAGGAGCGCGTTGCGCACGCATCCGCCCACCACGAGCGCGCGATGGCCCCCCTCCCCCAGCATCCGCAGGACGGCCTGCGAGTCCGGCGCGGCGAGCCAATGGCCCTCGACCCGCATCACGCCATCCGGTCGGCGAGCGCGCGCGCGATCCGCGCCGTCGCGCCCCAGACGTAGTGCGGCCCCCACGGCACGGCGTAGTAGCGTCGCTCCGCCCCGCGCCACATCCGGGACCGGACGGCGTAGCTCGCGGGATCGGCAAGGTGGCGCAGGGGCACCGTGAAGGCCTCCTCGACCTCGCCCATCTCGGGCGCGGGCTCGAAGGAGCGGACCACGCGGCCCAGGACGGGCGTCATCCGGAACCCCGTCACCGTCTCGTGGGGCGGCATCGCGCCCAGCACCTCCACCCCCTCCGGGGGCAGGCCGATCTCCTCCCACGCCTCGCGCAGCGCCGCGGCCTCCGCGGAGCCGTCGCCGGGGTCGATCCGACCGCCGGGGAAGGCCACCTGGCCCGGATGGTGGCGCAGCGCCGAGGAGCGCTTCGTCAGCCACACCACGGGTCCGCCGGGGCGCTCCTCCACCGCGATCAGCACGGCCGCCTCGCGCAGCGGGCGGGGCTCGGGGCGCGACGGATTGAGGTCGTAGTCCGAGGTCGGAGGGCCCTCGGCCGCGACGGCGGCGCGCAGGCGCGCGAGGGGGTCAGCCGCGTCCATGGGCCCGGCGCCTCTCGCCGTCCACGCCGAGCGAGGCGGGGTCGAACTCGTAATGCGCCCCGCAGAACTGGCAGTCGGCCGTCACCACGCCGGCCCCGGTGGTCATGCGGCGGATCTCCTCCGCCGAGTAGACGCTCAGGCTCCGGCGCACCTTCTCGCTGGAGCAGCTGCACCCGAAGCGCACCGGCTGCGCGTCGTAGACCCGCGGGCCCTCCTCGTGGAAGAGCCGCACCAGCAGATCCGTCGGCGCCACCGCGGGGCCGGCGAGCTCCGGCGCCTCGGCCGTGTCGAGGAGCGTGTTGGCCCGGGTCCAGTGCTCCTCCTCGTCGCCCTCGAGGAAGTCGGTCGCGCCCATCAGGCCGCCCTCGCCCGAGCCGCCCCCGCTGGCGAAGGGCGAGGCCTTGGGCATGTGCTGGAGCATCACGCCGCCCGCGCGCCACCCCCCCTCCCCGCGCCCGAATGAGAGCGCGAAGCGGGTCGGCAGCTGCTCGGACTGGGCGAAGTAGGTCTCCGCGCAGCCCGCGAGCGAGCCGCCGGCGAGCGGCGTGATGCCCTGGTAGGGCGTCGTTCCCTCGCCCTGGTCGATGAGGATGGCGAAGTAGCCGCGCCCGATCTGCCCGAAGGGCGGCGCGTCGGTGAGGCCGGTCGCGTCGTGGGCGGCGTAGGCGCGCAGCCGGGCGGGCTCGCCCTCCTCCTCCGGCGCGTAGTAGTCGGCCGCGATGAGGCGCACGGGCCCGTCGCCGCGGATCTGGAGCGAGAGCTTCCAGCGCAGCTTGACCGTCTGGCCGATGAGCGCCGTCAGCAGCGTCGTCTCGGCGACGAGCGCCTCGATGGCGGGCGGGTAGTCGTGCTGGCCGAGCACCCCGTCGAGCACGGGGCCGAGGCGGGCGACGCGGCCGCGGATGTCGGAGCGGTCGAGCTGGAACGGCAGCACGCTGTCGTCCCAGGTGATGCGGACGCCGAGTGTCATTGGGGTTCCCTCCACCGGGACGCCCCGGCATACGGATGTCGGCCGGGTTCGTCCGGCATGAGAATGGGCGCCGGAGCCTCCCGGCGAACGGCCGCGGCGCAGGTCCGGGGGCGGCGGTCCGCGCCGGGGCGGCCGGCGTGTCGAGTGCCATATAGGCGCGCCGGGCGGGCGCCCAAGGCGGGAGCCGCCATGACCATCCGACGCTACGGCATCGCGTCCGCCTCCGCCGGGCGACCCCGCCTCAGGCCCGGCGCCTACGCCGCCATCCGGCTCGGGGGCGGGGTGCTGCTCACGGCGAGCGACGAGTTCCAGCTTCCGGGCGGCGGGATCGACCCCGGCGAGCAGCCCCTGGCCGCGCTCCACCGCGAGGTGCTGGAGGAGACCGGCTGGCGCATCGCGCCCGTCCGCCGCGTGGGCGCGTTCCGCCGGATCGAGCCGGTGCCGGCCTCGGCCTTCGGGCTGCCCGGAGGGGGCGAGATCTGGGCCGAGAAGCTCTGCGTGGTCTACGCCGCGCGGGCGGTGCGGCGGCTCGGCGCGCCGACGGAGCCGGGGCACCTCGCCGTCCGGCTCACCCTGGAGGACGCCCTGGAGGCGCTGGCCTCCGAGGGGCAGCGCGAGATGCTGGCGCGGGCGCTCGCCTGAGCGCTTCGGGATCCGCCGGGCCGGCGGGATCGCGGCGCTTCGAGCCCGCCCCGGTCATGCGTGCGCCCGATGACCGGGCCGGGCGGGCGCCTCGCCGGTCAGACGCCCCGATACTCGATCAGGGCCATCGACACGTCGTCGCCGAAGTCCGAGGTGCCCGCATAGGCCTCGAGGTCCTTGAGGATCGCCTCCAGGAACGGGCGGCCCGCGAGCCCCGCCTTCGCCGCCGCGATCCGCGCGAGCCCGGGCTCCTCCAGCATGGCGCCGGAGGGCGCCTCGCACTCGGTGACCCCGTCGGAATAGATGAGGAGCCGGTCGCCTGGCGCGAGCTGCAGCGTCTCGTCGTCCCAGGAGGCGCCGGGGATGAGCCCCACGGGCAGCCCGCCGCCGCCGGCGAACTCCGTCGTCCCGTCGCCGCGCAGGACGAGCGGCGGCGGGTGGCCCGCCTGCACGAAGGAGACCCGCCCCGTCCGGAGGCTCAGCTCCGCGTAGAGGAGGGTGAAGTAGGTCTCCGTCTCCATCTCCTCGAGCGCGAGGTCGTTGAGGCGCGAGGCCACGACGGAGGGCGGATGGGTGCCGCACCTCTCCGCCCCGGCGCCCGCGGTCGCGATGTGCTGGCGGCGGTCGCTCGTCGAGAGGTAGCCCGCCAGCCGCGCCGACATCAGCGCCGAGGCGATGCCGTGGCCCGAGACGTCGATGCCGTGGATGCCGACGCAGGTCGCGCAGGTCCGCGCGAAGCCCACGAGGTCCCCGCCGACATGGCCCGAGGAGCGCAGCATCAGCGTCACCTCGGCCGTGCCGAAATCCTCCTGCCAGCGGCGCACCAGCGCGTGCTGGAGGAGGCGGGCCTGCTCCAGGTCGCGCTCGATCGAGGCGTTGAGCGCGCGCACCTTCGCGAGCGCCTCGCCGCGCTTGCGGTTGGTCTCGGCGAGCTCCTCCTGCATCGCGAGGATCCGCTCGCCGGCCTGGATGCGCGCGGCGATCTCGATCCCGTCCACGGGCTTCGTCACGAAGTCGTCCGCGCCCGCGTTGAGGCCCTGCGCGATCTCCTCCTTCTCGCCCTTCGAGGTCGACAGGATGAAGTAGATGTAGCGCCCGTCCCCGCCGGGCTCGGTCCCGAAGGCCGGGTCGGAGCGGATGGCGAGGCAGAGCTCCAGCCCCGTCATGCCGCCCGGCATCATCCAGTCGGAGACGACGATGTCGAATCGCTCCGCGCGCAGCCTCTCGAGCGCCGCCTCGCCGCTGTCGGTCTCCACGATGTCCACGTCGAGGCGGCCCAGATGCGCGCGCAGGATCCGGCGCTGCAGCTTGCTGTCGTCCACAATGAGCACGCGGCGGCGTGGCGTCCCCGCGAGCGAGCCGGGGGCGAGCGCCGAGGCGAAGGTCGATCCAGGGGCGGATGTCGAGGTCATGGCTCATCCCACGCGAACGCGGGCCGAGATAGCTCCGCATGCGTTGCCGGTCCCTTAACCCGGGCCGACCTCTCGAATGCCAGGCGCTTCGCCGGCCGGGCGAAACCAGCCATTAGCCGGTCGCCGGTAGGTCTGCTCGTCGTGGAATGTGGGAGTGGATCGATGACCAGGACTGACCAAGAGATCGTCAATTGGGGCCGCGTCGCGGAACTGACGGAGGAGATCGGCGCCGAGGATTTCGGGGAGGTCGTGGAGATCTTCCTGGAGGAGTGCGACGGGACCGCCGCGCGGCTGCCGACGTCCGGCACGCTGGAGGCGGATCTGCACTTCCTGCGCGGCGCCGCGATGAACCTCGGCCTCGACGCGATGGCCGCCGCCTGCCAGGTCGGGGAGCGCGCGGCGGCCGAGGGCCGGTCGCAGGAGGTGGACCGGGAGGCGCTGGTGCGGCTCTACGACGTGTCGCGCAAGACGTTCCTCGCCGGCGCGCGGAGCGCCGCCGCCTGATCCGGGCCGGCCGCGGCCGCGACGCCCGAGGGCGCCGCGACGTCGCCGGGTGGGGCCCGTCCCGGGTCCCCGCCTTGTCGGCCCTCGGGCGATCCGCTACCGCCCGGCGACCGTCAGGACGGAGATCTGTGATGAGCGCGCCGAAGAAGGTCGTCCTCGCCTACTCGGGCGGGCTCGACACCTCGATCATCCTTCGCTGGTTGAAGGAGACCTATGGCTGCGAGGTCGTCACCGCCGATCTCGGCCAGGGGGAGGAGCTGGAGCCCGCCCGCGCCAAGGCCGAGGCCATGGGCGCGAGCGCCGTCCACATCGAGGACCTGCGCGAGGAGTTCGCGCGCGACTACGTGTTCCCGATGTTCCGGGCCAACGCGCTCTACGAGGGGCTCTACCTGCTCGGCACCTCCATCGCGCGTCCCCTGATCTCCAAGCGCCTCGTCGAGATCGCGCACGCCGAGGGGGCCGACGCGGTGGCCCATGGCGCCACCGGCAAGGGCAACGACCAGGTGCGGTTCG